>NZ_JBHXTJ010000010.1:53528-232377 GCF_042677525.1 Streptomyces sp. NPDC127114
GCCCGGACGCGGAGGCCCCGGACGCCGGCACCGCCCACCGCCCGGACGCGAAGACCCCGGACCCGGGCACCGCCCAGGCCCCGGACCCCGGCACCGGTCACGGCCCGGACGCGGAGGCCCCGGACGCCGGCACCGCCCACCGCCCGGACGCGAAGACCCCGGACCCGGGCACCGCCCAGGCCCCGGACCCCGGCACCGCCCACCGGCCGGACCTCTTCGACCAGGACGACCTGCCCGTCGCCCCCGGCGCCACCGGTCGGCTGCTGCGCTCGCTGCTGGCCGCGCACAAGGCGCGGGTCGCGGTCGCCGCGCTCGTCCTGCTCGTGCAGCAGGCCGCGCTCCAGGCGGGTCCGCTGCTGGTGGCGTACGCGATCGACCGGGGCGTGCCGGCCTTCCGGGACGGCGACCACGGGCCGCTGGTCGTCGTGGCCCTCGGCTATCTGCTGTGCGCGGCGGGCGGCGCACTGCTGCAGTACGTCTTCGTGCGGGCCGCGGCCCGGATCAACCAGGACGTGCTCCTCGACCTGCGCGGGCGGATCTTCCGGCACGCGCAGGCGCTCAGCGTGGACTTCCACGAGCGCTACACCTCCGGCCGGCTGATCTCCCGGTCCACCACCGACGTCGAGTCGCTGCGCGAGCTTCTCGCCGAGGGTCTGCAGGAACTCATCGGCGTCGTCCTGTCCTTCGTGTCGATCTCGCTCGTGCTGCTCTGGCTCGATCTGGGCATCGGCGCGGTCGCGGTGGCCTCCTTCGGGCCGCTGTACCTGCTCGTGCGGCTCTACCGGTGCCGCTCGGCCGTGGTCTTCGCGGAGCGCTCGACGGCGATCGCCGGGGTGATCGTGAAGTTCGCGGAGACGATGAACGGCATCCGGCCGGTGCGGGCCTTCCGCCGGGAGCGGGCCAACGACGCCGAGTTCGCCGTCCTGAACGACCGGCACGCGCGGAGCAACGGCGACGCGCTGCTCGAGATGGCCCGCTATGTGGTGGGCTCGCGGCTCGTCGCCAACACGGCGGTGGCCGGGATGTGTCTGTGGGGCGCGTGGCGGGTGGCGGACGGCAGTCTGGAGCTGGGTGTGCTCGCGGCGGCCGTGCTGTACGTGCGGCGGCTCTACGACCCGATCGACCGGCTCGGCATGTTCCTCAACTCGTACGAGTCCGCGGCGGCCTCGCTCGCCAAGATCGCGGGCCTGCTCGCGCAGGAGCCGGGCGTCCCGGAGGCGGCGGCGCCGCGCCCGCTGCCGGAGCGGAGCGGGGGCGCGCCGGGTCGCGAGGTGGTCTTCGAGGGCGTCCGGTTCGCGTACCGGACGGGTGGCGAGGTGCTGCCGCGCTTCGACCTGACGGTCCCGGCGGGCCAGACGGTCGCGGTGGTCGGCGCGACGGGCGCGGGCAAGTCGACGCTGGCGAAACTGCTCGCCCGCTTCTACGACCCGACGGAGGGCCGGGTGCTGCTCGACGGCGTGGACCTGCGGGACCTGTCGACGCCCGAGCTGCGGCGGGGCGTGGTGATGGTGACGCAGGAGGCGTTCCTGTTCTCGGGGACGGTCGCGGAGAACATCGCGATCGGCCGGCCGGACGCGAGCCGCGCGGAGATCGAGCAGGCGGCGAAGGCGATCGGCGCGCACGACTTCATCGCGGGCCTGCCGGACGGCTACGACACGGACGTCCGCAAGCGCGGCGGCCGGATCTCGGCCGGTCAGCGGCAACTCGTCGCCTTCGCCAGGGCGTTGCTGGCCGATCCGGCCGTCCTGATCCTGGACGAGGCGACGAGTTCGCTGGACGTGCCGGGCGAACGGGCGGTGCAGCGCGCGATGGACACGGTGCTCGCGGGCCGTACGGCGGTGGTCATCGCGCACCGGCTGTCCACGGTCGAGGTCGCCGACCGGGTGCTGGTGATGGAGGCGGGCCGGGTCGTGGAGGACGGTTCGCCGGCCGAACTGGTGGGCGGCGAGGGCCGTTACGCGGGTCTGCACCGGGCCTGGCGGGACAGCCTGGTGGGCTGAGGCCGCTCCCGCACCCTGCCGTCCTCGCGGCCCCGGAGATCGGCACCGACGGCCCGTGCCTTGGCAGCCGCATGTCCAAGGGGTGGGACCGGCGGGCGACTTCGGGGTGCGGGCGTGCCGGAGGACGGACCCCTCCGGTGGCGGGCGGAGGGAAAGGAACAAGCCACGGTGCGGCGTGATCCGGTCGGCTGGTTCCGCTCCCCCGCTCGATTCCCTGGTCGACGAGTGCGACTTCGGGCCGGACCTGGAGTCACTCTTCGCGTTCGGCCTGCGGAGAGCGGCGGACGGCGTCGCGGTCATGGCCGGTGAAACGTCCGCTTAACGAACACGCCCTTTCGGGCAACGGACGATTTCCGGTCAACTTGTTGACGCGCTCCTGACAGGCACCGTCCACACCTGTCACTCTCTCCCCCGGCTCTTCGCAATCGCGTTCACGAGTTCACCCGTACGTGCTCCACAGCTCTGCTTGCTCTGCCCGGGCGGCCCACCCAGCCACCCGGTACCCCCCTCGCAAAAGGAGTCTGCGTGAGATCCACGCCCAGCCGTCGCGCCACCGCGACCGGCGCCCTGATCGCTGCCGCCGCCATGATCGCCGTCGGCGTCCAGACCGGCACCGCCACCGCCGACCAGTTCGGCGCCGCGCCCAAGGCGCAGGCCGCCGGCAAGGCCAACCCCGGCAAGCTGCCGGCCGACCTCTCCCCGGCCCAGCGCGCCGCGCTCATCAAGGCCGCGCAGGCGGACACCGCCGAGACGGCCCGGCAGCTCGGCCTCGGCGCGCAGGAGAAGCTGGTCGTCCGCGACGTGGTCCAGGACCGCGACGGCACGACGCACACGCGCTACGAGCGCACGCTCAACGGGCTGCCCGTCCTCGGCGGTGACCTGATCGTCGCCGAGACCAAGGCCGGCGCGACCACCTCCGTCTCCAAGGCCACCCGCGCCGACATCACGAAGGTGGACACCGCCGCGGCGACCGTCGCCCCGGCCGCCGCCGAGAAGCAGGCGGTCGGCCTCGCGAACGCCGAGGGCTCCAAGAGCACCAAGGCCGAGCGCGCCCCGCGCAAGGTCGTCTGGGCCGCGAACGGCACGCCCGTCCTCGCGTACGAGACGGTCGTCGGCGGCATCCAGCACGACGGCACGCCGAGCGAGCTGCACGTCGTCACCGACGCCAGGACCGGCCAGAAGCTGTACGAGTGGGAGGGTGTCCACACCGGCACCGGCAACACCATGTACAGCGGCCAGGTCACGCTCGGCACCGCCCCGTCCTACACCCTGACGGACACGGGCCGCGGCAACCACAAGACGTACAACCTCAACGGCGGCACCTCCGGCACCGGCACGCTGTTCACCAACAGCACCGACGTCTGGGGCAACGGACTGCCCTCCAACAAGGAGACCGCCGGCGCCGACGCGCACTACGGTGCCGCGCTCACCTGGGACTACTACAAGAACGTGCACGGCCGTTCCGGCATCCGCGGTGACGGCGTCGGCGCGTACTCCCGGGTCCACTACGGCAACGCGTACGTCAACGCCTTCTGGTCGGACTCCTGCTTCTGCATGACCTACGGCGACGGCTCGAACAACTCCAAGCCGCTGACCTCCATCGACGTGGCCGCGCACGAGATGACGCACGGCGTCACCTCCAACACCGCCGGCCTGGTCTACAGCGGCGAGTCCGGCGGCCTCAACGAGGCCACCTCGGACATCTTCGCGGCGGCGGTCGAGTTCTACGCCAACAACGCCAACGACAAGGGCGACTACCTCGTCGGCGAGAAGATCGACATCCGCGGCAACGGCACCCCGCTGCGCTACATGGACAAGCCGAGCAAGGACGGCTCGTCCAAGGACGCCTGGTACTCGGGCATCGGCTCGATCGACGTCCACTACTCCTCGGGCCCGGCGAACCACTGGTACTACCTGCTCTCCGAGGGCAGCGGCGCCAAGACCATCAACGGCGTGAACTACGACTCGCCGACCTCCGACGGTCTGCCCGTCACCGGCATCGGCCGTGACAAGGCCTCGCTGATCTGGTTCAAGGCGCTCACCACCAAGTTCAGCTCCAACACCAACTACGCCGGCGCCCGCACGGGCACCGTCGCGGCGGCGACCGAGCTCTACGGCGCGGGCAGCGCCGAGGTCACGGCCGTCGAGAACGCCTGGGCCGCCATCAACGTCGGCTCCCGTCCCGGTGGCCCCGGCGGCGGCACGGTGTTCACCAACGACGCCGACGTCTCGATCCCGGACAACAGCACCGCGGTGACCTCGTCCCTGACGGTGTCCGGCATCAGCGGCAACGCGCCGAGCAACCTCTCCGTGGGCGTGAACATCGTCCACACCTACATCGGTGACCTCGTCGTCGACCTCGTCGCCCCCGACGGCTCGGTCTACAACCTGCACAACCGCTCCGGCGGCAGCGCCGACAACATCAACCAGACCTACACCGTAAACGCCTCCTCCGAGGTCGCCAACGGCGTCTGGAAGCTCCGCGTCCAGGACAAGGCCGCGATCGACACCGGCTACATCAACAGCTTCAAGCTGACCTTCCCGTAAGGGGCGGGTCGCACCGGAAGTGATCCGAAGGACGCCCGGAGGGAACGTTCCCTCCGGGCGTCCGCGCGTCTGCGTAGGCTGGCCGGATGATCAGGGTGCTGCTCGCGGACGACGAGGCGATGATCCGGGCCGGAGTGAAGGCGATCCTCGCCACCGATCCCGGGATCGAGGTGGTCGCCGAGGCCGGGGACGGCCACGAGGCCGTCGAACTCGCCCTCACCCACCGGCCCGACGTCGTCCTCCTCGACATCCGGATGCCCCGGCTCGACGGCCTCGGCGCCGCCGAGGAACTGCGGCGGGCCGCGCCCGGCGCGGCGGTGGTGGTGCTCACCACCTTCTCCGAGGACGCGTACATCGAGCGGGCCCTCGGCAGCGGCGTGAGCGGCTTCCTGCTGAAGTCCGGCGATCCGCGCGAGCTGATCGCCGGGGTGCGGGCGGTCGCCGGGGGCGCCGCGTTCCTCTCACCGGCCGTCGCGCGGCGGGTCATCGACACACTGGGCGGCGCGCGGTTCAGCCGGGCCGCCGAGGCACGCGACCGGCTCGCCTCGCTCACCGGCCGGGAGCGGGAGGTCGTCGGCCTGGTCGGCGCGGGTCTGTCCAACCAGGAGATCGCCGCGCGGCTGCACGTCGTGGAGGCCACGGTCAAGGCGCATGTGAGCGCGGTCCTCGGCCGGACCGGGCTGCGCAACCGGGTGCGGCTGGCGATCCTCGCGTACGAGGCGGGTCTGGTCCCCGATGCGTGAGCCGGCCGCCCGGCCGGGCGCCGACGGGCCCGGTCAGCGGGGCTTCGGGCAGGGCTTGGAGCGGACCTTCGACGTCCTGCTGTGGCTGCTGCTGTGCGTACCGGTGCTGCTGAAGTCCGATCCGAACGACGGCGGCTCGTGGACCGCGGTGGCCGTGGGCGTGGCGCTGCTCGCGGTGTGCGTGGCAATGGGCCGGCGGTGGCCGGTGGCGCCGCTCGCCCTCACCGTCGCGGTGTCGCTCGCGCTGGCGCCCGAGCTCTTCACTCCCTCGTCGGTGCTGCCGCTGGTCGCCTTCGGCTATCTCGCCGGGCGCCGGGAGGCGCGGACCCGCACGGCCCTGTGGCTGTTCGCGGCGGTTCCGGTCGCGGGGCTCGTCCTGGTCCTGGTGACCGGCGTGGCCCTGGTGCACTGGTTCGCGCTGCTGCTCTCGATGGCGCTGGCCGTCGTCGCTCCCTGGCTGATCGGGCGTTACGTGCGGCAGTACGACCGGCTGGTGCGCAGCGGCTGGGAACTGGCCGACCGGATGGAGCGCGAGCAGAAGGCGGTCGCCGACCGGGAGCGGCTGCGCGAGCGGTCCCGGATCGCGGGCGACATGCACGACTCCCTCGGTCACGACCTGGCGCTCCTCGCGCTGCGCGCGGGCGCGCTCGAACTCGACCCGGCCCTCGGACCCGACCAGCAGCGCGCGGCGGGCGAGCTGCGGCGGGCGGCGGCGGACGCCACGGCCCGGCTGCGGGACATCATCGGCGTGCTGCGCGAGGACGGTGAGGAGGCTCCGGTCGCGCCGCCGGACGAGTCGGTGGGCGAGCTGGTGGCCCGGGCCCGCGCCTCCGGCATGGCGGTCACCCTGGAGGACGCGGCGGAGCCGTCGTCGGAGATGGCCGCCCGCGCCCTGCGCCGTGTGGTGCAGGAGGGCCTGACCAACGCGGCCAAGCACGCGCCGGGAGCGCCGGTGGCGGTCGCGGTGACGCGCGACGCGAGCACCGTGCGGGTGCGGGTCACCAGCGGGCCGGCGGGCCCGGACGGCGCCGGCCGCGGGCCGGACGGCGACGGCCCGGTCCCCGACGGCGACGGCCGCCGCCCGGCGGAGGGCTCCCGGCCGGTGTCCGGCGGTACGGGGCTCGTCGGGCTCGACGAGCGGGTGCGGCTCGCGGGCGGTTCGCTGCGGCACCGGGTCACCGCCGAGGGCGGGTTCGAGCTGTCCGCCGTGCTGCCGCTGCGGCGGCCGTCCCCGCGGCCCGCCGCGCCCCGGTCGGCGCGGGAGCTGGACCTGGCGCGGCGGCAGGTGCGGCGGGGGCTCGCCCGGGCGATCTGGATCCCGCTGGCCCTGCTCGCCGGGCTGGGGCTGCTGATGGCGGGCGTCGCCCTGTACACCCAGCACCAGACGTTCCTGGAGCCGGAGGACTACGCCCGGATCCGCGTCGGCCAGTCGCGTACGGAGGTCGCCGGGCACCTGCCGGACCGTCATCTCGACGGGCGCCCGCAGCGGGCCCCGGCGGAGCCGCCCGGCATGGACGAGTGTCTGTACTACCGCTCGACCATGCTGGCGGCGATCCCGGTGTACCGGCTGTGCTACGCGGACGGGCGCCTGGCGGACAAGGCGCGGGTCCCGTAGCCGGGCGGAGGGCTCAGCTGGGGTTCTCGGCGTGGGTCAGGGTCTCCCACGAGACGAAGTAGTTGTCCGTCCCGGCGGGGCGGCGCGCCTCGGTGTAGATCCCGGTGTTGGTCATGCCGATGCCCAGGCGGAGGTGCAGGGCGTTGTAGCCGACCTCGGTGACCGGGCCGAGGCCCGTCCTGACCGTGCCGCCGCACAGCCAGGACGGGACCGCGGTCCCGTTCTCGTACCTGGTGTGGAAGCCGAGCGCGTGCCGGAGCCGTTCGGAGACCCGCGGGTAGAGGTCCTGGCCCTGGATGCGGCTGGTCTCGGCGGTGTGGACGGCGGCGGCCAGGCCCCAGCCGGTGTGGCCGAAGTCGCGGCAGGTCTCCTGGGAGATGCCGTCGACGAAGGTGGTCTGCCCCTGCCAGTACTTCACGATCTCGTCGCGGGTGTCGACGGAGCTGTTCGGCGGCGGCTCGGGCAGGGCGCCGTCGCCCGCGAGGTAGACGTAGGCGGGGACGCGGCCGAGGTAGGTGGCGACGGCCTTGTCGTAGGCGGCGCGGTCCTCCAGGTGGACGGCGATGCCGATGGCCGCCTCGGTCATGATGAGTTCCCAGTTGCCGTTCTTGGTGAGGGCGGCGCCGCCGGAGACCTCCGGCAGGTACACGTTGCGGAGCATGGTCGCGAAGCGTCCGGCGTTCGGCCAGCCGCCGCTGTAGGTGTACTTGACGATCTCGGCGGCGCGGGGCCAGGAGGAGCCGGCCCAGCCGGTCTGGAGCGGGGCGTTGGAGTTGGTGTGGTCCTTGATCACGGCCGACCAGGCGTCCATGATCTCGATCGCCTTCCTGGCGTGCCGGGCGTCCCGGGTGAGGTACCAGGCGAGGGCCTGGGTGTACGCGGCGACGGCGTCCTGGCGTTCGTCGGTGCAGCCGTAGTTGGGGTTGGAGGAGGAGCCGCACTCGACGATCTCGCGGGGCCTGGGCGTGCGGGTGAGCGAGGCGTAGGGGCTCGCCATCATCTGGTCGAAGGCGCTCTTCCAGGGCTGGGCCCCGGCCTGGACCTTGGACCGTACGAAGTCGAGCTGGGCGGCGCTGACGAGGACGCCGGGGTGGGTGAAGGCCGCGGGCGCCTCCGCCGCGGCGGGGGCGGGGCGGCCGGCCGCGGGGGCGGACGGACCGGCGGCGGGACCGGCGGCGGCCGTCGGGGCCGCTATGAGCGCGACGGCCGCCGTCACGGTCAGGACCAGGGATCGCAGGCGCATGTGGGGGGTGCCTTTCGTTCGCTGATGTTCCGTCATGTGAACGCAGGTCGGGAGAATGAACTCCGCGTCGAGCGTGGAACGTAGAGGCACCCCATGAACGCGTCAATACCCCGGTCCAGACCAATCAACGCGTCGCTCCCTCACGGGAGTTCAGCGCATCAGGACTCCCGCCCCCTCCCCCGTCGTCTCCGTCGGCAGTGCCACCAGGCCCGGCTCCGCCGGGTGGTCGAGCAGCGGGTGCGAGGGCAGCACCCGGACCGTGCAGCCGAACGGGCCGGTGCGGTCCAGGGACAGCGCGCCCGCGTACGGCAGCCGGCCCTCCAGGTCGGGCCCGCCCGCCGGCTTGAGGACCACGATCTGCGGATCGAGCAGCCGGTCGTCCGCGTCCACCCGCCCGGTCACCGCCTGCACCTCGACGTCCTCGGGACGCAGCTCGCCCAGCGACACCCGGACCCGGACGGCCGGCGTCGCGCCGAGCTCCGCGTCCTGGAGGTCGTCGCCCACCTCCACGTGGTCGACCGACACCTTCGGCCAGGCCCCGCGCACCCGGGCCTTCCAGGCCGCGAGCGAGCGCGCCGCGTCCGGGCCGAGCGCCCGGTGGGCCGCGGCGGCCGGGGCGTAGAGCCGCTCCACGTACTCCTTCACCATCCGGTCCGCGAGCACCCTGGGGCCCAGGTCGGCGAGGGTGCGCCGGACCATGGCGGTCCATCCGGCCGGCACGCCGTCCGGGCCCCGGTCGTAGAAGCGGGGCGCGACCCGGCGCTCGATCAGCTCGTAGAGCGCGGCGGCCTCCAGGTCGTCGCGGCGCTCCTCGTCGAGCGCGGCGGCACCGTCGGCGGTCGGGATGGCCCAGCCGAAGTCCGGCTCGAACCACTCGTCCCACCAGCCGTCCAGGACCGACAGGTTCAGACAGCCGTTGAGCGCGGCCTTCATCCCGCTGGTGCCGCAGGCCTCCAGCGGCCGCAGCGGGTTGTTGAGCCACACGTCGCAGCCCGGGTACAGGCCGCGGGCCATGCCCATGCCGTAGTCCGGCAGGAACACGATCCGGTGGCGCACCCGAGGGTCGTCGGCGAACCGCACCAGCTCCCGCACCAGCTTCTTGCCGCCGTCGTCCGCCGGGTGCGCCTTGCCCGCGACGACCAGCTGCACCGGCCGCTCCGGGTGCAGCAGCAGCGACCGCAGCCGGTCCTTGTCGCGCAGCATCAGGGTGAGCCGCTTGTACGAGGGGACCCGGCGGGCGAAGCCGATGGTGAGGACGTCGGGGTCGAGGACGCCGTCGGTCCAGCCGAGTTCGGCGGCGGCCGCGCCGCGCTGCCGCCACGAGGCCCGCAGCCGCTGCCGCACGTCGAGGACGAGCCGTTCGCGCAGGGTGCGGCGCAGCTCCCACAGCTCGTGGTCGCTCGCGTCCGGGCGGAGCCGGGCGACCTCCGGTGCGGTCCAGGTGGGGGCGTGGACGCCGTTGGTGACCGAGGTGAGCGGGATCTCCTCGGCGTCGAAGCCGGGCCAGAGGCCGGCGAACATGGCGCGGCTGACGGAGCCGTGGAGGGTGGAGACGCCGTTGGCGCGGCGGGCGAGCCGCAGCCCCATGGCGGCCATGTTGAACAGTCCGGGCTCCCCGCCGAGCGGCGTCTCGTCGCCGAGCGCGAGGATCCGGCCGGTGTCGACGCCGGGCAGCGCGCCGTCCTCGCCGAAGTGGCGGGCGACGAGCGCCCGGTCGAAGCGGTCGATGCCGGCGGCGACGGGCGTGTGGGTGGTGAACACGGTCCCGGCCCGTACCGCCTCCAGGGCGGCGTCGAAGTCGAGCCCCTGCCCGAGTCCTCCGGGACCCTGCCGCTCGCCGAGCTCGCGGATGCGTTCGAGCCCGAGGAAGCCGGCGTGGCCCTCGTTGGTGTGGAACACCTCCGGCTGCGGGGCGCCGGTGAGCCGGCAGTACGTACGGACGGCGCGGACGCCGCCGATGCCGAGCAGCATCTCCTGGAGCAGCCGGTGCTCGCTGCCGCCGCCGTAGAGGCGGTCGGTGACCTCGCGTTCGCCGGGCGCGTTCTCCTCGACGTCCGAGTCGAGCAGCAGCAGCGGGACCCGGCCGACCTGGGCGATCCAGACGTGGGCGTGCAGACTGCGTCCGCCGGGCAGCGCGAGGGTGACCCGGGCGGGAGTGCCGTCGGGCTCGCGGAGCAGGGTGAGCGGCAGCTCGCCCGGGTCGAGCACCGGGTAGTGCTCCTGCTGCCAGCCGTCCCGGGAGAGCGACTGCCGGAAGTAGCCGTGGCGGTAGAGCAGTCCGACGCCGATGAGCGGGACGCCCAGGTCGCTGGCGGCCTTGAGGTGGTCGCCGGCCAGGATGCCGAGGCCGCCGGAGTACTGGGGCAGGGCCGCGGTGATGCCGAACTCGGGCGAGAAGTAGGCGACCGAGGCGGGCGGCTCGCCCGGCTGCTCCTGGTACCAGCGGGGTTCGGTCAGATAGCGGTCGAGGTCCTCGGCCGCGGCGCGCAGCCGGTCCAGGAAGTCCTGGTCGGCGGCGAGTGCGGCGAGCCGCCCGGTGCCGATGGCGCCGAGCGCGCGGACGGGGTCGCCGTCGGCGGCGCGGATCCCTTCCGGGTCCACGCTCCGGAACAGTTCGCGGGTGGGGTCGTGCCAGGACCAGCGCAGGTTGTGCGCCAGGTCGGCGAGGGGTCGAAGGGTGTCGGGGAGGACGGGACGCACGGTGAATCGACGGATTGCCTTCACGTGTTCCACCTTCGCAGGCCGTGACGGAGCGGAGCGGAAGCACCACGCTGTGCCTCCGCGGTTCCGCCCTGGAGCCTAGGCGACGCCCGCGGGTCCCACCACGGCGCGCTGGGGCGTGTCCGGTGGCCCGTAGGGGGAGCCCTGGTTGACGGTGGCCGGGTCGAAGGCGCCGGTGGCGGCGTAGCGGCGGGCGATGGCGGCCAGTTCCTCGGCGGGGATGACCTGGTGGATGTCGGTGAAGCCGTGCGGGGCGCGCCGGTGGGCGAGGTCGATGACGACCTCGGGGCCCTGTCGCCGGTTGGCCTCCTGGAGCGCGGTGGTGACGGGCCGCCGGTCCGCCTCGTAGGCGCGCAGCGCCTCGGCGGGGTCGCGGTGGGCGGCGAGGGCGCGGGCGAGGGCGCGGGCGTCGACGACCGACTGGCTGGCGCCGTTGGAGCCGATCGGGTACATGGCGTGGGCGGCGTCGCCGATGAGCGTGGTGCGTCCGTGGCTCCACCGGTCGAGCGGGTCGCGGTCGACCATCGGGTAGGCGTGGGCGGTGTCGGCGGCGCGCAGCACGTCGGTGACGCGGACGCCGTCGAACTCCCAGCCGTCGTAGTGGTGCAGGAAGGTCTCCACGTCGACGGCGCGGCTCCAGTCGCCGAGGTCGCCCGGATCGGGCGCGGTACCGGCGGGCCGGGCGAGCGCCCAGTTGACGAGGACGCGGCCGTCGGCCGGGGGGCTCATCGGGTAGACGACGGCCTTCTGGCGGTCGTCGCCGGCGATGAGCATGAAGGGCGGGGCCGTGCGGGCGGGCATCCGGGAGACACCGCGCCAGATGAGCATGCCGTTCCACGGCGGGCGGCCCTCGCCGGGGTTGAGCGCGGCGCGGACGGCGGAGCGGATGCCGTCGGCGCCGACGAGCACGTCGGGTTCGAGCGAGGCCCGGCCGTGCCGGCCGACGTGGTCGCGGTGCTCGAGGCGCAGCAGCGGCTGCCCGCAGGGGCGGACGTCCACGCCGGTCACGCGGACGCCGGTGAGGACGGCGGCGGGGCCGAGCCGCTCGCGTACGGCGTCGCCGAGCACGCGCTGGAGGTGGGCGCGGTGGACGGAGAGCTGGGGCCAGCGGTATCCGGCGCCGAGGCCGCGCGGTTCGCGGGATATCAGGCCGCCGGAGCGGTGGTAGTAGCGCAGCTCCCGGGTGCGCAGGGCGGCGCCCGACTCCAGGGCGGGCAGCAGGCCGAGCGCGTCGAGTTCGCGGACGGCGCCCGGCATGAGGTTGAGTCCCGCGCCGGCCGGCCGGGGCGCGCGGGCGGCCTCGACGACGGTGATCCGGGGGAATCCGACGGTGTGCAGGGCGAGCGCGGCGGTGAGCCCGGCGATGCCGCCGCCGGCGATCACGACGTGCGGGGTGTGGGGGGCCATGGGGGTTCTCCGGGGGTCAGAGGGTGTGGCGTACCAGCGTCTCGTTGGCGCGGGTGAGGTCGAGGAGCGTGCGGAGCAGGGCGACGGGGGCGCCGCCGCTGCCCTCCTCGTACAGGCGCAGGTCGTCGCGGTAGGCCTTGCGGGCCAGGGTGAAGTGGCGGGCGCGGAAGGACTTGAGGATGCGCAGGACGCGGGCGAGCGAGTCGGCGGAGGCGGCGAGCTGCGGCGGGATGCGGTCGCCGCTCTCCCAGCTGAGGGCGGCCGAGAGCTTGCTGACGGCCGAGACGCCGCCGTGGTGCCGGGCGTGGAACTCGCGCCAGGACGGCAGGGCGTAGGGGAGCGACTCGGCGAGGAAGGCGTCGTAGGCCGGGTCGGAGCGGTCGCACTGCCAGAGGGTCAGGTCGACCAGCCAGAGCGGGACCTGGGCGGCGGCGGGGCCGAGGTAGGCGCGCCCGGCCACGTCGATCTCCTCGAAGTAGGGGCGCAGGGTGCGGGCGAAGTACTCGGGCGTCACGTGGGCGACGGTGAGGTCGATGGCGTCGACCAGGGACTGGACGTGGTGGGCGGTGCGGTCGAGGGCGAGCGCGAAGCCGGGGTCGTACGGTTCGAGCCGGGCGGTCCTGGCGCAGGCGTCGAGGGCGGCGACGAGGGCCGGGAAGGACATCCGTACGGCTTCCTGGAGGTGGGCCTCCATCGGGTGTCCGGTGTACGTGCGGCGGCGGGGTCCGGGCGGGTTCCAGGCCGTGTAGTGGTGGACGGTGTCGCGGGGCACCATGTCGGTGCGCCGGCCGAGGAGTTCCAGGACCGGCAGGACCTCGGGGACGGCGGTGACGGGCTGGATGCCGTGACGTTTCAGCGAGCCGAGGAGGACCCCCAGGTCGCGCATCGCGGCGAGCGCGTCGACCACGCTCCAGCCGGCGGCGAGCTCCGGGTCGGGGACGAGGGCGCGCAGGGCGACGGCGAGCGCGGCGGTGTCGGCGTCGGCGTTCATCGCGGGTACGGCGGCCATCACGGCGTCCGCGCCGAGCGGGTCGGCGGCGCGGATGTCGGCCACCCGGTAGCGCGGGTCGGTTCGTTCGTCGAGTCCGGGCACGACGAGTTCGTACAGCGTCACGGAAGCCCCCTCGGGAGAGGTAGGTGAGGTGTCGGGGTGGGCCCTGACCGCTGGGGCGGCGGTCAGCGCGGCTCGCCCACCCGCTCGCGGCGCGGTGGCGCCGTGACGGGGGCGGGCGGACGCAGCCGTACGGCGAGGAGTGCGGCCACGGCTGCGAGGGCCGCGCCGCAGAGCAGCGCGGCGCGGAAGCCGCCGGTCTCGGCGGCGGGCGTGGGGGTTCCGGTGGTGCCGGGGGTGCCGGTGACGGCGGTGGCGACGGCGACGAGGACGGCGAGTCCGAGCACCGAGCCGAACTGCTGGCTGGTGTTGACGAGTCCGGAGGCGAGCCCGGTCTCCTCGGGCAGGGCGTCGGCGGTGGCGGCGACGTTGGTGGTGACGACGACGAGCGGCAGCGCGAGGCCCAGGACCAGGCTGGGCGCGAGCACGGTCCCGGCGAAGCCGCCGTCGGCGGAGAGCGCGAGCCCGAGCCAGGCCGTGCCGGCGGCGAGCAGCACGAAGCCGAGGGTCATGGTGCGGGCGAGCCCGAGCCGGAAGACGATCCGCCCGGTCTGCGGGGCGACGGCGACGACGACCAGGGACAGCGGCAGGAGCCCGAGTCCGCCGCCGAGCGGCGAGTGGTGGAGCACGTGCTGCAGGTACAGGCTGACCAGGAAGAACATCGGGAACAGCGCCGTCTGGGCCAGCCCCGCCAGCAGATTGGCCCGCCGCAGGACGGGCCTGCGCAGCACCTCGGGCGGTACGAGCGGCGCGGCGGCCCGCCGCTCGACGAGACCGAACGCCGCGAGCAGGAGGAGCCCGCCGGCGGCGGTGGCGAGGGTCACGGGAGCGAGCCACCCGTGCCCGCCGCCGCCGACGAGCGCGTACGCGAGGAGCCCGAGTCCGGCGGTGCCGGTGACGGCACCGGCCAGGTCGAACCCGGGCCGGCGGGCGGGAGCGGCGGAGCCGGCGGAGTCGTCAGGGCGCTGCGGCGCTCCGCGCAGCACCGCGGGGGTCAGGGCCGCCAGGGTGGCCGCCGCGAGGACGTTGAGCCAGAAGGTGGAGCGCCAGCCGAGGAGGGCGGTGAGGGCGCCGCCGAGGGCCGTGCCGAGGACGCCGCCCAGGCCGCCCATCGCCGCGAAGACGCCGAGCGCCCGGTGGCGGGCGGGCCCGTCGGGGAAGAGGACGAGCAGCAGGGCGAAGGCGGCGGCCGCGGCGAGCGCCGCGCCGATGCCCTGCGCGGCCCGGGCGGCGACCAGGGCGGCCGGGTTCGGGGCGAGCCCGCCGGCCGCGGAGGCGGTGGCGAGGAGGGCCAGTCCGGCGAGGAAGAGCCGCCGGTGGCCGAGCAGGTCGGCGGCGCGCCCGCCGAGGAGCAGCAGCCCGCCGAAGGTGATGAGGTAGGCGTTGGCGACCCAGGAGAGGCCCGCCGCTCCCGAACCCAGGTCGGCGCCGACCGAGGGCAGCGCGACGTTGACGATCGCGGTGTCCATGATCAGCAGCAGCTGGGTGGCGGCGAGCACGCCCAGGGCGCCCCGGGGCGCTGCGGCGGGGCTCACCGGACGGTCCCCAGGTCGTAGCCGTCGAGGCAGGCGCGGGCCAGCGCCTCGCAGTCGTCGGCGCCGCCCGCCCAGGTCTGCATGGTGAGGTAGACGTGCGGGGCGCCCTGGTAGAAGCGCTCGTAGTGCTCGTGCCGGCCGGCGAACTCGGAGCCCAGCGCGTCCCAGGCCAGCTTGAGGAGCTTGATCCGGTCCTCGGCGGTCTCGCCGGGCGTGCGGACGTACTTCCGCAGCAGCGGACCGAGTTCGGGGTGGAGCAGGTCGCGGCCGCTCGCCGGGAGCTGGATCAGCGCGCCGCCCGCGAGCAGCCGGATGTCCGCGACGGCCCTGGGGTGGATCTCGCCCGCCATGATCCGCTGGGCGAAGGAGATCTCCTGCCCCGGCCGCACTCCGCCGCGCCCGCCGTCGACCTCCTCCCAGGAGGCCTCGGCGCCGAGCACGAAGGCCTTGGCCTGGGCGACCATGCCGAGGAGCCGGCCGACGGCCTGGGTGACGGCGGGCAGCTTGTCGGTGCCGTTGGAGCGGATGATCAGGATCGCGAGGCCGGTGAGGAACTCCAGCTTGGTCCAGAAGCGGGTGGCGGACTGGTGCGTGAAGTTGAGGTAGGCGGGCGTGCGCCACCACATGCCGGCGGTGGTGGCCGGGTCCCGGTAGGTGAGCACCCGCTCCCACGGCACGAAGACGTCGTCGCACACGAGCAGTGCGTCGTTCTCGTCGTAGCGGGCGGACAGCGGCTGGTCGAAGACGGAGCGGGCGCGCTGCTCGTAGGAGGTGCGGGAGACCAGCCGGAGGCCCGGGGTGTCGACGGGCACGGAGAAGGTGAGGGCGTGCTCGGTGTCGTCGGGCGCGAGCGGTTCGATGGTGCCCACGAGGATCTCGTCGGCGAAGACGGCACCGGTGCCGACGGTCTTCGCGCCGCGCACCACGATCCCGTCGTCGCGCTCCTCGACCACCCGGACGAGCAGGTCGTCCTCTCCCGTGCCGGAGGCCGGGTTGGTGATGGTGAAGGCGCAGAAGAGGTCGGACTCCGCGAGCCGGCGGTGGAAGGCCAGGGCGTTCGGGGCGCCGTCGAAGCCCTCTCCGGTGAAGACGTCCGGGACGGCGGCGAACCCGGCGGCGCCGGAGGCCATGTAGTCCGGTGTGCGGCCGAGGAAGCCGTAACTGGCCTCCGCCCACAGCTTGTAGGCGCGGCGCCGGGCGACCAGGTCCTCGTACGAGCGGGGCACGGCGTAGGCCCGGTGCACGCCGCCGGCGCGCAGGACGGAGCCGTGGGCGGGGTCGGCGGCGAGGTCGTGGAGCCGGGCGAAGGAGGCCGCCGCCGAACGGAACGCGGGATGGACGGTGACGTCCTTGACGCGTTCGCCGTCCAGCCACACCTCCCGCCCGTCGCGCAGGGCCTCCAGATACTCCTGCCCGGACCTGGTCACCGGTGGTCGCCTCTCCTCGGGGTGCACGGGGGTGGTGGTGCGGCTGTGCCGTCCCGAGCCTCCCGGCGCGTGCCCCCGAGAGCAATGAACGTCCGTCCAGGGCTCCTTAAGAACCGGCCAGGCCGACGGGAGGAAACGCCCGCTTCGGACGGTGGCCGCGCGGCGGCCCCGGTCAGGCGGCGTTGGCGACCCCGGACCGGTGCTCGCCCGGTGTCATGCCGTACCACTTGCGGAAGGCGAGGTGGAACCCGACGGCGCTCTGGTAGCCGACCCTGGCCGGGACCGCCGACTGCGGGAGCGAGGTCTCGGTCAGCAGCCGGGCGGCCTCCTGCATACGGCGGGCGGTGAGGTGCCGGGCGGGCGACTCGCCGACGAGTTCGCGGAAGGCGGCGGTGAACGCCGAGCGGGACATGCCGACCTCGCGGGCGAGCGAGTCGATGGTCCAGGGCTCGGCGAACCGGGTCGCGATCATCACCAGGGCCCGGCTGATACCGGGGTGCCGCAGCACCGGCAGCGAGGCGGGGTTCCCGGCGAGTTCGCGGAGCAGCGGGCGCAGTGCGAGGACCAGGGCCATCTCGAAGGCGCGCAGGGTGATGAGCCGGTCGCCGGGTTCCACGGGCCGGTCGGCGGAGGCCAGCAGCCGCAGGGTGTCGCGGAGCAGCGGCTCGCGGTCGACCTGGGCACGGTCGAGGACGAGGGCCCAGGGCAGCGCGCGGTAGAGGCCGGTGGCGGCGCTGGCGTCATAGTGGAGTCCGGCGCAGAGCAGCCGGCTCTCGGCCCCGGTGCCCTCGATGCGGATCTCGCCCGAGGTGCCGGCCTTGCGCTCGGGCAGCACGGCCTTGAGCGGGATGCCCTGACGGTCGGGGCAGTCGGAGAGCCGGTGGGCGACACCGGTGGGGAAGACGATGAGGTCGCCGGCCCGCAGTTCGATCGGCGTGTGGCCGTCGCCGGTGATCCAGCAGCCGCCCTCGACGATGTAATGGAGCACGGCACAGCTCTGCTCGGCGTCGCCCTCGATGGCCCAGGGCGCGCTGACGTGCCAGCGGCTGTCGAAGACTCCGGTGAGGCGGAGCGGCTTGAGGAGTTCGCTCAGGAGGTCCTCGTGCTCGGCCTCGCTGCGCTCGGACAAGGTGGCGCGGTCGGCCTGACGGTCAGTGCCCTGGGTTCCCACGGTGGCCATGGACGATCCCTCAACTTCCGCCCCTGTTTGTTAATTGAACGGATGAAAAGCCGGGACCAGCCTGGAAGGGAACCGGAACCGGCAGCGGTCACAGCCTATCGAAGGGCCTCATCGACACATGTCCAGTCAGAATCCGATGCGGGTGGCGGTCGTGGGAGCGACCGGTTTCCAGGGCGGTGCCGTGGCGCGGCTGCTCGCCGAGCGGCACCATCGGGTCCGTACGCTGACGCGGCGCCCGGAGGGCGACCGGCCGCCGCTGCCCGGGGCGGAGTTCGTGCCGGGCGAGCTCGCGGACGCGGGTGCGGTGCACCGGCTGTTCGAGGGCGTCACGCACGCGTTCGTCACCCTGCCCCTGGTGTACGAGGCCGAGCGGGTCCGCGCGTACGCGACGCACATCGCGGACGCGGCGCTCGACGCGGGCGTCGAGCGGCTGGTCCTCAACACCAACACCCGGGTGCCGCAGGCGCCGACGACGGTGGCGGCGTTCGAGACCCGCCGGACCGCGGAGGAGGTCTTCCGCGGCCGTGACCTGCCGCTGGTGGTCGTCCGGCCGCCGGTGTACCTGGACAACCTGTTCTCGCCGTGGAACGGGCCGGGCCTGGTGAACGAGGGCGTGCTGGCCTATCCGCTGCCGTCGGCGACGCCGACCGCGTGGATCTCGCACCGGGACCTGGCGGAGGCGGCGTACGGCGCGCTGACCCGGGAGGGCCTGGAGGGCAGGGTCTTCGACATCGGCGGGGCGCTCTCGCTGACGGGCGCCGACCTGGCGGCGGCGTTCGGGCGGGGCCTGGGGCGCTCGGTGCGCTACGTGCCGCTGCGGCCCGAGCACTTCGAGCGGGGGCTGGCGCAGCTCCTCGGGCCGGAGACGGCGGCCGGGGTGGCGGGCATCTACCACTACATGGCGACGGGCGGCGACCCGCTGCTGATGGCGGGCGACGACGGGGTGTCGGCGGAGGCGCTGGGCGTGACGCCGGCCCCGGTGGAGGAGTGGGTGACCCGTCAGCCCTGGCAGGTGTGGTCGAGCGACACGGAGGAGCAGCCCGCCTGACCGCCTGCCCCGACCACCTGACCTTCCGTCGGGCCGTCCGACCGCCCGGCCTGCCGCCTGACCGCCCGTCGGACGCCTGACCTTCCGTCGGGCAGGAGTCCGCCCAGCGGCGTGACCGCCCCGCCGCGCGCCGGTCGCGCGGCCCCGCACACCTCCCGGGTCCGGAGCCACGGACCGGACCCGGGACACCACCGGCCCCGTCCCACAAGGACGGGGCCGGTTTCTTGTCCGGGAGGAGTTCTTGCCGGTCCGGCTACGCCCTAGTAGTTAACAAAGCGCCGGATTGCCCACCCGAAAACCGGGGGAAGGCTCCTTTCCGTACCCCTTCGTACTCCCTCTAGACCCGCCATTCGAGTGAACGCGCACAGGAGCGGCCATGCCCGCAACTAACCGGCCGCCGACGGAGCTAGAAAGAGCGCACACCACCCGCACCCTCGCGAACCGTCAGGTGATGCCGTGAATCCGCTCATGGGACGTATTCCCGTCTTGGACGTCCGCCCGCTGGTCGACTGTGGCCGCCGCCCCGCGAAGGCGGTGGTGGGCGAGACCTTCGAGGTCACGGCCACCGTCTTCCGTGAGGGGCATGACGCCGTCGCCGCCAATGTCGTGCTGCGCGGCCCGTCGGGCCGGTCGGGCCCGTGGATCCCGATGCGCGAGCTGGCGCCCGGGACCGACCGCTGGGGCGCCGAGGTCACCCCGGACGCCGAAGGCTCGTGGACGTACGCCGTCGAGGCCTGGAGCGACCCGCTGACGACCTGGCGGCGCACCGCGAAGATCAAGATCCCGGCCGGGATCGACTCGGAACTGGTCCTCGCCGAGGGCGCCGACCTGCACGAGCGGGCCGCCAAGGGCGTGCCGAAGAAGGGCGGCGGCCGGGAGGCGGTGCTCGCCGTCGCGGACACGCTGCGCGACGAGTCCCGGCCGGCCGCGGTCCGGCTCGCGGCGGCCCTCACGCCCCGGGTCCTGGAGACGCTGGAGCGCCATCCGCTGCGCGAACTGGTGTCGAAGTCACCGGCGTTGCCGCTGCGGGTGGAGCGGGAGCGGGCGCTCTTCGGGTCCTGGTACGAGTTCTTCCCGCGCTCCGAGGGCGTGCGGAAGGTCCGCGGGCGGACCGTGTCCGGCACGTTCCGCACGGCGGCCGAGCGGCTGCCGGCGATCGCCGCGATGGGCTTCGACGTCGTCTACCTGCCGCCGATCCACCCGATCGGCGTCACGCACCGCAAGGGCCCGAACAACTCGCTGTCGGCGAGCCCGGAGGACGTGGGCGTGCCGTGGGCGATCGGCTCGCCGGAGGGCGGGCACGACGCGGTCCACCCGGACCTGGGCACGATCGAGGACTTCGACGCGTTCGTGGCGCGGGCGCGCGAGCTGCGCCTGGAGATCGCCCTCGACTTCGCCCTGCAGTGCTCGCCCGACCACCCGTGGGTGGAGAAGCACCCGGAGTGGTTCACCCGCCGCCCGGACGGCTCGATCGCGTACGCCGAGAACCCGCCGAAGAAGTACCAGGACATCTATCCGATCGCGTTCGACAACGATATGGACGGAATCGTCGCGGAGACCGTGCGGGTGCTGCGGCACTGGATGGACCACGGGGTGCGGATCTTCCGCGTGGACAACCCGCACACCAAGCCGGTGGTGTTCTGGGAGCGGGTGATCGGCCAGATCAACAAGACCGACCCGGACGTGATCTTCCTGGCGGAGGCGTTCACCCGGCCCGCGATGATGCACACGCTGGGAGCGGTCGGCTTCCAGCAGTCGTACACGTACTTCACCTGGCGCAACACCAAGGCGGAACTGACCGAGTACCTGACGGAGCTGTCCGGGGACGCCGCCGCGCACATGCGGCCCAACCTCTTCGTGAACACTCCGGACATCCTCCACGCCTACCTCCAGCACGGCGGCCGGCCGGCCTTCGAGGTGCGCGCGGTGCTCGCCGCGACCCTCTCGCCGACCTGGGGCCTCTACGCCGGCTACGAACTGTGCGAGAACACCCCGCTGCGGGAGGGCAGCGAGGAGTACCTGGACTCGGAGAAGTACCAACTCCGGCCACGGGACTGGGAGTCGGCGGAGCGCTCGGGTGCCTCCATCGCCCCGCTCATCACCACCCTGAACCGGGTCAGGCGCCGGAACCCGGCCCTGCGCCGGCTGCGGAACCTGACCTTCCACGCGACGGACAACGACGCCGTCATCGCGTACGCCAAGCGCTCGGGTCCGAACACCGTTCTGGTGGTCGCCAACCTCGACCCCCACCACACCCAGGAGGCCACGGTCTCGTTGAACATGCCGGAACTCGGCCTCGCGTGGCACGAGACCGTGCCGGTGCGCGACGAGCTCACCGGCGAGACCTATCACTGGGGCAGGGCCAACTACGTGCGCCTCGAGCCGGGTGTCACGCCCGCACACGTACTCGTCCTGCGACCGTCCCCGCAGACCGGAGGGTCACCCACATCATGACAGTCAACGAACCCGTCCCCGACACCTTCGAGGACACCCCCGCCAAGGACCGCGACCCCGAGTGGTTCAAGCGGGCGGTCTTCTACGAGGTCCTGGTCCGTTCCTTCCAGGACAGCAACGGCGACGGAGTCGGCGACCTCAAGGGCATCACGTCCCGCCTCGACTACCTGCAGTGGCTGGGCGTGGACTGCCTCTGGCTGCCGCCGTTCTTCAAGTCCCCGCTGCGGGACGGCGGCTACGACGTCGCCGACTACACCTCGGTGCTCCCGGAGTTCGGCGACCTCGCCGACTTCGTGGAGTTCGTGGACGCGGCCCACGCGCGGGGCATGCGCGTGATCATCGACTTCGTCATGAACCACACGAGCGACGCGCACCCGTGGTTCCAGGAGTCCCGGAGCGACCCCGAGGGACCCTACGGCGACTACTACGTCTGGGCCGACGACGACAAGCAGTTCCCGGACGCCCGGATCATCTTCGTCGACACCGAGACCTCCAACTGGACCTTCGACCCGGTCCGCAAGCAGTACTACTGGCACCGCTTCTTCTCCCACCAGCCGGACCTCAACTACGAGAACCCGGCGGTCCAGGAGGAGATCCTGTCCGCGCTGCGCTTCTGGCTGGACCTGGGCATCGACGGCTTCCGGCTCGACGCCGTGCCGTACCTCTACCAGGAGGAGGGCACCAACTGCGAGAACCTGCCCGCCACCCACGCCTTCCTGAAGCGGGTCCGCAGGGAGATCGACGAGCACTACCCGGACCGGGTGCTGCTCGCCGAGGCCAACCAGTGGCCCGAGGACGTGGTCGACTACTTCGGCGACTTCCGCTCGGGCGGCGACGAGTGCCACATGGCCTTCCACTTCCCGGTGATGCCGCGGATCTTCATGGCCGTGCGGCGCGAGTCCCGCTACCCGGTCTCCGAGATCCTGGCGAAGACCCCGGAGATCCCTGCGGGCTGCCAGTGGGGCATCTTCCTGCGCAACCACGACGAGCTCACCCTCGAGATGGTCACGGACGAAGAGCGCGACTACATGTACGCCGAGTACGCCAAGGACCCGCGGATGCGGGCCAACATCGGCATCCGGCGACGCCTCGCCCCGCTCCTCGACAACGACCGCAAGCAGATGGAGCTGTTCACCGCGCTGCTCTTCTCGCTGCCCGGCTCGCCGGTGCTGTACTACGGCGACGAGATCGGCATGGGCGACAACATCTGGCTCGGCGACCGGGACGGCGTGCGCACCCCGATGCAGTGGACCCCGGACCGCAACGCGGGCTTCTCCTCCTGCGATCCGGGACGGCTCTATCTGCCGGCCATCATGGACCCGGTCCACGGCTACCAGGTGACCAACGTGGAGGCGGGGATGGCCTCGCCGTCCTCACTGCTGCACTGGACGAAGCGGATGATCGAGATCCGCAAGCAGAACCGTGCCTTCGGGACCGGCTCGTACACCGAACTGCACTCGTCCAACCCGGCGGTGCTCGCCTTCCTCCGCGAGGCCGCCCCCGAAGAGGGACTGGACGCCGATCTGGTCCTCTGCGTGAACAACTTCTCCCGTTTCGCGCAGCCGACCGAACTCGACCTGCGCCGCTTCGACGGCGTGAAACCGGTGGAGTTGATCGGCGGGGTGAAGTTCCCGGCCATCGGCCAGTGGCCGTATCTGCTCACGCTGGCCGGGCACGGGTTCTACTGGTTCCGCCTCAAGCGATCCTGAAGTACCGTCAGTTGTGTTCTGTCCCGTGTGGGGCGGTTTCCGCCGCCCCACACCGGGAACTGTGTCCCACACACGATTCAGGTCACCTCAGGTCCATACGGGCCTTCTTGTCGGGCCCATACGGATCTTCCCCTTCCGACACGTCCCGCACAGCCGGACAGCCGAAGCCGCCATCCGGGACACTCTGCGCATTTGAACGCTTACGGATACCCCTTGCGCACCCCGGGGAAAGGACGCGATGCCATGCCGGAGACCGCATCCACCACCCGGGCCCCGGACGCCCTCCTCGCCTCGCTCACACCCTTGCTGCACACCTGGCTGCCCCGGCAGCGCTGGTTCGCCGGCAAGGGCCGCCGGGTCACCGGGTTCACCCTGGACGCGGCCACCGAGCTGCTGCCGCTGGACGGCACCGGACCCGGACTCCTCCATCTGCTCGTACGGGTCGAACAGCCGGGCCGCCCGGCCGGAACACCCGCCGACTGCTACCAGTTGCTCCTCGGCGTACGGCCCCAGCTGCCGCCGCGCCTGGCCCCCGCCCTGATCGGGCGGATCCGCCAGGGCCCGCTCGCCGGACGGGCCGTCTACGAGGGACTGCGCGACCCGCGCCTCGCCGGCCTGCTCTACGAACGGCTGCGCAGCCCCGGCCGGACCGGCCCGCTGCGCTTCCACGCCACGGCCCCGCTGCCACCGGCGCTCGCGCCCCGGATGCTGGACGCGGAACAGTCGAACTCGTCGCTGGTCTACGGAGATTCGTTCATCCTCAAGATCTTCCGACGGGTCAGCCCGGGCGCCAATCCGGACCTGGAACTGCCGCTCGCCCTCGCCGGGGCGGGCTGCGAACGGGTCCCGGCGCCGGTGGCCTGGTTCGAGACGGGCGCCGCCACCCTGGGCGTCCTGCAGCCGTACCTGCGCGGCTCGCGCGACGGGTGGCGGCTCGCCCTCGACGCGCTCGCCGACGGGCGGGAGTTCACCACCGAGGCCCGCGCGCTCGGCCGGGCCACGGCCGAGGTCCATCTCGCCCTCGCCACCGCCCTGCCCACCGAACGGATCCGGCGCGACCGGGCCGCGCACCTGGCCGCCGCGATGGACGCCCGGCTGCACGCCGCCGCCCAGGCGGTGCCGGCGCTCCTGCCGTACGTGCCGGGGCTGCGGGCGGTGTTCGCGGCGGCCGGCGACGCGCTGGGCGCGGGTCCGCTCCAGCGGATCCACGGCGACCTGCACCTCGGACAGACGCTGCGCGGCTCCGACGGGGCCTGGGCGGTGATCGACTTCGAGGGCGAGCCGGCGAAGTCGCTGGACGAGCGGCGCAGCCCGCAGCCGCCGGTCCGCGACATCGCCGGCATGCTCCGTTCCTTCGACTACGCGGCCCGTACCCACCGGCCCTGGAACGCCGAGTGGGCGGCCCGCTGCCGGGCCGCCTACTGCACCGGCTACGCCGAGGCCGCGGGCACGGACCCGCGCGACCACCCGGCGCTGCTGCACGCCTACGAGACCGACAAGGCGGTCTACGAGGTCGTGTACGAGGCCCGCCACCGCCCGGACTGGCTGCCGGTCCCGATGGCGGCCATCGAGCGCCTGGCGACCCGCGCATGACCACGGCGCCCGCCGGGCGGTCACCCGTCCGGCGGGCATCCCCCGTTCGGCCCAGTCCCGGCCGGGACGCGGCCGCGTCCCGCCTGCGGGGCACCGGACGGGGCCCGTTCGGCCGAGTGTCCGGTGCGCTTCCGGCGCCGTTGCGCTTGCGTGGAATCCGCCGGGTGCGCCCGGTGGACTCCACCCACCCCCCTCTGCCCATCCCCCTCTCCCCCCTCCAGGAGGCATCCCCGTGACCGCCCGATCCGCAGGCAGGACAGCCCGCAAGCCGAAGACGCCCGCTCCCCGGGCGGAGGCCACGCCGGACCGGGCCGCCGTGCGCCAGGCGCCCCCGCTCGACCCGGGCGACCGGGCCCGGCTGCTCGCCGGTGAGCACCACGACCCGCACGGGCTGCTCGGCGCGCACCCGGTGAAGGGCGGGATCGCCGTGCGGGTGCTGCGCCCGTGGGCGAAGTCGGTCGCCGTGCTGCTCCCCAAGGGGCGGCGCGTCGAGCTCCACGACGAGGGCGACGGCATCTTCTCCGCCCTCGTCCCGCTGCTGCGCAAGGTTCCCGCGTACGAGCTCCGCGTCCGCTACGACGGCGACGAGCTGGCCGTCGACGACCCGTACCGCTTCCTGCCCGCGCTCGGCGAGCTCGACCTGCACCTGATCGGCGAGGGCCGCCACGAGGAGCTGTGGACGGCGCTCGGCGCCCGGGTCATGACCCACCAGGGGGTGACCGGCACCCGGTTCACGGTGTGGGCGCCGAACGCCCGCGGCGTCCGCGTCACCGGCGACTGGACGTACTGGGACGGCACCGCGCTGCCGATGCGCTCCCTCGGCGCGACCGGCGTGTGGGAGCTGTTCGTGCCGGGCATCGGAGAGGGCGCGGTCTACAAGTTCGACATCGCCCGCCCGGACGGCTCGCACACGCTGCGCGCCGACCCGATGGCCCGCCGCACCGAGTGCCCGCCGAACACCGCCTCCGTCGTCACCGCCGACCACCACGTGTGGCAGGACGCGGAGTGGATGGCGCGGCGCGGCGCGCGGCCGCACCACGAGGCGCCGCTGTCCGTGTACGAGGTCCACCTGCCCTCCTGGCGGCCCGGCCTGACGTACCGCCAGCTTGCCGAGCAGCTGCCCGCGTACGTCCGCGATCTCGGCTTCACGCACGTGGAGTTCATGGCCGTCGCCGAGCATCCCTTCCACGGCTCGTGGGGCTACCAGGTCACCGGCTTCTACGCGCCGACGGCCCGCCTGGGCACCCCGGACGACTTCCGCCACCTGGTGGACGCGCTGCACCGGGCCGGGATCGGCGTCCTGATGGACTGGGTGCCGGCGCACTTCCCGCGCGACGACTGGGCCCTCGCCGAGTTCGACGGGCGTCCGCTGTACGAGCACGAGGACCCGCGCCGTTCGGCGCACCCGGACTGGGGCACGCTCGAGTTCGACTACGGCCGCAAGGAGGTGCGGAACTTCCTCGTCGCCAACGCGGTGTACTGGTGCGAGCAGTTCCACCTCGACGGCCTGCGGGTCGACGCGGTCGCGTCGATGCTGTACCTGGACTACTCGCGCGAGGGCGGCGAGTGGCTGCCGAACGAGTTCGGCGGCAGGGAGAACCTGGACGCGGTGGCCTTCCTCCAGGAGATGAACGCCACCGTGTACAAGCGCTGCCCCGGAGTGATCACCTTCGCCGAGGAGTCGACCGCCTGGGACGGCGTGACCCGGCCGACCGACCAGGTGGGACCGGGCGGCTTCGGCGGGCTCGGCTTCGGCATGAAGTGGAACATGGGCTGGATGCACGACTCCCTCGGCTACGTCGCGAAGGACCCGGTGCACCGCAAGTACCACCACCACGAGATGACCTTCTCGATGGTGTACGCGTACAGCGAGAACTACATCCTGCCGATCTCCCACGACGAGGTCGTGCACGGCAAGCAGGCCCTGGTGTCGAAGATGCCGGGCGACTGGTGGCAGCGGCGCGCCAACCACCGCGCCTACCTGGGCTTCATGTGGGCCCATCCCGGCAAGCAACTGCTCTTCATGGGGCAGGAGTTCGCGCAGGGCGCGGAGTGGTCGGCGGAGCACGGCCCCGAGTGGTGGCTGATGGACGAGACGTACCACTCGGCCGGCGACCACCGGGGCGTACGGGACCTGGTGCGCGACCTGAACACGGTGTACACGGCGACGCCGTCGCTGTGGGAGCGGGACACCTCGCCGGAGGGCTTCCAGTGGGTCGCGGGCGACGCGGTGGAGGACAACGTCTTCGCGTTCCTGCGCTTCGACGCGATCGGCTCGCCGCTGCTCGCGGTGTGCAACTTCTCGCCGGTGGTGCGGCACGACTACCGGCTGGGGGTGCCGGACACCTTCGCGGCCTGGTCGGAGGTGCTGAACACGGACGCGGTGCGGTACGGCGGCAGCGGCGTGGTGGCCACCGACCCGGTGAAGACCGAGTCGGTGCCGTGGCACGGCCGGGCGGCGAGCGTGCGGATGACGCTGCCGCCGCTGGCGACCGTGTGGCTCAGGCCGGCATGAGGCTCAGGCCCGCCTGATCACGCCCAGGCGCTGGGTGGCCCGGGTCAGCGCCACGTACAGGTCGTTGGTGCCGTGCGTGGCGCCGGCCCGGATGCCGTCCGGGTCGACGACGAGGACCGTGTCGAACTCGAGGCCCTTGGCCTGGCGCGGGTCGAGCAGGACGAGCGGCCGGGTCAGGTCGGGCTTCGGCCCGTAGGAGGCGCCGGGCAGGGCGGCGATCAGCTCCGGGTGCAGCGCGGCGGGCGCGATGACGGCGAGCCGGCCCTCGGGCCGCAGCTCCGCCGCCACCGCGTCGGCGGTCTCCTTCACCGGGTCCTCCACGGCGCGGTCCCAGGGCGCCACGCCCGTGGAGCGGACGGAGCTCGGCGGCTCGAACTCCGGGTCGTCCTCCCGGCGCACGTCCGCGGCGACGGCCATGATCTCGGCCGGGGTGCGGTAGTTGACGCCGAGCCTGACCAGCTCCCAGCGGTCCTCCACGTACGGCGCGAGGATCTCGTCCCACGCGCCGACACCGGCCGGGTCGCCGGTCTGCGCCGGGTCGCCGACCAGGGTCATGGAGCGGGTGGGGCTGCGGCGCATGAGGAGCCGCCACAGCATCGCGGAGAGCTCCTGGGCCTCGTCGACGATGATGTGCCCGAAGGCCCAGGTGCGGTCGGCGGCGGCGCGTTCGGCGGCGCTGCGGTGGTCGGCCTCCTCGTGCCGTTCGGCGAAGCGCTCGGCGTCGATGATGTCGTGCGCGGACAGCACCTCGGAGGCGTCCTTGTCGACCTCCTCCTTGTCCTCGAACTCGTAGGTGCGGGAGGCGTACGACACGTCGAGGACGCCCTGCGCGTACTGGATCTGCTTCTGCCGCTCGGCCTCCTGGGCGGCGCGGGCGGCGGAGTCGTCCTCGCCGAGCAGCTCGGCTGCCTCGTCGAGCAGCGGCACGTCCGCGGCCGTCCAGGCCGCGCCGTCGGCCCGCCGGATGGCCGCCAGGTCCTCCTCGTCGTCGAGGTGGGTGGGCTCGGCGAGGTAGTCGGCCAGGAACTCCTGCGGGGTGAGCGGCGGCCAGAGGGTGTCGAGGGCGGCGTGCACTTCGGGGTTGGCGGCGACGCCCTTGGCGAGGAGGGCCAGGTCGTCGGGGCCGAGGAAGTTGGGGCCGCCGTAGGGGTCGGCGCCGATGCGGTCGGCGAGCTGTTCGGCGAGCGCGTCGAGGATCGCGAAGACGAAGTAGGGGCGGGCCAGGTTGTGCGGCAGGAAGGTCTCGCGGGCCTTGTGGCGGGCCTCCAGGGCCATGTCCCAGTCGATGACCAGGTCGCCGTCCTCGTGCGGGACGATCAGCGGCTCGCCGCGCTCGGGCACCTGCTGCCGGTCGCGTACGGCGGCGGCCAGCGCCTCGGCCATGCGGAGCGAGCCCTTGACGGCGGCGGCGCGGGGAGTGTCCGTGCCGGTGGCGCGGACGCCGGGGAAGAGCTCGCCGGGGGTGGTGAGCAGCACGCCGGTCTCGCCGAGGGAGGGCAGGACGTTGCCGATGTAGCCGAGGAAGGCGGGGTTGGGGCCGACGATGAGCACGGCGCGCCGGGCGAGCTGCTCGCGGTGCGCGTAGAGCAGATAGGCGGCACGGTGCAGGGCGACCGCGGTCTTCCCCGTCCCCGGCCCGCCCTCGACGACGAGGACGCCGCGGTGCGGGGAGCGGATGATGGCGTCCTGCTCGGCCTGGATGGTCTGCACGATGTCGTGCATGCGGCCGGTGCGGGCGGCGTCGAGGGCGGCGAGCAGGACCTCGTCGGCGTCGCGGTTCTCGTGGCCGGTGCGGGTGGAGTCGTGGAGGTCGAGCACCTCGTCGTGGAGCGAGACCACCTCGCGGCCCTGGGTGGTGATGTGCCGGCGGCGCCGGAGGCCCATGGGCTCGTAGCCGGTGGCGAGGTAGAAGGGCCGGGCGACGTCGGCGCGCCAGTCGACGACGAGGGGCGTGCGGTGGGCGTCGTCCTCGCGGATCCCGATCCGCCCGATGTGGTGGTCGCGCCCGTCCCGGAAGACGAGCCGCCCGAAGCAGAGGCCGCTCTCGCCCGCGTTCAGGGCGGCGAGCAGGCCGGACTGTTCGGCGACGAGCACATCGCGCTCGAGCCGCGCCTGGGCGTTGCCCGCACCGGGCGTGCCGAGCGCCGCCGCGACACCGGCCTCGGCCTGGTCCCGCAGGTCGTCGAGTCGTGCGTAAAGCTCGGTGATGAATTTCTGCTCGTTCCGAAATTCTTCGGTTGACAATTCGACTCCCGGCGCGATACGGTACTTTTAGTGAAGTGCTCCGCGTTTCCGGTGCGCCCGGAAACGGAACTCACTAATATACGTGGAACATCACCCCGGCTGTCAATTCTAGTCCGGGGTGTTTTCGTGTCCCCATACGGACGGCTTCGCCGAAAGCCTGCTCCCCCTGGAGCGCCGGCCGGAGCTGGCGGCAGCGATCGGCGAGGAGGCGGAGAACCTGGTCCACTTCTACGCGAGCTGCGACCGCGACTTCTCGTACCCCGCACTGCCCGACCCGGCCGGCCCCTTCCGCGACCGTTTCACGGACGAGACCTTCACCCCGACCGACCGGCAGCGGGCGGACTTCGCCGAAATCACCGCGGCCAACGAACTGGACCTGGCGGCGGTGAACCCCGAATTCCGCACCCGCTGGGGAGACCCGCTGCTGCGGCTCTTCACCCGCTGGCGGCCGCTGCTGAGCGAGGCGGCCTTCGCCGACGTACGGAACGTGCTCGCACCGCGCGGATAACCGGATGCGGGGGCGGCCGGGGCCCTGCTAGCGTCCGGGGCATGAAGCGCGCTGCCGATCTCACGACGACGCCGGAGAGTGTCCCGGCGCGCTGACAGCTGTCTTTGTCCGAAGCCCCGGGGCGAGTGCCCCGGGGCTTCGTCGTGCCGGCCGGGGACTCGCCCACCCGTCGAAACGAGGAACGACCATGAGCGAGTCCCCGAACGCCGTCGACCACCGCAGGCTCGGCCGCGAGCTGGAGCTGTTCGACACCGATCCGCTGATCGGCGCCGGGCTGCCGTACTGGCTGCCCGACGGGGCCGCCGTACGGCAGGCGCTGGAGGAGTACGTACGCGAGGCCGAGCGGCGGGCCGGGTACCGGCACGTGTACTCGCCCGTGCTCGGGAAGCGCGAGCTGTACGAGATCTCCGGACACTGGGCGCACTACAGCGAGGACATGTTCCCGCCGATGGACGTCGGCGGGGAGCAGTTCGTGATGCGGCCCAGCCTCTGCCCGCACCATGCCGTCATCTTCCGCTCCCGCGCGCACAGCTACCGCGAACTGCCCTTGCGCATGGCCGAACTGGGCGGGATGTTCCGGTCCGAACTGTCCGGTGTCCTCGGCGGGCTCACCCGGGTGCGGGCCATCCAGCTCAACGACGCCCACATCTTCTGCACCCTCGACCAGGTCGCCGAGGAGGCCGCCGGCGCCCTCGAACTGATCCGGAAGGCGCACGCGGCGATGGGCATCGCGCCGGTCCGTCACCGGCTCTCCCTGCCCGGTCCCGGCGGCAAGTACGTCGCCGCGCCCGAGAAGTGGGAGCGGTCGATCGCCCTGCTGCGGGAGGTCCTCGACGCCTCCGGGCTCGACTACGAGGAGGCGGAGGGCGAGGCCGCGTTCTACGGGCCCAAGATCGACGTGGAGGTCGCCGACCCGGCCGGCCGCGAGTCGACCCTCTCCACCGTCCAGATCGACTTCCACCAGCCCGAGCAGTTCGACCTGCACTACGTCGGCCCCGACGGCGCCCGGCACCGCCCCGTGATGATCCACCGCTCCGTGATCGGCAGCGTCGAACGCGCCGTCGCCCACCTCGTCGAGCAGCACGCCGGGGCCTTCCCCGCCTGGCTCGCGCCGGTCCAGCTCGCCGTACTGCCCGTCTCGGACGACGAGCACGACGCCGCCGCCCGCCTCGTCGCCCGCGCCGCCGAACTCGGCCTGCGCGCCGAGCTCGTGGACCACGGACAGGGCACCCTCGGCGCCCGCGTCCGCGCGGCCCGGCTCGTCCCGTACCAGGCGGTGATCGGCGCGAAGGAGGCGGCCGACGACCGGGTGTCGGTACGGCTGCGGGACGGACGACGGCTGGACCCGATGCCGGTCGGGGAACTCCTCGACCGGGTGCGGGAGTTGGTGGACGGCCACGCGACCGCGCTGTGGGCCGGCTAGGGCGCCTCGAAGAGCGGGGCGAGCGCGGTGAGGAGGCGGGTGCCGAGGGCCCGACGGGCCTCGGGGTCCCCGGCGTCGTCGAAACCGTCCCAGTCCACCTCGCCGAGGACGGACTCGAACATGCCCAGGTTCAGCGGCTCGTTCCGGTAACCCGGCCACTCGTCCGCCTCGCGCAGCACCGTCTCCAGGAGGGCGAGGGGCATCGTGCACGTCTCGGCCAGCAGGACCGCGTCGTACAAGTCCTTGGCCTGGGGATACATGTCGCAGCTCAGCCACATGAGCTTCCAGGCCAGGGACAGTTCGCGGTCCGCCGCCATCAGTCGGACCCCGGCGACCTCGGTCGGGCCGGGCGGGGTCGGGAGGCGTTCCTGGAAGACGAAGTCGAGCTGGACCTGGCCGCCGGGCAGGCCGGGGGCCGTCCAGGGGACGACCAGACGGCGGCCCGGCACCCGCTCGTACGTCCAGATGTACTCGGAGGCGGCGCCGGTCGCCGAGATCGAGAGGTTCGTGCCCCGCTCCTCGGCGAGCCGCTCGGCGGCCTCGGCGATGCCGGCGAGCATGTCCGCGGTACGGGGCTCCTCGATGCGCCAGGTCTCGGGGACCACGACGAAGTCGATGTCCTTGGGCGTACGGGCGGCCTCGCCGAACCAGGCGGACATCAGCATGCTGCCGCGCAGCACCAGGGAGTCCGCCCACGGCGAGCCGGCGACCGCCGCGAGGACCAGGTCGAGGGCCGCGACGCGGGCCTTCTGCCAGCGGGCCCGCAGCGCCGGGTCCTCGATCACCATGTCGCCGGGCCCGAAGGCCCGGTCGAAGTGCTTGAGAGCCGGGTCGAAGACCTGGTGCCGCAGGGCGGCGTCGCCGATACCGGCGGTCAGGGTGCGCGGCAGCCCGTCCCTGCGGCGCTCGTAGTCGGCGCGGGACTCGCCCCGCGTGCCCGGCAGTCCCGCCGCCGGCCCGCCCTGCGTCCCGTCCTGTGTCCCGCTCATACGGCCTCCTCCAGCCAGCCCTCGTCCAACGACAGGTCACTGTCGGAGAGGACGAACTCCCGCTCCTCCGCGACCACCTCGTACCCCGCCCCGGCCAGCGCGGCCACCAGCCCGTCGCACGCCACGCCCGCCGCGTCCGCCGGCCCCGGGTGCCGCTGGGTGACGAAGCGCTCGTGCCGTCCGCCCGGGCCCGGGAGGACCCGGCGGGCGTTCCACGAGACGTGCGCGCCGTGCGGCACGACGAGGGCTTCGAGCCCGCCCCGGTCGTAGGCGGCGGGCAGCGCCAGCTTCAGATGGTGCTCGTAGTAGCCGCCGCCCGGGCCCGCGGGCTCCGCGCTCCACGGCACCGTCTCGACCTTGACCCGCACCGGCTCGAAGCCGGCGTCCCGCAGCCCCGCCACGACCTGCGGGTGACCGGTGCGGTCGGGCAGGGTCAGCATCGGCTGGACGGGCGTCCGGCCGCGGGCCAGGACGATGGTGGTGAGCTTCAGGCCCCGGTCCGCGGCCCAGCCGGCGAGCCGGTCCCGCTCGGCCTCGGTCCGGCACCGGACCGTCACATGCGTCTCGTACACCGGAGCGATTCTGGCAGAACGGCCGCGCCGCCTCACCCGGGTTATGGGGTCAGCGCAGATCCGACAGCTCCTCCAGGAGCCGGCGCTTCGGGCGGGCGCCGACCATCGACTTCACCGGCTCGCCGGCCCGGAAGACCAGCATGGTCGGCATCGACAGGACGCCGTACCTGGTGACGGTCTCCGGGTTGGTGTCCGCGTCGATCTGGACGACCTTCAGCCGGCCGGCCTCCTCCTGCGCGACCGCGCTCAGCACCGGCGCCAGCTGGCGGCACGGGCCGCACCAGTCCGCCGTGAACTCCACGAGGACCGGCAGGTCCGCGCCGAGCACCTCCGCCTCGAAGTCGGCGTCGGTCACCTCGGCCACACCCTTTGCTGCGATCATCTTCCTCACCCTCCCGTTTCGGTCCGCTCGTCGTGTCCGGGCGCGAGTTCGCACCGCGGCTCGGGCCCGCCCGCCAGCTCCGCCTCGGCGCGCAGCAACTGCGCCCCGACCTGGGCGCGCACGCGCTGCAGCTGGTCGATGAGCCCGTCGAGTTCGGCGAGCTTGCGCCGGTAGACGGCGAGGGACGCGGGGCACGCGTCGCCCGCCGGGTGGCCCGCGCGCAGACAGTCCACGAACGGCCGCGTCTCCTCCAGCTCGAACCCGAAGTCCTGCAGGGTCCTGATCTGCTGGAGCAGCCGCAGGTCGTCCTCGTCGTAGGTGCGGTAGCCGTTCTCCGTACGCCGGGCGGTGAGCAGGCCCCGGGACTCGTAGTAGCGCAGAGTCCGCGTGGTCGTGCCCGCCCGCTCGGCAAGCTCGCCGATTCGCATGCCTCCGAACGTAAGCCTTGACGTCCGCGTCAGGGCAAGCGGCGAACTCCCCGCGGGATTCCCGGGACGTCGGCGGGCTCAGGTCCCGGGCGGGAGCAGCGGTTTCCGTTCCACCGGTGAGGACAGCACGATCGACGTCGTGGTCCGGCCCAGGGCGGAGGACTGTTCCAGGATCTCCTCCAGGTGGACGGTGTCGGTCACCGCGACCTTGAGGATCCAGCAGTCCTCGCCCACCACGTGGTGCACCTCGCGGATCTCGGGGCGGGCGATCAGTTCGAGGGTGCGCGGGTGCTTGAGGTTGTAGCCGCCGTGCGGGTTGACGCGGATGAAGGCCTGGATGCCGTAACCGAGGCGGGCGGGGGCGATCTGCGCGCCGTATCCGGTGATCGCGCCGCAGGCCTCCAGGCGGCGGACCCGTTCGGTGACGGCGGCCGGGCTGAGCCGGACGCGGCGGCCGAGTTCGCTGAGCTTGATGCGGCCGTCGCTCTGGAGGAGGTCCAGGATCTGCCGGTCGATGGGGTCGAAGGCTCCTGCCGTCGTTTCGACGGTGGCCGGGCGCGCAGGCCGTGGTTCCTTCGGTGCGACCGCTTGGACTCCCATGTTTCCCCCTTCAGTCGGCGAGGCGACAACGTAACACTTGAGGCATGGAGATTCTGATCATCGGCGGGACGCGCTATTTCGGAAAGCGTCTGATCACGCGGCTGCTCGCCGCCGGACATCGCGTGACCGTTCTCAACCGCGGTTCCGTACCCGCGCCGCCGGGGACGGTTCCGCTGATTGCCGACCGCAATGACGAACCGGCGCTGGAAAGGGTTCTCGCGGGGCGGGAATTCGACGTCGTGATCGACCAGGTCTGCTACACCCCGCGCCAGGCGGACATCGCGCGGCGGGTCTTCGCGGGGAGGACCCGGCGTTATGTGATGACCTCGACGGTGGAGGTGTACGAGTACGAGGACTCGGCCGCTCCGGTCGCCGAGGGCGCCGTCGATCCGGCGACCGTCCCCGTGGACCTCGGACTGCCGTGGGAGGACCCGGAGTTCGTCGACGCGCACTACGGGGAGGGAAAGCGGCAGGCGGAGGCGGTGTTCGCGGCCGGCGCGGAGTTCCCGTGGGCCTCGGTGCGGGTGGCGCACGTCCTCGGCGGCGCGGACGACTTCACCGGCCGGGTCGGGCACTACGCGCGGCGGATCGCGGCGGGCGAGCCGATCGCGGTGCCTGCGGCGAACCGGGCGGCGACCTATGTGTACGTGGAGGAGATCGCCGCGTTCCTGGCGTGGGCGGCGGAGGCCGCGTTCACCGGGCCGGTGAACGCGCATTCCCACGGCCCGCTGACGACGGCGGAGATCTGCGCCGCGATCGAGGAACTGGTGGGCGGCCGGACCGTCTTCCAGGAGGTGGAGGTGGGCGAGGTGTCGCCGTTCTCCTTCGCCCGTTCGTACGCGATGGACAATTCTCGTGCGGAGAGCCTGGGATATCGCTTCTCGCATTCCTCGCAATGGCTGCGGCAGGCGATTTCCGAAACGGTCTCCGGGATCGCGGCGGACCGGAAGGCGGAGGCGTGATGCGGTACCGCACGCTCGGCGGCACGACCGTCGGCGCGATCGGACTCGGCGCGATGCCGCTGTCCATCGAGGGCCACCCCGACGAGGCCCGGGCCCTCGCCACCGTCCACGCCGCCCTGGACTCCGGCGTGACCCTGCTGGACACCGCCGACTCGTACCACCCGCCGGGCGGCGAGACCGGCGCCAACGAACGGCTCGTGGCCCGCGCCCTCGCCACGTACGGCGGCGACCGCGACGCGGTGCTCGTCGCCACCAAGGGCGGACGCGGGAGGAGCGCCGACGGAGGCTGGACCGTCGACGGCAGGCCCGGACACCTGCGCCGCGCGGCCGAGGCCTCGGCCCGGCGGCTCGGCGGGGACACCATCGGCCTCTACCAGCTGCACAAGCCGGACCCTGCCGTTCCGTACGCCGAATCCCTCGGCGCGGTACGGGAGTTGATCGACGCGGGCACGGTCAGGATGGCGGGCGTCTCCAACGTGGACCGCGACCGGATCCTGCTGGCCCGGGAGATCCTGGGCGAGCACCTGGTGTCCGTGCAGAACCGGTACTCGCCGGCGGTCCGTGACAGCGAGCCCGAACTGCGGCTCTGCGCCGAACTGGGACTCGCCTTCCTGCCCTGGAGCCCGCTCGGCGGCATCTCCCGCAGCTCGCTCGACGGAAGCTCCGCGCAGGAGGCGGACCCGCGCTTCGGCGCCTTCCACCGGGTGGCGCGGGCCCACGGCGTCTCGCCGCAGCGCGTCGCCCTCGCCTGGCTGCTGGCCCGCCCGGGCGGCCACGTCCTCCCGATCCCGGGCGCGAGCCGCCCGGAAACCGCGCGCGACTCGGCACAGGCCGCCGACCTCGCCCTCACGGCCGAGGAGCTGGCGGAACTGGACGCCTGAGCGACGGCGCGGACGCCGGGCGGGCGGATGCCGGGCAGGCGCCGCCGGGCAGGCGCCGCCGGGCAGGCGCCGCCACACGGAACGCCCCCTGCGCACGCTCGCGCACGCGGGGGGGCGTTCCGCTGCCGGGGCCCGGATCCGGCTCAAGACCCGGGACCCGGGGTCTGTCAGGTCAGACGCCGGCGCGGGCCTTCTCCTCGCCCTCGTCGGCCCGCTGGTCCGGGACGGCCGACTGGTCGCCGTGGCCGTCGTCGACCAGCGTCGTCTCGTCGAAGGGGACGCGGCCGGCCAGGACCTCGGAGACCCGCGCCTTGTCGATCTCCTTGGTCCAGGTGCCGACGAGGACGGTCGCGACCGCGTTGCCCGCGAAGTTGGTGAGGGCGCGGGCCTCGCTCATGAAGCGGTCGATGCCGACGATCAGGCCGACGCCGTCGACCAGGTCGGGGCGGTGCGACTGAAGGCCGCCCGCGAGGGTCGCGAGCCCGGCGCCGGTGACGCCCGCCGCACCCTTCGAGGCGATGATCATGAAGACGAGGAGGGAGATCTGCTCGCCGACCGACAGCGGGTCGCCCATCGCCTCGGCGACGAACAGCGAGGCCATCGTCAGGTAGATCGCGGTGCCGTCGAGGTTGAAGGAGTAGCCGGTCGGGACGGTGATGCCGACCACCGGCTTGGAGACGCCCAGGTGCTCCATCTTCGCGATCAGGCGCGGCAGCGCCGACTCGGACGACGAGGTGGACAGGATCAGCAGGAACTCGCGGCCCAGGTACCTGAGCAGGGACAGGATGTTCACGCCGGCGACCAGCCGCAGCAGCGTGCCGAGCACCACGAAGACGAACAGCGCGCAGGTCACGTAGAAGCCGATCATGATGACGGCGAGCGACTTCAGGGCGGCGGCGCCGGTCGCGCCGACGACGGCGGCGATCGCGCCGAACGCGCCGACCGGGGCGACCCACATGATCATGGCGAGGATGCGGAAGACCAGTCGCTGGATGTGCCCGATGCCGCGCAGCACCGGCTCGCCCGCCGAGCCCATCGCCTGGAGCGCGAAGCCCGCGAGGAGCGCGACGAGCAGGGTCTGCAGCACCTCGCCCTCGGTGAAGGCGGAGACGAGCGTCTTCGGGATGATGCCGAGGAGGAAGTCGGCGGTGCCCTCGCTCGCGCCCTCGGCCTGCTTGGCGCCGGCCTCGGCGAGGTCCTTGGTGAGGTGGAGGCCGGAGCCGGGCTCCAGGATGTTGCCGACGACCAGGCCGATGGCGAGGGCGACGGTCGACATGACCAGGAAGTAGCCGAGGGCGAGGCCGCCGACGGCGCCGACCTTGGCGGCCTTGCGCACGGAACCGACGCCGAGCACGATCGTGCAGAAGATGATCGGCGAGATCATCATCTTGATCAGGTTGACGAAGCCGGTGCCGAGCGGCTTGAGCTCGACGGCGACGCCGGGAGCCACGAAGCCGACGACGATGCCGAGCAGGACGGCGCCGATCACGGCCAGATACAGATAGTGGGTGCGGTCCCGTCTTGCGGCCACGGGGTCCTCCTCGTACTCAGGGTGTCCACGTCCCGGTGGATCCCCGCGACTATCCATCACGCCTGTGACCGGGGTCACGCTTGCGTACGTTTCGTTCACGGCCGACGGATCGACGGCGCGAATCCGGCTCGGGGCGGACTGCCGTTCCGGCCGGCCGCGGAGGGCCGTTCCGGCTCGGGCGGACGGCCGGCCAGGCTCTGGGCAGGGCATTCGTCTCGTTAGCGGAACGATTCGGGCACGCCGTACGGGCTCGTGCACCGCCCCAGGCACACTTGCTCGCATGCGTCTCCGCCTCCCCCGTCCCCGCAGCCTCGCGGGTCAGCTGTTCGCGATGCAGGTCGTGCTCGTGGCCGCGGTCGTCGTCGGCTGCGCCGTCTTCGCGTACGTGACGGACCGCGCCCAGGCGGAGGAGACCGCGCGCCGCCAGTCGACGGCGACCGCGACGGCCGTCGCCGCCTCGCCGGCGGTGGTGGCGGCGGCACGCGCGGCGGGCACGACGGACCCGACGGCCTCGCTCCAGCCGTACGCGGAGGCGCTGCGGCGCGACGCGGGCGTCAGCTACGTGGTGATCATGGCGCCGGACGGCACCCGCTGGACGCACCCGGAGCCGGAGCAGATCGGCCGCACGTACCTCGGGCACATCGACCGGGCGGTGCGCGGCGAGACCTTCTCCGAGACCCACATGGGCGTGCTCGGTCCCTCCGTGCGCACGGTCGCGCCGGTCTTCGACGACCGGGACGGCGGCCGGGTGATCGCCCTGGTCAGTTCCGGCATCACCATCGAGCGGATCAGCCAGCAGGTACGCGAGCAGGTCACGGCGCTGCTCGGCATGGCGGGCGCGGCCCTGGCGCTCGGCGGGGCGGGCACGTACGTGATCAACGCGCGGCTCCGCCGGCACACCAAGGGCATGAACGCGACCGAGCTGAGCCGGATGCACGACTACCACGAGGCGGCCCTGCACGCGGTGCGCGAGGGCCTGGTGATGCTGGACGGGCAGCGGCGGATCGCGCTGATCAACGACGGGGCGCGGGAGCTGCTCGGCCTGGCCGGGGAGGACGTGGTGGGCCGCTCGGCGGCGGAGCTCGGGCTCCCGGCGCCGTTGACCGGGGCGCTGCTGTCCTCGGAGCCCCGCGTGGACGAGCTGCATCTGACGGACGAGCGGGTCCTGGTGCTCAGCACCCGCCCGGTGGTCGGCGGCGAGCGTCGCGGCACGGTGGTCACCCTGCGGGACCGCACCGAACTCCAGGCGCTCTCGGGCGAGCTGGACTCGGAGCGCGGCTTCACGGAGGCGCTGCGCTCCCAGGCGCACGAGGCGGCGAACCGGCTGCACACCGTGGTGTCCCTGATCGAGCTGGGCCGCGTCGACGAGGCGGTCGGCTTCGCGACGGCCGAGCTGGAACTGGCGCAGGCCCTCACCGACCGCGTGGTGACCGCGGTCGGCGAGCCGGTCCTCGCCGCCCTTCTTCTGGGCAAGGCGGCCCAGGCCAACGAACGGGGCGTGGAGCTGGTCCTGACGGAGGACAGCCGCATAGACGACGGCGTCCTGCCGGTGTCGCTGCCGGCCCGCGACCTGGTGACGATCCTCGGCAACCTCGTCGACAACGCGGTCGAGGCGGCGGTCGGCGCCCCCGCCTTCGCACCGCAGCCCCAGACGGAGCCGGCCCTCGCGGCGCCGACCGTCACGGCACCCGACCTGCCGACACCCACGGCACCCGGCCTCCCGGAGCCGGCCCTCGCCGAACCCGCCCACGCGGAAGCGGCCCTCGCGCAGTCCACCTCCACGGCACCCGGCCTCCCGGCAGCCGGCCTCCCGGAGCCGGCCCACGCGGAGCCGGCCCACGCGGAGCCCGGAATCCCGGCGCCGGCCCACGCCGAACCCGCCCACGCGGAGCCGGCCCTCGCGGGGCACACTTCCTCGGCACCCGGAATCCCGGCGCCGGCGTGCGTGGCGCCGGTCGGCGGTCGTGCGGCCGGGGGGCCGGCCGAGCCGCGGGCCGAGGTGGCGGCGCGGGGGGCCCGTGTGGTGGTGACCGCGCTGGCCGAGGGCGGGGAGCTGCTGCTCCAGGTCGGCGACAGCGGGCCCGGGGTGCGCCCCGAGGACCGGGCCGCCGTGCTCGACCGGGGCTGGTCGACGCGCGGCCCGGGGCGGGGCCTCGGCCTGGCCCTGGTCCAGCAGGCCGTCACCCGGGCCTCCGGCACCCTGACGCTGGCGCAGTCCCCGCTGGGCGGCGCGGAGTTCACCGTACGGGTGCCACTGGCCCCGGCCCGCGCGGAGGTGGTCGCGTGACGACGGCGGGCCGGGACATCCGGGTGCTCGTGGTCGAGGACGATCCCGTCGCCGCCGACGCGCACGCCCTGTACGCGGGGCGGGTGCCCGGCTTCAGCGTGGTCGGGGTGGCGCACTCGCGCGCCGAGGCGGTGCGGATGCTCGACCGCACTCCGGTGGACCTGCTGCTGCTCGACCTCTACCTGCCGGACGGGCACGGCCTCCAGCTGCTGCGGGCGCTGCGGGCCGCCGGCCACGCGGCGGACGTCATCGCGGTGACCTCGGCGCGTGACCTCGCGATCGTGCGCGAGGGCGTGTCGCTCGGCGTCGTCCAGTACGTCCTCAAGCCCTTCGCCTTCGCGACCCTGCGCGACCGGCTCGTCCGGTACGCGGAGTTCCGCGCGGCGGCCGGTGAGGCCTCGGGCCAGGACGAGGTGGACCGGGCCCTCGCCACGCTGCGCGCGCCGCAGCCGGCGGCGCTGCCCAAGGGACTGAGCGGGCCCACCCTGGAGGCGGTGACCCGGTCGCTGCGGGCCGCGCCCGACGGGCTCACGGCTGCGGAGGCGGGCGCGGCCGTCGGCATCTCCCGGATCACCGCCCGCCGCTACCTGGAGCACCTGGTCACGGCGGGCCGGGCGGCCCGGGCCCCGCAGTACGGGCAGATCGGCCGCCCCGAGCTGCAGTACCGCTGGCTCGACGCGCCCGGTCGTCCGCCGCGCGCCTGACGGTCCGGCGGTTACCGAGCGGTTCCCACGTTCCTACGACCGGAAGCGTTGGGTGAACGCACCGTAGCCAGGAGTCACCCTCCGCTCCTACCGTGGCCGGGTGCACCAACCCTCCCCTCCCTTCAACGCCCTCGCCGCGCGCCGACTGCGCGAAGGGCTCGGCATGGCCCCCGAGCACGTCGCCTACGGGCTCCGCGCCCAGTACGGCATGTACGTCACTCCCGAGACCGTCATCGGCTGGGAGCGCGGGCACCTCGCGCCCACCGCGCAGGAGCTCGGCGCCCTCGCCGGCGTGCTGTGGTGTTCGCCCGTCGACCTCCTCGTCGCCGCGACCACCCTGCGCGAGCACCGGATCGCCCGCGGCCTCGCCCCCGAGGACCTGGCCCGCCGCGTGGGCCTCGACCCGGCCGCGTACCTCCGCATGGAGGAGTCGGGCACCTGGCGCGGCAACGAACGGCAGACCGCCGCCCTCGCCGCGACGCTCGGCCTGGACCCGCGCGCGCTGCTCACCGCGACCGGCGGCGACGGAAAACTGGCCGAGCTGCTGCGCGACGCCGCCACCACCCGCTGGCAGGCCTACGTGAAACCCGTCGTGAAGCTGCTGCCGCTGCCCAGGCGGGCGGTCGAGAACGCGCTGCAGCGGCTGCACACCGACTACCACGCCAGGATGGCGGCCACGAGCAGCTGGGGCGCCTCGGGGGCGACGGGCGACGAGGGCAGGGCGTACCTCGACGAGATCACCGAGCACTTCTGGGCCGCCGTCGGCCCCTGAGCCCGTGTCACAGATCGGATGGCTGTCTCGTCCTCATGCCGGGACGCCATCCGACAGGAGGAGACAGGCCATGACGGCAACGGAAACCGCCGGCAGGAACATCGCGATGCTCGACCGTTTCCACGCGGCGATGAACAGCGGGGACCCGCATCTCGTCGCGCGGGCGATCGACGAGTTCGTCGCACCGGACGTGGACTTCCGGGCGCCGGTGCCCATGGGCGCGACCGGGGCGGAGGCCTTGAAGCGGGTGTGGGAGGCGCTCCTGCGGGCCTTTCCGGACATCCACGTCACCGTCGAGGAGACGGTGACCGAAGGCGACACGGTCGTCTCACGGAACACCGTCACCGGAACCCACCTCGGGCCCTACCGGGACCTGCCGCCCACCGGCAGGACCGTCAGCTACGGCGAGATCTTCATCTTCCGCGTCGTCGACGGCCGGATCACGGAGATCAGGGGCATCGTCGACGTCCTCACGCAGCTGCGCCAGCTCGGCGCGCTCCCGTCGCCGGACAGGCCCTAGGCCGTCTCTTCCGGATCTTGGCCGGGTCCGCGACGCCTGGCACGGCACCTCGCCGCGTTGCCGAAACGCCCCGATAGCTCCTTCCCCAAGCTCTCGGCTTCGCTCGAGCAGGGGAGACCCCATTCGCGACGCTCCGGCGCCTTGCGATGCTTCCCCTCGGCCCTGGCGGGCCTGGGGAGACCCCATGCACCAGACGCCGCGGCCTATCCGGCCCTGATCCGGAAGAAACGGCCTAGGCGCGGCGGTCGAAGGAGAACAGCTGGCCCGTGGCGTCCGGAGTGCAGGGCGCCTGGGCCAGCCGGGACCACTCGGCCGTACGGTCGCCCGTGACCGTGATGCAGCTGCCGGAGGTCGCGGAACCGGCCGGCACGATGCGGTAGCCGGCGACCGGCGTGCCGTACGGCTCCAGGGCGAAGCGCTCGACGCGGCTGGGGTCGCCGCACTCGGAGTCCTCCAGCGCGGCGTCGGGCATCCGGCCGCCGGAGGGTATCCCGGAGCAGCCGGGGCCGTAGTCGGGGTGGTCCGAGACGATCCGCCACCGGTCGCCGGGGAGACGTTTCAGCGAGTAGAGCGGCACGTCCGCGCCCGCGCAGTCACGCTGGTGGATCTGGCCGCTGCGACTGCCGCGCCGCTCGCCCAGGCAGAGCCCGGAGCCGATCACCCGGATGCGGACCGGCCCCTCGGCGGGAGCGGCGAGCTCGGGGGCCGGGGCGGGAGCGGGGGCGTGGCCGTGTGCCCGGCCGTGCGTCGGGGCGTCCTCGCGTACGAAGGCGATGACGCTGACGGCGGCGAGGAGGAGGGCGGCCACACCGACCGCGCCGACGAGGGTGCGGCGCAGCCGGGAGCGCGGGTCCAGGGCCGGGCCCGGCCCGTCCTCGCGGGGCGGCGGCCCGGCCGCCGGACGGCCCTCGGAGCCGGGCCACACGAGCGGTCCGCCCCCGCCCCCGGGCCCGCCGTCGCCGAGCGCTTCCCCCTCGGCGCCGAGCCCTGCCTCCGCGAGCACTTCCGTGTCAGCCCCGGGTGGCGCGCCGGAGTGCGCCCCCGCCTCGGTATCCGGTCCCGCTGCCGCATCGGGCAGCCCGCCGGAGCCGGGTCGCGCGTCCGCGAGCGCTCCCCCGTGGGTGTCCCGTCCCGCTCCCGGGTGCGCTGCCGCCTGGGCCCCGGGTGGCGCGCCGGAGTGCGCCCCCATCTCGGTGTCCGGTCCCGCTGCCGCATGGGGCAGCCCGCCGGCGCCCGATCGCGCGTCCGCGAGCGCTCCCCCGTGGGTGTCCCGTCCCGCTCCCGGGTGCGCTGCCGCCTCGGCCCCGGGTGGCGTGCTCGCGCCAGGACCCGCGTCCTCAAGCGGTCCCGCCCACGCGGTCGCCTCGCCCGCGGCGGCCCGCGTGCCAGGCTCCGCGCGCGGGCCGGCCGTCGTGGCCGTGTCGGTCGGCTCCGCGGTCGCCTCGGTCGTCCCCGCCCCGTACGCCCCGCGCACCGCGAGCTCCTTGCGTACCGCCTCCCAGTCCGCCTGTCCGTCCGGGTCCACCCCGCAGGCGCGTACGAAGGCGGCGAGGAGTTCCTCGCGCGGGAGCGTGGCGCGGGCGAGCATGTTCGCGACGGTCGAGCGGGGCAGCACGTCGCCGAGCGCGGCGGAGCGGGCGGACAGCTCGCGGTAGGTGAGCCCGGACCAGTTCTTCAGCAGCTGCAGCCGCGCGACGAACTCGGCCGGGTTCCGGGCCCCTCTCGGGCCGGGAGCCGTCTCCCCCGTCGTCATGCGCCCCGCTCCCCTCGTCCGACCGGCCCGGACGGGGTTGCGACATGTCCGGGACAGGCCCAAGCCTTGTTGATCGCGGCGCCTGGCTCAAGCATGGATTCGGCCCCGATCGTCCACGGGGGGACGATCGGGGCCGCTGGTCGTGTGCGCGCTTCCCGGGACGGAATACGGGGCTGATCACCGGGCGGATCACCGGGCGGATTCGGGACGGAGGTCCCGTACCGCGGGCCGGAGGGCCGTACCGCCGCGGACCGCCCTCCCGCCGCCTCCGGCCGTCAGAAGACGGACTCGGCCTCGCGCATCCGGTCCTCGGGGACGGTCTTCAGCTGGGTGACGGCCTCGGCGAGCGGGACCATCTGGATGTCCGTGCCGCGCAGCGCGGTCATGTTGCCGAACTCGCCGCGGTGCACGGCCTCGACGGCGTGCCAGCCGAAGCGGGTGGCGAGCACCCGGTCGTACGCCGTCGGGGTGCCGCCGCGCTGGACGTGACCGAGGATGACGGGCCGGGCCTCCTTGCCGAGGCGCTTCTCCAGCTCGTAGGCGAGGGCGGTGCCGATGCCCTGGAAGCGCTCGTGGCCGAACTGGTCGATCGCGCCCTTGCCGTAGTCCATGGTGCCGTCGGCCGGGTGGGCGCCCTCGGCGACGCAGATGACGGCGAACTTCTTGCCGCGGTCGAAGCGCTCCTCGACCATCTTGACCAGGTCGGCCGGGTCGAAGGGGCGCTCGGGCAGGCAGATGCCGTGGGCGCCGCCGGCCATGCCGGACTCGAGGGCGATCCAGCCGGCGTGCCGGCCCATCACCTCGACGACCATCACCCGCTGGTGGGACTCGGCGGTGGTCTTGAGCCGGTCCATGGCCTCGGTGGCGACGCCGACGGCGGTGTCGAAGCCGAAGGTGCGGTCGGTGGAGGAGATGTCGTTGTCGATGGTCTTCGGGACGCCGACGACGGGGACGCCGGCCTCCGCCAGCATCCGGGCGGCGGTGAGCGTGCCCTCGCCGCCGATCGGGATCAGCGCGTCGAAGCCGCTCTTCTCGATGAGTTCCTTGGCGTTGTCGCAGGCGGCGGCGAAGCGGGCGCGCTCCAGGCGGGAGGAGCCGAGGATGGTGCCGCCGCGGGCGAGGATGCCGCTGACGGCGTTCAGGTCGAGGGGGCGGTAACGCCCGTCGAGCAGGCCCGCGTAGCCGTCCTCGAAGCCGATGACCTCGTCTCCGTAGTGCGTCACGGCCCGGTGGACGATCGACCGGATCACTGCGTTCAGGCCGGGACAGTCGCCGCCCGCTGTCAGAACTCCGATGCGCATCGTGCCTTGTCTCCTGCTCGGTAGTGGTACGTGTGAGCCGCGTCGATTCTCACACGGTCGGCGGTGCGGGCGCGCTCGCTGCTGCTCCGCGCGTCCGGCGTGGAAGGGCCTTCCGGGGCCTTTGGTCCCACTCCTCCGGGCCTTTCGCCCAGCGGGCGCCCTATCCAGCCGCAGGGGTATTGTCAAGAGGGCATTGCCACCCCATCGATGGTTTTTGAACACACTCGCTTGACGGGCAACCCGTAGCGATGCGAACAGGAGAGCACGGCGTGACGCGCAGCGTGTACGTGACCGGGATCGACCGCGGGGACGGCCGGCAGGTCGTCGAGCTGGGGGTCATGGAGCTCCTCACCCGCCAGGTGGACCGGGTGGGAGTGTTCCGCCCGCTGGTCCACGACGGACCCGACCGCCTGTTCGACCTGCTCCGCAGCCGCTACCGGCTGACCCAGGACGCGGCCAGCGTGTACGGCATGGACTACCACGAGGCCTCGGCCCTCCAGGCCGAGCGGGGCACCGACGAGCTGGTCTCCCGGCTGGTGGACCGCTTCCACGCGGTGGCCCGCGACTACGAGGTGGTCCTGGTCCTCGGCACCGACTTCGCCGCCACCCAGCTGCCCGACGAGCTCGCGCTCAACGCGCGGCTCGCCAACGAGTTCGGCGCCTCCGTGATCCCGGTCGTCGGCGGCAAGGGCCAGCCCGCCGAGTCCGTGCGGGCCGAGGCCCGCAACGCCTTCCGGGCCTACGACGGCCTCGGCTGCGACGTGCTCGCGATGGTCGTCAACCGGGTCGCGGGCGACGACCGGGCGGCGATCGCCGAGCGGCTGGCCGCCCGGCTGCCGGTGCCCTGCTACGTGCTGCCCGACGAGCCGGCCCTCGCCGCGCCGACCGTCTCCCAGATCACCCACGCGCTCGGCGCCACCGTCGTCCTCGGCGACGACTCGGGCCTGGCCCGTGACGCCCTCGACTTCGTCTTCGGCGGCGCCATGCTGCCGAACTTCCTCAACGCGCTGACGCCGGGCTGTCTGGTGGTCACGCCCGGGGACCGGGCCGACCTGGTCGTCGGCGCGCTCGCCGCGCACTCCGCGGGCACGCCGCCCATCGCCGGTGTGCTGCTGACCCTGAACGAGCGGCCGAGCGACGAGATCCTCACCCTGGCCGCCCGCCTCGCGCCCGGCACCCCGGTGATCTCCGTACCGGGCAACAGCTTCCCGACCGCCGCCGAACTCTTCGCCCTGGAAGGCAAGCTGAACGCGGCCACGCCGCGCAAGGCGGAGACCGCGCTCGGCCTCTTCGAGCGCCACGTCGACACCGCGGACCTCCTCAGGCGGCTCTCGGTCGCCCGCAGCGGCCGGGTCACCCCGATGATGTTCGAGCACGAGCTCCTGGAGCAGGCCCGGGCCGACCGGCGCCGGGTGGTGCTGCCGGAGGGCACCGAGGAGCGGGTGCTGCGCGCCGCCGACGTGCTGATCCGCCGGGACGTGTGCGACCTGACGCTGCTCGGCGACGTCGAGGCGATCCGCAAGAAGGCCGCCGACCTGAGCGTGGACCTCGGCGACACCCAGCTGATCGACCCGCAGACCTCGGAGCTGCGCGACGCCTTCGCCGAGAAGTACGCGCGGCTGCGCGCCCACAAGGGCGTCACCGTCGAGCTCGCGTACGACGTGGTGTCGGACGTGAACTACTTCGGCACCCTGATGGTCGAGGAGGGCCTGGCCGACGGCATGGTCTCCGGCTCGGTGCACTCGACGGCCGCCACGATCCGCCCGGCCTTCGAGATCATCAAGACCAAGCCCGACGCGTCGATCGTCTCCTCGGTCTTCTTCATGTGCCTGGCCGACAAGGTCCTCGTGTACGGCGACTGCGCGGTCAACCCGGACCCGAACGCCGAGCAGCTCGCCGACATCGCCGTGCAGTCGGCGGCCACCGCCGCCCGCTTCGGCGTCGAGCCGCGGATCGCGATGCTCTCGTACTCGACCGGCACCTCCGGCTCCGGCGCCGACGTGGACAAGGTGCGCGAGGCGACGAAGCTGGTCCGGGAGAGCCGACCCGAGCTGAAGATCGAGGGCCCGATCCAGTACGACGCGGCCGTCGAGCCCTCCGTCGCGGCGACCAAGCTGCCCGGCTCGGAGGTGGCGGGCCAGGCCAGCGTGCTGATCTTCCCGGACCTCAACACCGGCAACAACACCTACAAGGCCGTGCAGCGCTCGGCCGGCGCGGTCGCCGTCGGCCCGGTCCTGCAGGGTCTGCGCAAGCCCGTGAACGACCTCTCGCGCGGCGCGCTCGTCAGCGACATCGTCAACACCGTCGCCATCACGGCGATCCAGTCCCAGGTCCCCGCCGAGGGTCAGGAGGCCACCGCATGACCCGTCCCGTCCCGACCGCCGGCCCGCAGGCGCCCACGCGCGTCCTCGTCCTCAACTCCGGCTCCTCGTCGGTGAAGTACCAGCTGCTCGACATGAAGGACGGCGGCCGGCTCGCGGTCGGTCTGGTCGAGCGGATCGGCGAGGAGACCTCGCGCCTGGTGCACACCCCGCTGCTGGGCGGCGGTGGCGGGAAGCGCGAGAAGAGCGGCCCGATCGCCGACCACGCGGCGGCTCTGAAGGCGGTCGCCGAGGAGCTGGCGGCGGACGGGCTCGGCCTCGACTCCCCCGAGCTGGCCGCGATCGGCCACCGCGTGGTGCACGGCGGGCTCCGTTTCACCGCGCCGACGGTCATCGACGACGAGGTCCTCGCCGAGATCGAGCGGCTCGTGCCGGTGGCGCCGCTGCACAACCCGGCGAACCTCACGGGCATCCGTACGGCGATGTCGCTGCGCCCCGACCTGCCGCAGGTCGCGGTCTTCGACACCGCCTTCCACACCACGATGCCGGAGGCGGCGGCCCGCTACGCGATCGACGTGGAGACCGCGGACGCGTACCGGATCCGCCGCTACGGCTTCCACGGCACCTCCCACGCGTACGTGTCCCGGGAGACGGCGAGGCTGCTGGGCAAGGCGCCGGAGGAGGTGAACGTGATCGTGCTGCACCTGGGCAACGGGGCCTCCGCCTCGGCGGTGGCGGGCGGCCGCTGCGTGGACACCTCGATGGGCCTGACGCCGCTGGAGGGCCTGGTCATGGGCACCCGTTCCGGTGACATCGACCCGGCGGTGACCTTCCACCTGAAGCGGGTGGCGGGGATGTCGGAGGACGACGTCGACGTCCTGCTGAACAAGCGGTCCGGCCTGGTCGGGCTGTGCGGCGACAACGACATGCGGGAGATCAGGCGGCGGATCGACGAGGGCGACGCGCGCGCGGCGCTCGCCTTCGACATCTACGTCCACCGGCTGAAGAAGTACATCGGCGCCTACTACGCGGTGCTCGGCCGGGTGGACGCGGTGGCGTTCACGGCCGGTGTCGGCGAGAACGCGGCGCCCGTGCGCGAGGCCGCCGTCGCCGGTCTGGAGGAGCTGGGCCTCGCGGTGGACGCCGGCCTCAACGCCGAGCGGTCGGACGAGGCCCGGATCATCTCGCCGGAGTACGCACGGGTCGCGGTGGCCGTCGTACCGACCGACGAGGAGCTGGAGATCGCCCGGCAGAGCTACGCGCTCGTGAGCGACAGGTGAGCGGCCCGTCGCCCGGAGGAGTGAACGCCTGAGCGGCACCCCGCCCATTTGTACTTTCCACCAGACGGAATATTCCGCCGTGAAACAAACCGATAGGATCCGCCTCATGCGCCGTTCCAAAATCGTCTGCACGCTGGGCCCCGCCGTCGACTCCTATGAGCAGCTGAAGGCTCTCATCGAGGCCGGCATGAACGTGGCCCGATTCAACATGAGCCACGGGACCCAGGCAGAGCACCAGGAGCGGTACGACCGTCTCCGCAGGGCGGTGGCGGACACCGGCCGCGCCGTCGGTGTGCTCGCCGACCTCCAGGGCCCCAAGATCCGTCTGGAGACCTTCGCCGAGGGGCCGGTCGAGCTGGTGCGCGGTGACGAGTTCACCATCACCACCGAGGACGTCCCCGGCGACAAGTCCGTCTGCGGCACCACGTACAAGGGCCTGCCCGGCGACGTCTCCAAGGGCGACCAGGTCCTGATCAACGACGGAAACGTCGAGCTGCGCGTCGTCGAGGTCGAGGGCCCGCGGGTCAAGACGATCGTCGTCGAGGGCGGCGTCATCTCCGACCACAAGGGCATCAACCTGCCCGGCGCGGCGGTCAACGTCCCGGCCCTGTCCGAGAAGGACGTCGAGGACCTCCGCTTCGCGCTGCGCATGGGCTGCGACATGGTCGCCCTGTCCTTCGTCCGCGACGCCGACGACGTCAAGGACGTCCACAAGGTGATGGACGAGGAGGGCCGCCGGGTCCCGGTCATCGCCAAGGTCGAGAAGCCGCAGGCCGTCGAGAACATGGCGGACGTCGTCGCCGCCTTCGACGCCGTCATGGTGGCCCGCGGCGACCTCGCCGTGGAGTACCCGCTGGAGCGCGTCCCGATGGTGCAGAAGCGCCTCGTCGAGATGTGCCGCCGCAACGCCAAGCCGGTCATCGTCGCCACCCAGATGATGGAGTCGATGATCACCAACTCGCGGCCGACCCGCGCCGAGGCGAGCGACGTCGCCAACGCGATCCTGGACGGCGCGGACGCGGTCATGCTGTCCGCCGAGTCCTCGGTCGGCGCGTACCCGATCGAGACCGTGAAGACGATGTCGAAGATCGTCGCCGCGGCCGAGGAGGAGCTGCTCTCCAAGGGCCTGCAGCCGCTGGTCCCGGGCAAGAAGCCGCGCACCCAGGGCGGTTCGGTCGCCCGCGCGGCCTGCGAGATCGCCGACTTCCTGGGCGGCAAGGCGCTGATCGCCTTCACCCAGTCCGGCGACACGGCCCGCCGGCTCTCGCGCTACCGCGCGTCCCAGCCGATCCTGGCCTTCACGACGGACGAGAGCACCCGCAACCAGCTCACGCTGAGCTGGGGCGTCGAGTCCTTCCTCGTCCCGTTCGTGGACAACACCGACGCGATGGTCGACCTGGTCGACGCGGAGCTGCTCAAGCTCCAGCGCTACAACGCCGGCGACACGATGGTCATCACCGCCGGTTCCCCGCCCGGTGTTCCCGGCAGCACCAACATGGTGCGGGTCCACCACCTCGGTGGCGGCGACAAGAAGTGAGGCATGACGAGGGCCCCCGTCCGATCCGGACGGGGGCCCTCGTCATGTGCGGCTCCCGGAAGGGTCCTGGTGAGCGGGCGGTCAGCTCGGCTCGATGGTGTTGCGCAGACCCGGGACCTTGAGCGTGCCGCCGAACTGGCCGGCCTGCTCGATGCGGGCGTTGGTGAACACGGCCCACGGCACGTCGAGCGGCGGCGGCGTCTGGGGGCTGAAGGTGACCGGGATGAGGCCGAAGAGGTTGCCCTTCAGCTCCTCCGTGTACATGGTCACCGTGCCGCCGCGCATGGTCGACGTCGAGCCCGGGTTCGAGCGGACGTGGCCGGTCAGACCGTCGGAGTGGACCGTCAGCTGGTGCAGGTCCTTGATGTCCACCTCGTCCGCGGTGAACTTGAGGACCTTCTTGATCTTTCCGCTGCCGGTCTTCACCTCGACGATGCCGTGGTACTTGAGGCCGCGCAGCTCCAGCCGGGTGGTCTGGAGGATCCACGGCTCGTCCGGGAGGAGCGGCACGCCGCTCTCCAGCTCGGCGGCGGCGAGCGCCTCCGGGTCGGCCTCGGGGCACGGAAAGCGCGGCTTGGCGCCGTCGGGGATGTCCTCGTCCTTCTTGGCGTCGAGCCCCTTGGCGTCCTCGGACAGCTCCTCTGTGGCGGCACCGGCCTTGTCCGCGGCGGCCTTGATGGCCTCCTTGGTCTTGTCGGTGACCGTGTCCGTCTTCGGGGCCGTCGTCTCCTTCGGGGCGTCCGGGGTGCCGGTCGTCGCCGTCGCCGTCGGCCTGGGCGCGGACGTGGTCGCGGTCGGCGTGGGCGCCGCCGTGGTCGTGTCCGGTCCGTCGAAGAGGTCCTTGAGCGCGTCGCCGACGCCCAGCGGGTCGAGCGGGTTGGCCGACTTCGTCGCCGTCGGGGTCGGGGCCGGGCTCGCCGCGGTGGTCACGTTGGGCGCGGGCGCCTGCGGCTGCGTGGTCGCGCCGGAGGTCGCCGTCGGCCGGGGCTCGGTGGTGGCCGAGGTCTCCGGCTCGGGCTTCTCGGTGGCGCTCGCGCTCGCCGTCGGCTTCGGGCTCTGGGTCTGCGCGGGCTTGGTGGTCTCGTCGGCCGTCGGCTCGTCCGAGCGGGTCACGCACGGACCGGGGGCGAACGGGATGTCCGTGGCGTCGTCGGCGAGGGCGAGCCGGGGGGCCAGGCCCATGCCCACGAGCACCGCGGTCGGCATGGCCGCGAGGGCCATCGCCTTGCCCGCGGGCACGCCCATCTTGGTCAGCAGCGACTTGCGCGGGGCCGCGTGGCGCGGTCCTCTCGGCGTCTGCGCCGCCGACTGTGTCTCGTCACCCCGCACTGTTCCTCCCGCCGTTGGCTTCGATCGTCTTCCCGGCCACCGGTGCCTCGGAGCCCTGCTGGGGAATCAGGGGCTGCGTCGTGCCGGTCGTGCCGTCGTGCATGTACTCGCCCGGGTCGGTCTCCGGCTGCCCGGCGCCGTCCACGGGGCCCGCCGCGAGGGCCTGCTCCGGCACGGTCGCCCCGGCGTGCTCCTCGGCCTCGGCCTCTGCCGCGGCCGGATCGGCCGGTGCCCACGAGACGGACATGCCTCCGCCGACGAGCGCGAAGAGGAAGCCGACGACCAGGCCGCCGAAGTTCGAGACGGGGATGGAGATGAGCCCGAGAACGATCGCCGCGACACCCGCGAAGACCCGGACGATGGGCTGGAACCACATCGTGAGCCCGAGCGTGATGAGCAGGGCGCCGATGATCAGCGCACCGGCTCCGGCCGTGGTCTTCATGGCGAGCGTGACGTTGCCGAGGCGCATGTCCCCGTACGGGAGGTAGGCGATCGGGATGCCGCCGATGATGGTGAACAGGCCCGCCCAGAAGGGCCGGGACTGCCGCCAGACCCGGAACCGGTTCTCGTGGGGGACTCCGCTGGAAGCAGTGGTCTCGGCGCTCATGGAAACAGCTCCCTGAAAGCGGTGTTGCTGAGAGAAGTGGTGAAAAGGGCGTACAGCCGGAGCGGGTGGGGGCCGCACTCGACGGCCCCTCACCCTGGGGGCGTCAGTCCTGGAGGGACGTCTGCCTTAGAAGCACTCGGCCGACTTGCCCCGGTGCAGGGACAGGTTGAGGTCGGGCAGCTTGAAGGTGCCGGCGGTGGTCGCCCACGCCTTCTGCTCGACGTTGGAGAGCTTCGCGGTCTCGGCGCGCTGGCCGAAGCCGTACGGGTTGGCCTTGGTGCCCGGCTGGATGCCCGGCTTGCCCGGGGCCTTCGCCAGGCCGCCGGCGGCCACGCCGATGTCGATGTTGCCGAACTCGGCGTCGGTCTTCAGCGAGGAGACATCCAGGTAGATGTTCTTCGCGTAGACCTTCTCCTGGCCCGTGCCGGCCGTCAGCTGCAGCGTCACGTCACCGATGAACGGGACGTTCGGCGTCACGACGGACTGGCACATCTTGGTGATCCAGGCCTCGGAGAAGCCGGACACGGCGACCGGGGCGGCGAAGTCCTTGCCCTCCAGGTCCTTGCCGACGTCGACGCTTCCGTACTGCACGAAGTCGTTGCCGACGAGGCTGTCGGCCTTCACCTTGAACTCCTGGCCGGAGATGCTGAAGGACGCGGCGAGCGCGCCCTGGGCCAGGCCGACACCGATCGCGGCCGTCGCGGCCACGCTCGGCACCATGACGACGGCGAACCGCTTCCATCTGGTCCCGCCACGAACCTGGGACTTCATGAGAATTCCTCCTTCTCGGACGTACATCTCCGGATGGGCCCAGGGCCCGTCCTGGGATGGGAGAAGTGCTACGTCCTCGGGAAGGAGAGCGCCGAGGGCTCAGGCGGCACGACGCGCGTCCGAATCACCGGCGATCACCCCCGAGCGACAACCACTGGCCGCGCGGTCCGCGCGGCCGGATTGGACAGGCCCTGCCGATCAGAGCAGGAACCCCCCTGTCCACGACCGGCGACGTCGCCGCCGGCCCGCCCGGTGGGGACCCTCCGCCGCGCGCAGCCGGCGGGTGGGCCGGGCTGGTGCGGTGTCGGACCGAGCGTCGCCGATCGTGGTCCATTCCCGGCGCCCGCACAAGGGGGTTCGTTACTGGCTAGTAACGGCCTGATAACCACGGCACGACAGGCCGGTACCGTCCGGCAACGCAGGGTGCCGCCGCGTGACGCGACAAAGGATGATGAGGACGGAGAAATACGGACAGATTTCCGGGTTCGATTTACTGCAAGTAACAGCGGCCGCGATTACCAAGTTTTGGTAAAGCGCGGCCGCCGAATGTCACCGTGTCGCCAAATCGTCCCGTTCCGCGGGCCCCTCAGGAGCCCGTGCGGCAAGCGGCGGACGCCTCAGAAGAGAGCGCTCGCCAGAGCCTGCCGGGCGGCCGTCACGCGCGGGTCCTCGGGACCGATCACCTCGAAGAGCTCGAGCAGCCGGAGCCGCGCCGCGTCCCGGTCCTCGCCGGACGTGCGGCGCACCGCGTCCACGAGCCGCCCGAAGGCGTCCTGGACATGACCGCCCACCAGGTCGAGGTCGGCGGCGGCGATCTGCGCGGCGACGTCCGCCGGGTTGTCGGCCGCGTTCTTCCGCACCGCCTGCGGGTCCACGCCCTGCACCCGGGACAGCAGCTCCGCCTGGGCGAGCCCCAGCCTCGCCTCGGGGTGCTCCGGGTCGTCGACGAGCACGTTCTTGTACGCCTGGACGGCACCGGCCAGGTCACCCGCGTCGAGCGCGGACATGGCCGCCTCCAGGAGGGCGTCGTACGGGCCGGCCGGGACGCCGGCGCTCGGCGCGCCCGCGGCGTCCGGGTCGACCTGGATGCCGGTGAGGCCGAAGCGCTCCTCGGCGACCTGGACCAGCTGGTCGAGGGTCTGGCGGATCTGCGCCTCGGGGGCCGCGCCCTGGAAGAGCGGCAGCGCCTGACCGGCGACCACCGCGAAAACGGCCGGAATTCCCTGGATGCCGAACTGCTGCATCAGCATCTGGTTGGCGTCGACGTCGACCTTGGCGAGCAGGAAGCGGCCGTTGTACTCGACGGCCAGGCGCTCGAGGAGCGGGCCGAGCTGCTTGCACGGCTCGCACCACTCGGCCCAGAAGTCGATGACGACCGGGACCTCGGCGGAGCGCTGGAGCACGTCGCGCTCGAAGCCCGCCTCGTCGACGTCGATCACCAGGGCGGATGGGGCGACGGCAGGCGTACCGCCGTGCCGGGCGGCCTCGGCGCGCGCCGCCTCGGCCTTCGCCTTGGCCTCGCCGGCCGCCTTCACCGCGGCGAGGTCGACGACGCCGCTCATGGACATGTTTCGGGGCTGCATGCCTACATCCTCCCCCCTCCGCGCGCGTAACCGGTAAGCCATGGCCGAACCGTGCCGCCCGGTGGCCGGACAGCACGGTTCCGCCTGCGTGTTCCGCTGTTCGTGTGCGCCGGGTCCCCACCTGGCGCCGTGGTTGTCGCGAGGGCCGCTCAAGCCTTTCGCTACGGGTCGTAGCGTAATGGCGAGCCCGGCCCCGCGGGGAGAGTCGGGCCGTGAACTGCCTCACATCACCGGCCTCTGGCGCAATACCTACCGGCGGGTATGGTCGACGTCCATGTGTAGCCGCACCCGTTCCCGCAACCGCACCGGACGACCGCGCTCCGCGGAGGCCGACACGGCCATCCTGGAGGCGACCCGGGCGGTTCTCGTGGAGCTGGGCTGGTCCAAGCTGAGCATGGGCGACGTGGCGACCAGGGCCGGAGTCGCCAAGACCACGCTCTACCGGCGCTGGGCCAACAAGAACGAACTCGTGGTGGACGCCGTCGCCGTCCTCTTCGATGAACTCGAACTGCCCGATCTGGGTTCCCTCCAGGCCGACATCGAAAACGTCGTGCTGCAGTTCGGCGCGCTCCTCGAACGCCCCGAGACCAGGACGGCCCTGATGGCGGTGGTCGCCGAGTCCACCCGCGACGAGCCGCTGCGCGAACGCATCCGCGCCTCGATCGTGGACCGCCAGAAGCGCCTGGTCCTGGAGGGCCGCCAGCGCGCGCAGGAGCGGGGCGAGCTCCCCGACAAGCGCGATCCGGCCACCGTGGCGGCCGTCGACGACCTCATCTTCGACGTGGTCGCGGGCGCGGTGGTCCACCGCGCCCTGGTGAGCGCCGAGCCGGTGGACGAGGCGTGGGTGCGGCGGCTCACGGCCCTGCTGCTCGGCGGCCTCACGGCGGCGGCGGAACTGTAGGCGGCGAGCGCCGGACACGCAGCCGTGGACACGTGACCGCCGTCACGTAGCCGTGGACACGTGACCGCCGTCGCGCAGTCGCAGCGACCGACGACGACGCCCCCGCACGACCGGCAGGTCGTACGGGGGCGTCTTGGCCGGATACGCGCGGCCGTTGCGAGCGGCCGGCGCGCAGGATTCCCTTGCGGCTAGAAGCCCGCCGGCTCGACGTACACGCCCCACTCGTCGCGGAGCACGTCGCAGATCTCGCCGAGGGTGGCCTCCGCCCGTACGGCGTCGAGCATCGGCGGGATCATGTTGGAGCCGTCACGCGCCGCGGCCAGCATCGCGTCCAGGGACGCGCGGACCTTCGCCTCGTCGCGGCGGCCCTTGCGCTCGCCGAGCACCCGGACCTGCTCCCACTCGACCTCGTGGCTGACCCGCAGGATCTCCAGGTCGCCGGTGACCGAGCCGTGGTGCACGTTGACGCCGACGACCCGCTTCTCGCCCTTCTCCAGCGCCTGCTGGTAGCGGAAGGCGGACTCGGCGATCTCGCCGGTGAACCAGCCGTCCTCGATGCCGCGCAGGATGCCCGAGGTGATCGGCCCGATCGGGTGCTTGCCGTCGGGGTGCGCCCGCAGCCCGCGCTCCTTGATCTGGTCGAAGATCTTCTCGGCGTCCGCCTCGATCCGGTCGGTCAGCTGCTCGATGTACCAGGAACCGCCCAGCGGGTCGGCCACGTTGGCCACGCCGGTCTCCTCCATCAGCACCTGCTGCGTGCGCAGGGCGATCTCGGCGGCCTGCTCGCTGGGGAGCGCGAGGGTCTCGTCGAGGGCGTTGGTGTGGAGGGAGTTGGTGCCGCCGAGCACGGCCGCGAGGGCCTCGACCGCGGTGCGCACGACGTTGTTGTACGGCTGCTGGGCGGTGAGCGAGACACCGGCGGTCTGGGTGTGGAAGCGGAGCCACTGCGCCTTGTCGGTCTTCGCGCCGTAGACCTCCTTCATCCAGCGGGCCCAGATGCGGCGGGCGGCGCGGAACTTGGCGATCTCCTCGAAGAAGTCGAGGTGCGCGTCGAAGAAGAAGGAGAGGCCGGGCGCGAAGACGTCCACGTCGAGGCCGCGGGAGAGGCCGAGCTCGACGTAGCCGAAGCCGTCGGCGAGGGTGTAGGCGAGCTCCTGCGCGGCCGTCGCCCCGGCCTCGCGGATGTGGTAGCCGGAGACGGAGAGCGGCTTGTACGCGGGGATGCCCGCCGCGCAGTGCTCCATCAGGTCGCCGATCAGACGCAGGTGCGGCTCGGGCGGGAAGAGCCACTCCTTCTGCGCGATGTACTCCTTGAAGATGTCGGTCTGGAGCGTGCCGTTGAGCACGGCCGGGTCGACGCCCTGGCGCTCGGCCGCGACCAGGTACATGCAGAACACGGGCACGGCGGGCCCGGAGATGGTCATGGAGGTCGTCACGTCGCCGAGCGGGATGTCCTTGAACAGGACCTCCATGTCGGCGGCGGAGTCGATGGCGACGCCGCAGTGGCCGACCTCGCCGAGGGAGCGCGGGTCGTCGGAGTCGCGGCCCATGAGGGTGGGCATGTCGAAGGCGACCGAGAGCCCGCCGCCGCCGGCGGCGAGGATCATCTTGTAGCGCTCGTTGGTCTGCTCGGCGTTGCCGAAGCCGGCGAACTGGCGGATGGTCCAGGTCCGGCCGCGGTAGCCGGTCGGGTGCAGGCCACGGGTGAAGGGGTACTCACCGGGCCAGCCGATGCGCTCGAACCCCTCGTAGGTGTCGCCCGGCCGGGGCCCGTAGACCGGGTCGACCTGGTCCCCGGAGAGCGTGGTGAAGTCGGCGTCGCGCTTGCGGGCCTTGTCGTAACGGGCCTGCCAGCGACGGCGGCCTTCCTCGATGGCGTCAGCGTCCATGCTTCGAATTTACTAGGACGTCCTAGTAAATGTCGATGGCAAACCTCCGCACATGCGTGCGGAGGTGCGCCGTGAGCCTCGGCTCAGGCCTTGGCGGGAGCCGGCTGCGCGCCGCTGACCAGCGGAAGCGTCTCGCGGACGACCTTGCGCTCGACGAAGAAGGCGGCCGTCGGAATCGTCCCGGACAGCAGGATCCACAGCAGCTTGCCGAACGACCAGCGGGCCTTGGAGCCCAGGTCGAACGCGACCACGAGGTAGATGATGTAGAGGACGCCGTGGGCCTGGGAGACCGCGAAGGTCAGATCCTCGCCGGTGTCGAAGCCGTACTTGGCGACCATGCACGCGCACAGGATGAGGAGCATGACGGCGGTCACGTACGCCATGACGCGGTAGCGGGTCAGCACGCTGGATTTCATGGCTACGAGCGTAACCGCCCGAAAAATCCCCGCGGACGCGGGGAGCACGCCGTCGAGCGTAAGGGCACGTTCCGAGTGATCGGATCATCCCCGCAGGAGCGGGGAACAGCGGCCTGACCCGCGCGACGAGCCTACCCCTCCTCGAAGTCGTGCGCCGCGACCCGCAGCGGCCGCAGCATCGCGAAGATCTCGGCGCACTCCTCGGCGTCGTACGCGCCGAGGCCGAAGTCCATCTCCATCAGGTCGCGGGTGGCCGCCTCGACGACCTCGCGACCCTTCTCGGTGATCGAGGCGAGCGTCCCGCGCCCGTCGTTCGGGTTGGGCCGCTTGTCGACGAGACCCGACTTCACCAGGCGGTCGACGGTGTTGGTCACCGAGGTGGGGTGCACCATGAGCCGCTCGCCGATCTTGGACATCGGCAGCTCGCCGGCCTTGGAGAAGGTGAGCAGCACCAGTGCCTCGTAGCGGGCGAAGGTCAGCCCGTACGGCTTGACCACGGCGTCGACCTCCGCCAGCAGGATCTGGTGGGCCCGCATGATCGAGGTGATCGCGGCCATGGAGGGGACCGGGCCCCAGCGCTTCTGCCAGAGCTCGTCGGCGCGGGCGATGGGGTCGAAGGGGAGACTCAGCGGCTTCGGCACGCCTCGACCTTACCCACTGGTCATATGGCGGTCAGCCGCGTCTCGCCTTTCGGTCGCCCGGACCTGCAGGGCCAGCAGGACCGCGCCGAGCGTGCCGAGGACCCCGGCGCCGGCGACGACGGTGTGCACGGCGGCGAACTCGGCGGCGAGGCCTGCCGCGGCCATCCCGACGCCCTGCGCGGTCATCATCCCGGCGGACATCAGTGTCATCGCCCGGCCCCGCCGGTCACCGGGGACGGCGGCGACGAACCAGGCGTCGAGGCCGAGGGTGTACGCGGCGGTGGCGCCGGCCAGGAGGAGCGCGGCGGCGGCGAGCGCGGCGCCGGGGGCGAGGGCGTACAGGAGGAAGGGCAGCGTGCCGGTGACGGCGAGCGGGATCACGATCCGCGAGCGGACGGCGGGGCCCAGGAAGGACCCGGCGAGCAGCTCGCCCGCGATCGTGCCGACGGGCAGTGCGCACATGAGCAGGCCGAGGGCGGCGGTGGAGAGGCCGGTCTCGTCGGCGTAGGGCGCGGCGAGTGCCTCGGGCACGACGGCGAACATCGGTGGCACCCAGAACATCAGCAGGAGCGCGCGGATCCGTCGGTCGCGCAGCAGGCCCCAGGTGGCGCGGAACCCCTCGCGCCCGCCGTCGGCGGCGCGGGCGGGCCGGCGGGCGGTGCCGAGGCGGAGGAGCAGCGCGGAGAGCAGGAAGGTGGCGGCGGTGACGAGCAGCGCGCCGCGCGGCGGCACGACGGTGAGCAGGACGCCGCCGACGGCGAAGCCGGTGAGCAGGGCGCTCTGCGAGACGATCCGCAGGAGCGAGCGGCCGAGGACGAAGAGGTCGCCCTCGCCGAGGATGTCGGCGAGGGTCGCGGTCCGCGTGCCCTGGAACACGGGTGCGACGACGGCGACGGCGCACCGGAGGGCGAGCAGCGCGGCGACGGGCGTGAGGGGCACGGCCATGAGGGCGACGCAGCCCGCGCAGAGCAGGTCGCAGGCGACGAGCACCCGTCGCGGCGGCACCCGGTCGGCGAGCCCGGCGAGCACGGTGCCGCCGAAGAGGTAGGGCAGGAAGCCGAGCGCGAAGGTGAGCGAGGAGAGCAGCGGCGAGCGGGTGAGGTGGTAGACGAGGACGGTGAGGGCGAGTTCGCTGACGACGACGCCGAGCAGCGAGCAGAGGTGGGCGGCGAACACGAAGCGGAACTCGCGGACGGCGAAGACGGCGCGGTAGCCGGTGGCGGGCGGTTCGGGGACAGGGGTGGGCGCGGGCGCCGTCGCGGGCGCCCGGGTGTCGTTCGTGGGCATGGACGCAGGGTGCGGGCGGGCGGCGGTCGCGCCCTAGACTTTCGGCTCAGGCCGAATCCTGGCCGTCCGCCCGTCTCCGGAGGCCCCGTGCCGTACCACCTGCACTTCGGTGAGGCCGATCCGCTGCGCATCCGGTTCGCGATCTCGCCCCTGTGGGAGACGCAGTCGGCGGTGCGGGTGCTCGCGCGGCCGGGGCAGCAGAGGTACCACCTGCCGTGGTTGCGGCGGATCGCGGAGGCGGCGCGGGGGCTCGACCTCGCGCCGTTGCAGCTCCTGATGCCGTTGCGCGGGCACAGCCCGGACTGTCTGTATCCCCCGCCGCTGCGGCCCTCCGGCGACTTCGCCGAGGAGATCGCGGCCGTACGGGCGACGGATCCGGCCGTCGCCGCCGCGGACTTCGCGCGGGCGCTGGCGGACACGCGGGGGGCGTCCGAGAGCGCGGAGGGCCGGCGGATCCTGGCGGACCCGGCGGCCTCGCTCGCGCGGCTCGCGGACCTCCTGGAGCGGGCCTGGGAGGTGCTGGTCGAGCCGGAGTGGCCGCGGCTGCGGGCGCTTCTGGAGGCGGACGTCGCCTATCACTCGCGGCGGCTGGCCGAGGGCGGTCTGGAGCGGCTGCTCGACGATCTGCACCCGGCCTTCGGCTGGTCGGAGGAGACGGCCACGCTCGTGGTGGACCACTACCGCGGTGAGCACGTCCGCGCGCTGGAGGGCCAGGGGCTCGTCCTCCTGCCGTCGGTGTTCATCTGGCCGGAGGTGGTGAGCGGTTTCGATCCTCCCTGGCAGCCGACCGTCGCCTATCCGGCGCGGGGCATCGGCGGGCTGTGGACGGAGCCCCGGGAGCGGACGCCGGAGGCGCTGGCCCGGCTGCTCGGCCGGGCGCGGGCCGAGGTGCTGTGCGCGCTGGACGAGCCGGCGGGCACCTCGGCGCTCGCGCACCGGCTCGGTCTCGCGCCGTCGTCGGTGTCGGCGCATCTGTCGGTACTGCGGGCGGCCGGGCTGCTGGCCTCCCGCCGTTACGGGCACCAGGTGCTGTACGAGCGGACGCCGCTGGGGATCGCGCTCGCGGTGTCGCAGCAGGACGACGACTGACCGTTATGTCACGATGGCCCGGCCTGTGCCGTATCGCGTGACTCGTCGCCGTAGGCCGTACCCGTAGCCCGTAGCCCGTAGCCGACCCTGGGGGCCGGATGTCCCGTCGCCGTCGTTCCCTCGCCACCGCCGCCCTCGCCGCCGCGCTGCTGCTCACGGGGTGCGGCACGGACGGCGACGGGCCGCCCTCCCCCGTCGGGCCGCCCTCGGCGCGCGGCGAGGCCGCGGCGCCCACCGGCGGCTCGCCGTTCTGGGTGGACCCGGAGAGCGACGCGGCCCGGCAGGTGAAGGTGTACGAGGCCCAGGGCCGCACGGAGGACGCCAAGGTCCTGCGGCGGATCTCGGAGCGGCCGGTGGCCGAATGGCCGGCCGGCGACAACCCCGTGCCGGACGTGACCCGGGCGGTCGACGGCGCGGCGCGGGACGGGCGCACGGTGGTCTTCGTCGCGTACAACATCCCGCACCGCGACTGCGGCATGTACTCGGCGGGCGGCGCGCACGACGCGCAGGCCTACCGTCAGTGGGTGGACTCCTTCGCCTCCGCCATCGGCGACGCGCCCGCGATCGTGGTCCTGGAGCCGGACGCGGTGCCGCACGTCGTGGACGGCTGCACCCCCGGCGAGTACCACGAGGAGCGGCTCGGGCTGCTCTCCGAGGCCGTCCTGCGGTTCAAGCGGCAGCCGCGCACCCGGGTCTATCTCGACGCGGGCAACCCGGCCTGGATCGACGACCCGAACAAGCTGGTGGAGCCGCTGCGCCGGGCGGGCATCGCCCGCGCCGACGGCTTCGCGCTGAACGTCTCCAACTTCCAGACCAACGACGTCGTCCGCGGCTTCGGCGCCGGTCTGTCCCGGCTGCTCGGCGGCGCCCACTTCACCGTGGACACCAGCCGCAACGGCTTCGGCCCCCTCCCGGGCGACCGGGAGGAGGCCTGGTGCAATCCGCCGGGCCGGGCGCTCGGCGTACCGCCGACCGACCGGACCGGGGACGAGCTGGTCGACGCCTATCTGTGGATCAAGCGGCCGGGCGACTCGGACGGCCCCTGCCGGGGCGGCCCGGCCGCCGGCACCTGGTGGCCCGACTACGCCCTGGGCCTGGCCCGCCGGGCCAGGTCCTGACCCGGGCCGGACGCGCGCCTCACGACACCTGGATCCATTTCGCCTCGGACGGGATGCCGTCCTGGTCGGTCACGAACAGCATGTACCAGCCGGGCGGCACCAGCGTCTTCTCCTTCGGCACCTCCACGGTGACGGTCGTCCCGTCCGCGCCCTTCCGCAGGCCCAGTTCGACCGAGCGCTGTTCGACGTCGGTGGTGTGCGTGACGGCGCTGGGCCGCATCAGCCGGGCCTTGGTGATCCGGGCCGCGTCCTTGGTCTTGAAGGTGGCGCGGCCGTTCTGGTCGAGTTCCTGCGGGCCCTCGCCGAGCACCGGCCGGTTGGTGCCGCCGCGGTGCAGACTGGGCGGGGTGAAGACCTCGATGCGCTGTTCGAAGGTGCCGAGCTTGGTGTTGTCGGCGTCGTCGAAGAGCGGGTCGGAGCCGAAGGTGGCGACCCGTCCGTCGGGCAGCAGCAGCGCCTCGGAGTGGTAGTTGCGGCCGACCGTGGGCGCGGCGGCCTCGTTGAAGGTGTTGGACCTCGGGTCGTAGAACTGGGCCTTGAGGATGTCGCTGCCGCCGCGGCCGCGGTAGTCGGCCGAGCCGCCGCTGGTGAAGACGGTGTCGTCGGGCATGAGCACGCTGCTGAGGTAGCGGGTGCCCTGCGGCAGCGCCGGCCCGTCGCTGAAGACGGGGCTGTCCTCGGACAGGTCGATGATCGAGGTGCGGGCGGTGGAGGCGGGCGACTCGCCGACCCCGCCGCCGCCGAGGACCATGACCTTCTGGTCCTGCACGGGCGGCAGCATCAGGGAGGCGGAGGTCTCCAGCTGGTCCGGGTCGGTGAGCCCGCCCAGCCTGGTGAAGGAGTTCTTCTTCAGGTCCCACAGGCCGGGCTCGCGGCCCTTCTCGGCCGGGCCGTAGCCGGCGTTGGAGCCGGTGTAGAGGAGCTTGCCGCCCTTGGTGAGGAAGAGCGCCGGGTAGGTGGGGAAGTAACGGAAGGGGCCCTTGGACCACTTCTTGGTCTTCGGGTCGTAGATCTCGTTGTCGCCGGGGACGACGTCGCCGACGTCGTTGAGCCCGGACACGGCGAGCACCCTGCCGTCGTCGAGGGTGACGAGCGTCGGGTACCAGCGGGCGTCCTTCATGGGCGCGACCGGGATGTAGCGCTCCGCCTTCGGGTCGAACTCGTACGCGGCCTTGATGCCCTGGAAGTCCTGCTTCTCGGTGGTGAGTTTCTGCGCGAGCCCGTAGACGTTGTCGGCGTCCTCGCCCTTGAGGCCGACGACCTCGTACTGCGCGGCCTCGGTGGTGAGCGCCTGCGGGCCCTCCTTCCTCGCCTCGACGAAGACCCTGGCCTCGGCGGCGGTGACCTTCGTCTTCCACGGCTTCATCTGGCCGCTCTTGAAGTACGAGATCTCGAACTCGCGCTTGGCCCTGGGCACGGTGACGTCGAACTTCGACACGTACTCGACGCCGGACGGCGAGCGGAAGACGGTGCCCTTCTTGAGGGTGACGGCCTTGTCGGGGCTCTCGTTCTTGACCCGCATGCCGCCGCCGGCCTTCTTGACCTCGCCGTCGAGGACCTCGTAGCGGGCGGTGCCGCCGGCCACCAGGAGGCGGCCGTCGGGCAGCTGGGTGTGGCCGGAGCAGAAGAAGTCCTCCGGCGTCGGGACGGACTTGAAGGTGTTCTTCACCGGGTCCCAGAGGATCGTCTCGAAGGTGCCCGAGTCGAACTTCTTCTGGTCGTTGCCGGATCCGGCGATGAGCAGCACCTTGCCGGTGTGCAGCAGGGCGGCGTGGATGGCGTTGACGCGGTACTGCTCGGGCACGTCGACCACGCCCCAGGAGCCGTACTTCCGCATGTACCCGGGCTGGGCGATCTTGTATGCGTGGTACTTCTCGGTGGCGAAGGAGACGGCGGCCGGGGCGTTGAGGGCCGCGAGCACGAGCACGGCGCCGCTGCCGAGCAGGGTCTTCTTGAACTGCCGGGACGGCCGGTAGGCCATGGCTCAGTTCCCTCCGGTCGTCGTGGGCGCGGTCGCCGTGGTGGGCGCCGGCCCGGTCTTGGCGGGAGTGGCGACGACGGTGACGCCGGCGGCGGCGTGGGCCCGGCCGCGGGCGCGGGCCCGGGCCCTGGCGGCGGCGCGGATCCGCAGCCGGCGCCGGTCGCGCAGCTCGCCGAGGGCCCACACGGCGACCGGGGCGAGCGCGATGACCAGGGCGAGCACCGCCCAGGTGCGCATGGCGGCGTGGGTGTGTCCGAGGCGGACGGAGGCGACGAGGGAGGCGACGAGGACCGCCGCCCAGTAGAGGTGGATGCGGAAGGTGAGGAGCCGGTCGGGGCTGGCCTCGCCGCCCTTGGGGGTGACGACGAAGCGGCCGCGGGTGCGCAGGAGCGCAGAGCCGAGGGACTTGAGGTAGATCGGCGCGGACAGCGCGGACATCGCCATGCCGGCGAGGCCGCCGGAGCCCTCGGGTTCGTGGGGCGAGACGTTGTGGCGGCGGTTCCAGAGGTAGAGGCCGATCTGGAGGGCAACGGCGTCGCTGTAGATCATCAGCCAGACCGGGGAGGAGACCTGGGTGCCGGAGGCGCCGAGCCACAGGAAGAGGACGCAGGAGAGGATGCCGAGGAACCAGTTGACGGCCGTCATCGGGTAGTAGACGAGCATCAGCGTGTAGTTGAGGAGCCGCCCGGGCGGGGTACGGAAGGGCGCCTTCCAGTACTGCTTGAGCAGCGTCTCGTAGGTGCCGCGCGACCAGCGCAGCTGCTGGGTGAAGAAGTCCGTCCAGGAGGCGGGGCCCTCGCCCACCGCGAGGACGTCGGGCGTGTAGACGGAGCGCCAGAAGCGGCCGGTGCGCGGGTTCCTTCGCCGGTGCAGCTCGAAGCCGGTGGCCATGTCCTCGGTGATGGAGTCGTACAGTCCGCCGATCTGCCGGAGGGCGGTGACGCGGACGACGTTGTTGGTGCCGACGAACATGGGGGCGCGGTAGCGGTTGCCGGCCCGCTGGATGAGCGCGTGGAAGAGGAACTGCTGCGACTCGGCCGCCTTGGTGACGGCCGAGGTGTAGTTGCCGTAGACCTGCGGGCCGACGACGAAGGCGACGTCGGGGTCGCGGAAGTAGCCGAGCATGCGCTCCAGGAAGTTCGGCAGCGGCACGTGGTCGGTGTCCACGGAGGCGAAGAAGTCGTAGGCGTCGCCGTGCATGGCGAGCCAGGCGTTGTAGTTGCCGTGCTTGGTGCGGGCCTTGTGGACGCCCTTCGCGCGGTTCCACTCGGGGACTCCCGCGCGGGTGAAGTGCCGGACGCCGAGCTGCTCGCACAGCGCCTTGGCGCCGGGGTCGTCGCCCTCGTCGAGCAGCCACACGTCGAGCGGCCCGTCGTGGCGCAGCCGTACGGCGGCTTCGAGGGTGGCCCGGACCATGGAGAGCGGTTCCTTGCCGGGCACGTAGGTGGTGAGGAAGGCGACCCGGGTGCCGGGCTCGGGGCGCACGGGTATGGGGTCGCGGGCGACGAGGGTGGCGTGGGCGATCGAGGTGACGTTGACCAGCATGAAGAAGCAGATGAGCCCGATCGACACGAGCATCACCGTGTCGTACGGCACCCGCCAGGCGTCGTCGCCCTCGCGGACGGTCCAGTGGCTCGGCCAGACGAGGTAGACCAGGAGCAGCGCCGAGAGCAGCGGCGCGAGACCCATGAGGACGACGGCTCGTATTCGGTGCGGTTCCTTCGAGAGCAGACTCCGGTACTGCACCCGGTAGGTGCCCCCTGCCCGGTCCGGTTCCGTGAGGGGACCGGCGAGTCGGCTGTAGGTGTCGTAGTCGTAGCCTCGCGGCCGCACGGTGCCTCCAGCTGTCGTCGAACCTGTCGATAGCCCCACGAAAGGGGACATTTATCGGCGTGTCGACTGGGAAGCGTCCGAGTGAGGGTATTTCACGAGAGGCGGGCCCCTCGGCCTGACGGGTGACGGCCGGCGTCCGCCGTCCGGCCCCACGGCAGCCTCAGCCCGCCCGCCCGTCACCGGAGTCGGCCGCGCGCCCGAAACCGTCCACGAAGGCGGTCAGCAGCCGCGCGAACGCGAGCCGGTCGGCGTCCGGCCAGTCCGCCATCGCCCGGGCGAAGACCCGCTGCCGGAAGCGGTGGGTACGGTCGACCTGCTCCTGCCCCTCGACGGTGAGCGCGAGCAGCGCGCGCCGGGCGTCGGCAGGGTCGGGCCAGCGGCTGACCCAGCCCTCCTCGACGGCACGCAGGACGAGCCTGCTGGCCCGGGGCTGGTCCACGCCGAGCGCGGCGGCGACGTCGGTGACCGAGCAGCTCCCGCCCCGGCCCTCGACGGCGTCGAGGACGCCGAAGAGCGTGGGGTCGACCGCCCGGCCGCCGTCCGGCGGCACGAGGCGGCCGAGCGAGCGGCGGGTCTGACTGCGGCGGATGGCGACCATGGCCCGCTCGACGGCGACCAGGGCCTCCCGCTGCTCCTTTTCCTGCATGCGCTCCTCCGACATGCATGCTAGTTTACAACTGTTGTAAAACTACATGCATCGGGGGATGTCATGAATGCCGTGAACAGCGAAGAAGACGTCCGTACGCAGCGCCCGTTCGGCTACTGGCTGAAGCACATCGACGGCGCCATCGAGGCGGCCATGGCCCGCCTGTTCGCGGCGGACGGCCTCGCCCGCCGGCACTGGCAGGTCCTGCACACACTCGCGCACGAACCGGCCACGCTCGCCGAGCTCGACCGCGCCGTCGCGCCGTTCCTGACCGCCGGCGAGCCGACCGTACGCCCGTACGTCGACGACCTCGCCGGGCGCGGCTGGGCGAGCCGCTCCGGGGACGGCACCGTGGCACTGACCGAGGAGGGCCGCCGGGCGCACCGGCGGATCGCCGAACAGGTCGGCGCCCTCCGGGCCCGGGTGACGGAGAGCCTGTCGCCCGAGGAGTACGGGACGCTCGTGGACCTCCTCCGGCGCGTCGCCGCCCACCTGGACGCGGCGGAGCCCCGCACCGCCTGAGGCGGTCCGGGGCTCCCCACGTACGCGAGCGGGGCCGGCTCAGCCGGCCAGATGGCGCTCCACGGTGTCGACCTTCGCGGTCAGCCCGTCCGTGACACCGGGCCGGATGTCGGCCTTCAGGACGACGGAGACGCGCGGCGCCCGCGCCTCCACGGCGGCGACGGCGCGCTTCACGACGTCCATCACCTCGTCCCACTCACCTTCGATCGACGTGAACATGGCGTCCGTACGGTTCGGCAGGCCGGACTCGCGCACGACCCGTACCGCGTCGGCGACGTACTCGCCGACCTCCTCCCCCACGCCCAGCGGGGTCACCGAGAAGGCGACGATCATGCGTTCACCACGCCTTCGCGGCGGGCGCGGGAGGCGATGACCGCCGCCTCGGCCTCGCGCTTGAGCTTGCGCTCCGCGAAGAAGCCGCCGAAGGGCAGCACGGAGAGGACGAAGTAGACCGCCGCCGTCTTGAAGGACCACTTGGTGCGGTTCCAGGCGTCCAGCCAGAAGAGCACGTACAGGATGAAGAGGATGCCGTGGATCGCGCCCATCACCGGCACCGCGTTGAAGTCCGTCGTCCGCTTCAGCACCGAGCAGACCAGGAGCAGCAGGAACGACACGGCCTCCGGCGCGGAGACGAGCCGGAGCCGGTGCAGGGAGGATGCGGTCTTGATGTCCACGGGAGGGGTCACCTTCGTTCGGATCTTGTGAACGGATGCACAAGGGCCGTTCCATTGTGCACGGCGACTTTGCTGTCTCTTTATCCGGGGGCCCAGTACCTTCCCTTCGTGGCAACGTTCCGACTCCAAGGCAGCAAAGTGCTCGCCGTGACCATGACCGGTGACGCCGTGAAGGCGAAGAACGGCTCGATGGTCGCCTACGACGGCCAGATGGCCTTCAAGAAGATGTCCGGCGGCGGTGAGGGCCTGCGCGGCATGGTCACCCGCAGGCTGACCGGTGAGCAGATGGAGGTGATGGAGGTCCGCGGTCAGGGAACCTGCTGGTTCGCCGACCGGGCCTCCGAGATCAACCTCGTCCAGCTCCACGGCGACAAGCTGTACGTCGAGGCGAGCAACCTGCTCTGCACCGACGCCGGCCTGCGCACCGGCACGACCTTCACCGGGCTGCGCGGCGGCGCGACCGGCAACGGCCTGTTCACGACGACGGTCGAGGGCACCGGCCAGGCGGCGATCATGTCCGACGGCCCCGCGGTCGTGCTGCGGGTGACCCCGCAGTACCCGCTGTCCGTCGACCCCGGCGCGTACATCGCCCACCAGGGCAACCTCCAGCAGCACTTCCAGTCGGGCGTGACCTTCCGCACCTTCATGGGCGAGGGCGGCGGCGAGGCCTTCCAGATCCGCTTCGAGGGCGACGGGCTCGTGTACGTCCAGCCCAGCGAGCGGAACACGATCGGAGGCGACGTCTGATGCCGTTCCGGGAGATCAACTCCAAGATGGTCGAGGCCACGGTGATCCCGGGGCAGCGGCTGTTCAGCCAGCGGGGCGCGATGCTGGCGTACCGCGGCGACGTCACTTTCACGCCGAACATCGCCGGCGGCCAGGGCGGCCTGATGTCGATGATCGGGCGCCGGGTGGCCGGCGAGGCGACCCCGCTGATGACCGTCGAGGGCAGCGGCACGGTGATGTTCGGGCACGGCGGTCACCACATCCAGGTGATCGCGCTGACCGGTGACACCCTCTACGTGGAGGCCGACCGGCTGCTCGCCTTCGACGGCACCCTGGAGCAGGGCACCATGTTCATGGGCTCGCAGGGCGGCGTCATGGGGATGGTCCGCGGCCAGGTGACCGGCCAGGGCCTGTTCACCACCACGCTCAAGGGCCACGGCTCGGTGGCCGTGATGGCGCACGGCGGGGTCATCGAGCTGCCGATCACGCCGGGCCGCCCGGTGCACGTCGACCCGCAGGCGTACGTGGCGCACCACGGCGACGTGCGCAACAAGCTGTCGACCGCGCTGGGCTGGCGGGACATGGTGGGCCGCGGCTCGGGCGAGGCGTTCCAGCTGGAGCTGAGCGGCAGCGGTGCGGTGTACGTGCAGGCGTCGGAGGAGAAGCTGTGAACACCTTTATGGCCGGGGGCCCGACGGTGCTCGACCCGCATTCCCTGCCGAGCGACGACAACGTCAATCCGTACACCTTCTGCGTGGAGCTCAAGGGCTCCCAGTGGTTCCTGCAGAAGGGCAAGATGATCGCCTACTACGGGCAGATCGAGTTCAACGGCATCGGGCACGGCCGGCTCGACCGGCTGGTGCGGACGTCCTTCCACTCGCCGCTGCACGCGAGCGACTGGGTGGTGGCCGAGGGCAGCGGAAAGATGCTGCTGGCCGACCGGGCCTTCGACGTGAACTCGTACGACCTGGACGAGGGCAACCTGACGATCCGTTCGGGAAATCTGCTCGCGTACCAGCCGACGCTGGCGCTGAAGCAGTCGATCGTGCCGGGCTTCGTCACGCTGATCGGCACGGGCAAGTTCGTCGCCGCGTCGAACGGTCCGGTGGTCTTCATGGAGCCGCCGCTGCGGGTGGATCCGCAGGCGCTGGTGGGCTGGGCCGACTGCCCGTCGCCCTGCCACCACTACGACCACGGGTACCTGACCGGCGTGATGGGCGGCGTGCGGGCCCTGACGGGCATCGGCGGCAGCTCGGGCGAGGAGCATCAGTTCGAGTTCGTCGGAGCGGGTACCGTACTGCTCCAGTCGACGGAGCTGCTGATGCCCGAACGGGCGATCGGCGAGCCGGGGGCGCAGCCGGGTGTGCCGGGCGGTCATGGCGGTGCGGGAGCGCACGGATCCGGCCAGGGGCCGCTGGGTTCGGTACCGCGCCTTCCCGGACAGCTCGGCGACCTGCAGCGTCGCTTCGGTTTGTGAGCGGTAGTCTGCGGAGCGTGACGCGTCGAACACACTCCCAGAACTCGTCCAGTATTCAACTTCTTTAGGTAGAATCCACACATGGAGACCGAGACGGCCACCCCCTGGCTCACCGACGCCGAGCAGTGCGCCTGGCGCACCTACCTGGACGTCAACAGAATGCTGATGTACCAGCTGGAGAAGGACCTCCAGCCCTTCGGCCTGACGATCAACGACTACGAGATCCTGGTGAACCTCTCGGAGTCGGCCGACCGGCGTCTGCGGATGAGCGACCTGGCGGCCGCCACCCTGCAGTCCAAGAGCCGGCTCTCCCACCAGATCACCAGGATGGAGAACGCCGGGCTCGTCCGCCGCGAGAACTGCGAGTCCGACCGGCGCGGGCTGTACGCGGTCCTGACCGACGAGGGCATGACCACCATGCACAAGGTCGCCCCGCACCACGTCGAGTCGGTGCGCAAGCACTTCATCGACCAGCTCAGCCCGGACGCGCTCGGCGACCTCCACGAGTCGCTGAAGCCGATCGCCGAGGAGCTGCGCGGCCGCCGCGGCAAGCCGTAGCAGCGGCGGCGCGACGCGGCGCGGACGCACGGGAAGGGCCCGGCACCTGGAAGCAGGTGCCGGGCCCTTGCGCGTCCGCGGGCTCAGTGGCCCGTCAGGCTCGCGATCAGCTCGTCGGAGGCCGCGTACGGGTCGAGCTCTCCCGCCGTGATGCGCTCCGCGAGCGCGTCGAGCCGGCGGTCGCCGTGCAGGTCGCCGATCCGCTCGCGCAGCGCCGTGACCGCGATCGTCTCGACCTCACGGGCGGCGCGGGCGCGGCGGCGCTCCGCCAGGACGCCGTGCTCCTCCATCCAGGCGCGGTGCTTCTCCAGGGCCTCCACGACCTCGTCGACGCCCTCGCCGCGCGCCGCGACCGTCTTCACGATCGGCGGGCGCCAGTCGCCGGGGGCGCGGGCCTCGCCGAGGCCCAGCATGTGGTTGAGCTCGCGGGCGGTGGCGTCGGCGCCGTCCCGGTCGGCCTTGTTGACCACGTACACGTCGCCGATCTCCAGGATGCCCGCCTTGGCGGCCTGGATGCCGTCGCCCATGCCCGGCGCGAGCAGCACCACCGAGGTGTCGGCCTGGGAGGCGATCTCCACCTCGGACTGGCCGACGCCGACGGTCTCCACGAGGATCACCTCGCAGCCGGCCGCGTCCAGGACGCGGATGGCCTGCGGGGCGGACCAGGCGAGCCCGCCGAGGTGGCCGCGGGTGGCCATGGAGCGGATGTAGACGCCCGGGTCGGAGGCGTGCTCCGACATCCGCACCCGGTCGCCCAGGAGCGCGCCGCCGCTGAACGGCGAGGAGGGGTCGACGGCCAGGACGCCGACCCGCTTGCCGGCCCGGCGGTACGCGGAGACCAGCGCCGAGGTCGAGGTCGACTTGCCGACGCCGGGCGAACCCGTCAGGCCGACCACGTAGGCGTTGCCGGTCAGCGGGGCGAGCGCCGCCATCACCTCGCGCAGCTGCGGGGACGCCCCCTCCACGAGCGAGATCAGCCGGGCCACGGCGCGCGGCCGGCCCTCCCGTGCCTGGTCGACCAGAGCGGGGACGTCCACCATGTGCAGCTGCTCCTTGCTGGTTGGGCCGGGTGCTTACTTGCCGGGGACCCTGATGATCAGGGCGTCGCCCTGGCCGCCGCCGCCGCACAGGGCCGCCGCGCCGACGCCGCCGCCGCGCCGCTTGAGCTCCAGGGCGAGGTGCAGCACCACGCGGGCGCCGGACATGCCGATGGGGTGGCCGAGCGCGATCGCGCCGCCGTTGACGTTCACCTTTTCGGGGGTGACGCCGAGGTCCTTCATCGACTGGTGGGCGACCGCGGCGAAGGCCTCGTTGATCTCGATGAGGTCGAGGTCGGAGACGTCCAGGCCCTCCTTGCCGAGGGCGTGGCGGATCGCGTTGGACGGCTGCGACTGCAGCGAGTTGTCCGGGCCGGCCACGTTGCCGTGGGCGCCGATCTCGGCGATCCACTCCAGGCCGAGCTCCTCGGCCTTGGCCTTGCTCATCACGACCACGGCGGCGGCGCCGTCGGAGATCTGCGAGGAGGTGCCGGCGGTGATGGTGCCGTCCTTGGCGAAGGCCGGGCGCAGCTTGCCGAGGGACTCGGCGGTGGTCTCGGCGCGGATGCCCTCGTCCTGGGAGAAGACGACCGGCTCGCCCTTGCGCTGCGGGATCTCGACCGGGGTGATCTCGGCCTCGAAGACGCCGTTCTTCTGGGCGGCGGCGGCGCGCTGGTGCGACAGGGCGGCGATCTCGTCCTGGACCTCGCGCGGGATGCCCAGGCGGGTGTTGTGCTTCTCGGTGGACTCGCCCATCGCGATGCCCTCGAAGGAGTCGGTGAGGCCGTCGTACGCCATGGCGTCGAGCATCTCGATGGCGCCGTACTTGTAGCCCTCGCGGGACTTCGGCAGCAGGTGCGGGGCGTTCGTCATGGACTCCTGGCCGCCGGCCACGATCACGTCGAACTCGCCGGCGCGGATCAGCTGGTCGGCCAGCGCGATGGCGTCCAGACCTGACAGACACACCTTGTTGATGGTGAGGGCGGGGACGTGCATCGGGATGCCGGCCTTGACGGCGGCCTGGCGGGCGGGGATCTGCCCGGCGCCCGCCTGGAGCACCTGGCCCATGATCACGTACTGCACCTGGTCGCCGCCGATGCCGGCCCGGTCGAGGGCGGCCTTGATGGCGAAGCCGCCCAGGTCGGCGCCCGAGAAGGACTTGAGCGAGCCGAGCAGGCGACCCATGGGCGTGCGGGCGCCCGCGACGATCACTGAGGTGGTACCGGTCGTTCCAGACATGAGGCACGGCCCCTAGGGATGAGGAGTGAACGAGGGTTTACGTTCAATGTACTGAGCGGTGCGCGGCCCGGTCACCGGCCCGCCGGTGTGATCGCGCGCACGTTGCGTAACCATCGCCAGGGCGCTGCACTGGACGCATGCTGACGCGTATCGACCACATCGGGATCGCCTGCCGGAACCTCGACGAGACCGTCGAGTTCTACCGGGCGACGTACGGCTTCGAGGTGTTCCACGAGGAGGTCAACGAGGAGCAGGGCGTCCGCGAGGCCATGCTCAAGATCAACGAGACCTCCGACGGCGGGGCGTCCTACCTCCAGCTCCTGGAGCCCACCCGCGAGGACTCCGCCGTGGGCAAGTGGCTCGCGAAGAACGGCGAGGGCGTGCACCACATCGCCTTCGGCACCGCGGACGTGGACGGGGACGCCGAGGCCATCCGTTCCAAGGGCGTCCGGGTCCTCTACGACGAGCCGCGGATCGGCTCCATGGGCTCCCGCATCACCTTCCTCCACCCCAAGGACTGCCACGGCGTCCTGACGGAACTGGTCACCTCGGCGAAGCCCTCGGCTGACCACTCCTCAGCGGAGCACTGACCTCCGGATTCCCGGCCCGGTAGAGTGGGCCACTCCGGGCCGGGGCCGGTCGGGGCCGAGTACGTGCGGCACCGAAGTCGGGATGTCGGGGTCGTCCGATCTGCCACGATTCCCCGGGGGGCCGTTCTGTCCGGTGAACGGTGCTCGTTGGAGTTGCGAGCAGGGTTGGGGTCTCCCCTGCTCGGAGAGCTCGGGGAAGGATGGACCGCGCAGTGCGGGGCTACGAACGCCAGGAGAGCCACCGAGCTGAAGACGACCATCTTTCGCGGTTCGAAGCCGAGATGGACCGGCTGAAGAAGGAGCGAGAGAAGGCCGTCCAGCACGCCGAGGACCTCGGGTACCAGGTCGAGGTGTTGCGCGCCAAGCTCCACGAGGCGCGCCGGACCATCGCGTCCCGGCCCGCGTACGACAGCGCGGACATCGGCTACCAGGCCGAACAGATGCTGCGCAACGCGCAGATGCAGGCCGAGCAGCTGCGCCAGGACGCCGAGCGCGAGCTGCGCGAGGCCCGTGCCCAGACCCAGCGCATCCTCCAGGAGCACGCCGAGCAGCAGGCCCGCCTGCAGGCCGAGCTGCACGCCGAGGCCGTGCAGCGGCGCCAGCAGCTCGACCAGGAGCTGAACGAGCGCCGGCAGACCGTCGAGTCGCACGTCAACGAGAACGTGGCGTGGGCCGAACAGCTGCGGGCCCGCACCGAGTCCCAGGCCCGGCGCCTGATGGAGGAGTCCCGCGCCGAGGCCGAGCAGTCGCTGGCCGCCGCACGCGCCGAGGCCGCCCGGATCGCCGAGGAGACCCGCCGCCGGGTGGGTTCCGAGGCGGAGGCGGCCCGGGCCGAGGCCGAAGCGATTCTGCTGCGCGCCCGCAAGGACGCCGAGCGCCTGCTCTCCGCCGCCTCCAGCCAGGCCGAGGAGGCCACCAGCCACGCCGAGCGGCTGCGTTCCTCCGCCACCGCCGAGACCGACCAGGCCCGCCGCGAGGCCGCCGAGCTGTCCCGTACGGCCGAGGTGCGCGTCCAGGAGGCCGAGCTCCGGCTGCGCGAGGCCCGGGTGGAGGCCGAGCGCACCCTCGCCGAGGCCAAGGAGGCCGCGGCCAAGCAGCTCGCGAGCGCCGAGTCCGTCAACGAGCAGCGCACCCGTACGGCCAAGACGGAGATCGCCCGCCTCGTCGGCGAGGCCACCAAGGAGGCCGAGGCCCTCAAGGAGCAGGCCGAGGAGAAGCTCCGCGAGGCCACCGCCGAGGCCGAGAAGCTGGTCTCGGAGGCTGCCGAGAAGGCCCGTACGGTCGCCGCCGAGGACTCCGCCGCCGCGCTCGCCAAGGCCGCCCGCAGCGCCGAGGAGATCCTGACCAAGGCCTCCGAGAACGCCCAGGAGACCACCCGGAAGGCCGCCGAGGAGGCCGAGCGGATCCGCCGCGAGGCCGAGGCCGAGGCCGACCGGCTGCGTTCGCAGGCCGAGGAGCAGGCCGACGAGCTGCTCGGCTCGGCGAAGGACGACACCAAGGAGTACCGCGCCAAGACGGTCGAGCTGCAGGAGGAGGCGCGCCGGCTGCGCGGCGAGGCCGAGCAGCTGCGCGCCGAGGCCATCGCCGAGGGCGAGCGGATCCGCGGCGAGGCCCGGCGCGAGGCCGTGGGGCAGATCGAGGAGGCGGCGAAGACCGCCGAGGAGCTGCTCACCAAGGCCCGTAAGGACGCCGACGAGCTGCGTACGAGCGCGGGCGCCGAGAGCGAGCGGGTCCGCGGCGAGGCCATGGAGCGGGCGCAGACCCTGCGCACCCAGGCCGAGGAGACGCTGGAGCGCACCCGGGCCGAGGCCGAGCGGATGCGCGCCGAGGCCGAGGAGCAGGCGGAGTCGGTCAGGGAGGCCGCGGAGGCCGCCGCCGTGGCGCTGCGCGAGGAGGCCGAGCGGGCCGCCGCGGCCCGGCAGGCGGAGGCCGCCGACGAGCTGGCCCGGCTGCACACCGAGGCCGAGGCGAAGCTGGCGTCGGCCGGCGAGGCACTGACGGACGCGCGCGCCGAGGGCGAGCGGATCCGGCGCGAGGCCGCGGAGGAGACCGAGCGGCTGCGCACCGAGTCCGCCGAGCGGATCCGTACCCTTCAGGCGCAGGCCGAGCAGGAGGCCGAGCGGCTGCGCACGGAGGCGGCGGCGGACGCGTCCACCGCCCGTTCCGAGGCGGAGGCCGCGGCCACCGCCGTGCGCGAGGAGGCCGACGCCGAGGCCGAGCGGCTGAAGTCCGAGGCGCAGGAGGCCGCGGACCGGATGCGCGCCGAGGCCGCCGCCGCCGCCGAGCGGGTCGCCGCCGAGGCCGCGGAGGCGCTGGCCGCCGCCCAGGAGGAGGCCAACCGGCGCCGCCGCGAGGCCGAGGAGACGCTGGACTCGGCCCGTACCGAGGCCGGCCGCGAGCGTGAACTGGCCCGCGAGCAGAGCGAGGAGCTGCTCGCCTCCGCCCGCAAGCGGGTCGAGGAGGCACAGGCCGAGGCACACCGTCTGGTCGAGGAGGCGGACGCCCGCGCGACCGAGATGGTGTCGGCCGCCGAGACCACCGCGCAGGAGGTGCGGGACTCGGTCTCGGGCCTGCGCGAGACGGCCGAGGAGGAGATCGCCGGGCTGCGCAGCGCCGCCGAGCACGCGGCCGAGCGCACGAGGACCGAGGCGCAGGAGGAGGCGGACCGGGTCCGCGCCGACGCGTACGAGGAGCGGGAGCGGGCCACCGAGGACGCCAACCGCATCCGTGAGCGCGCCCAGGAGGAGTCCGACGCGGCGAAGGCGCTGGCCGAGCGGACGGTCACGGACGCCCTCGCCGAGGCGGAGAAGCTGCGGTCGGACACCGCGGAGTACGCCCAGCGGGTACGGACCGAGGCGACGGACGCGCTGGCCTCGGCCGAGCAGGACGCGGCCCGCACGCGTGCCGACGCCCGCGAGGACGCCAACCGGATCCGTTCGGAGGCGGCGGCGCAGGGCGAGAAGGTCGTCGGCGACGCGAGGGCGGAGGCCGAGCGGATCGCCGAGGAGGCGGCGCGGGTCCTCGACGAGGCACGCGAGGCCGCCGACAAGCGCCGCGCGGACGCCGCCGAACAGGCCGACGCCCTTCTCGGCGAGGCCGCGGCCGAGGCCGATCGGCTCGCCGAGGAGGCCGAGCGGCTGCTCGCGGAGGCCGAGCAGGTCAAGGCCGACGGCGAGGCGGAGGCCGACGCGCTGCGGGCCGCTGCCCGCGCCGACGGCGAGCAGGTCCTCGACGAGGCGCGCAAGGCCGCCGACAAGCGCCGCGCCGACGCCGCCGAGCAGGCCGACACCCTCATCACCGAGGCCACGGCCGAGGCCGAGCGGCTCACCGCGGAGGCGGAGCAGCTCAAGGTCGAGGCCGAGCAGGTCAAGGCCGACGGCGAGGCGGAGGCCGACGCGCTGCGGGCCGCTGCCCGCGCCGACGGCGAGCAGGTCCTCGACGAGGCCCGCAAGGCCGCCGACAAGCGCCGCGCCGACGCCGCCGAACAGGCCGACACCCTCATCACCGAGGCCACCGCCGAGGCCGAGCGGCTCACCGCGGAGGCGGCCGAGCTCCTGGAGGCGACCGAGCAGGACGCACAGCGGATCCGTGCCGAGGCCGAGCAGGTCAAGGTGGACGGCGAGGCGCACGCGCAGGCGCTGCGCAGCGCCGCGCTCGCGGACGCCGACCGGATCCTGGACGAGGCCCGCAAGGCCGCCGACAAGCGGCGCGCGGACGCCGCCGAGCAGGCGGACACGCTCGTCGGCGAGGCGCGCGCGGAGGCCGAGCGGATCGCCGAGGAGGCGGCCCGGATCAAGGCGGACGCCGAGGCGGCGGCGGAGGAGATGCGCTCCGAGGCGCGCGCCGAGGCCGACCGCACGCTCGACGAGGCCCGCGAGGCGGGGGCGAAGAAGCGCGCGGACGCCGCCGAGCAGGCCGACCAGCTGATCACCAAGGCCCAGGAGGAGGCGCTGCGCGCCACCACCGAGGCCGAGGAGCAGGCGGACACCATGGTGGGCGCGGCCCGCAAGGAGGCCGACCGGATCGTCGCCGAGGCCACCATCGAGGGCAACTCGCTGGTGGAGAAGGCCCGTACGGACGCCGACGAGCTCCTCGTCGGGGCGCGCAGCGACGCGACCGCCATAAGGGAGCGCGCGGAGGAGCTGCGTTCCCGCGTCGAGGGCGAGATCGAGGAGCTGCACGAGCGGGCGCGGCGCGAGACGGCCGAGCAGATGAAGACGGCCGGCGAGCGCGTGGACAAGCTGGTGAAGGCCGCGGAGGAGCAGCGCGCCGAGGCGGAGGAGAAGGCCAGGGAGCTGGTCTCGGAGGCGACTTCGGAGGCGAGCAAGGTCCGTATCGCCGCCGTGAAGAAGGCCGAGGCGCTGCTGAAGGAGGCCGAGCAGAAGAAGGCCTCGCTGACCGCGGAGGCGGAGCGGATCAAGGCGGAGGCCGAGCGGATCAGGGCGGAGGCCGAGCGCGAGGCGGAGCAGACCGTCTCGGAGGGCAAGCGCGAGCTGGACGTCCTGGTGCGCAGGCGCGAGGACATCAATGCCGAGATCTCCCGTGTCCAGGACGTGCTCGAGGCGTTGGAGTCTTTCGAGACGCCGTCAGCGGGATCGAAGTCCGACGGCGGCCGGGACGGGGTCAAGGCGGGTGCGTCGGCGGGGTCCACTCGTTCGGGGGGCAAGTCCTCCGAGAGCTAGCCACTCAAAAGGCTGGACATTCTCCAGATCAAACGGGCATACGCTCGATGACACGCCGCTTCGACCCCTAGGATTCCCTCTAACACCTCACCGGTCTCATTCGACAGGAACCCCATGAGCGACACTTCCTCCCCCTTCGGCTTCGAGCTCGTGCGGCGTGGTTACGACCGCGGTCAGGTGGACGACCGCATTACCAAGCTCGTCGCCGACCGTGACAGTGCTCTGGCCCGAATCACCTCTCTGGAAAAGCGCATCGAGGAGCTGCACCTCGAAACGCAGAACGCCCAGGCCCAGGTCACCGACGCCGAGCCGTCGTACGCCGGTCTCGGTGCTCGCGTCGAGAAGATCCTCCGGCTGGCCGAGGAGGAGGCGAAGGACCTGCGCGAGGAGGCCCGGCGCGCCGCCGAGCAGCACCGCGAGCTGGCCGAGTCCGCGGCGCAGCAGGTCCGCAACGACGCCGAGGCGTTCGCGGCCGAGCGCAAGGCCAAGGCCGAGGACGAGGGCGTCCGGATCGTCGAGAAGGCCCAGGGCGAGGCGAACTCCCTGCGCGCCGAGGCCCAGAAGGACGCGCAGTCGAAGCGCGAGGAGGCCGACGCCCTCTTCGAGGAGACCCGTGCCAAGGCCGCCCAGGCCGCCGCGGACTTCGAGACCAACCTGGCCAAGCGCCGCGAGCAGTCGGAGCGCGACCTGGCCTCGCGTCAGGCGAAGGCCGAGAAGCGCCTGGCGGAGATCGAGCACCGCGCCGAGCAGCTGCGCCTGGAGGCGGAGAAGCTGCGTACGGACGCGGAGCGCCGGGCCCGCCAGACGGTGGAGACCGCGCAGCGCCAGGCCGAGGACATCGTGGCCGACGCCAACGCCAAGGCGGACCGCATCCGCAGCGAATCGGAGCGCGAGCTGGCGGCGCTGACGAACCGCCGCGACTCGATCAACGCCCAGCTGACCAACGTCCGCGAGATGCTGGCCACGCTGACCGGTGCCGCGGTGGCCGCGGCCGGTTCCCCGATCGACGACGAGCGGACCGCGGGCGTCCCGGCGCAGCAGACCCGCTGACCCGCCGACGGGCTGATCCGGCGCCGGGCGTACCGGCGTACCGCTGACCCGAAAACCCCCTGCCATTCCGGTGGCGGGGGGTTTCGCGCGCCCGTAGGTTGGTACGCATGATCGAGCTCGAGGGCCTCACCAAGCGCTACGGATCGAAGACGGCGGTCGACCATCTCACCTTCACCGTGCGGCCCGGGATGATCACGGGCTTCCTGGGGCCGAACGGGGCGGGCAAGTCGACCACGATGCGGATGATGCTGGACCTGGACAACCCGACGAGCGGGACGGTCCTGATCGACGGCCGGCACTACCGGGAGCTGCAGGAGCCGCTGACGTACATCGGGGCGCTGCTCGACGCCAAGGCGATGCACGGCGGCCGCTCCGCGTACAACAACCTGCTGTGCCTGGCCCAGTCGAACCGCATCCCGGAGCGACGGGTCGGCGAGGTGCTCGACCTGGTCGGTCTGACGGCGGTCGCGAAGAAGAAGTCGAAGGGCTTCTCGCTCGGCATGGGGCAACGGCTGGGAATCGCCTCCGCGTTGCTGGGTGATCCCGAGATCCTGATGTTCGACGAACCCGTCAATGGTCTGGACCCCGAGGGAATTCACTGGATCCGCAATCTGATGAAGACGCTCGCGGCGGAGGGCCGGACGATCTTCGTTTCCAGTCATCTGATGAGTGAAATGGCGCTGACGGCCGATCATCTGATCGTGATCGGGCAGGGAAAGCTCCTCGCCGACACGTCGATGGCGGATTTCATCCAGCAGAATTCGCGGAGTTACGTGCGACTGCGCTCTCCGCAGCAGGAACGCCTGCGGGACGTGCTCCACGCGAACGGATTCGTCGTGGTCGAGGCCGGTGGCGGGACGCTCGAGGTGGACGGCACGACGACGGAGAAGCTGGGCGAGCTGGCGGCCGCGAACCAGATCGTGCTGCACGAGCTGAGCTCCCAGCGGGCCTCGCTCGAAGAGGCGTTCATGCAGATGACGGCGGGCGCGGTGGAGTACCACGCGCACGGCACGGACGTACACGGCGGCGGCGAGCCGGCCGGGCCCCGGTGGGGCGAGAGCTTCGAGGGAGTCTGATCGATGGCAGCGGCATCCGCGGTCCTCCAGTCGGAGTGGACCAAGATCCGGACGGTCTCGTCGACCGTGTGGACGCTGGCGAGCGCCCTGCTCGTCACGGTGGCGATGAGCGCGGCGCTGTGCGCGCTGATGGCGTCGGAGTTCGACAACCTCAAGGAGATCGAGCGGGCCACCTTCGACCCGACCTTCCTCAGCTTCTCCGGGATGATGCTCGGCCAGCTGGCGATGGTGGTCTTCGGCGTCCTGGTGGTGGGCACCGAGTACTCCTCGGGCATGATCCGCACCTCGCTGGCCGCCGTGCCCCAGCGGGCCTCCTTCCTCTTCTCGAAGATCGCCGTGGCCGGCGCCCTCGCCCTGCTGGTGGGCCTGGCGACCAGCTTCCTGTCCTTCTTCCTCGGCCAGGCGCTGCTGGGCGAGCACCGCACGACGCTCGGCGCGGACAACGTGCTGCGGGCCGTGATCGGCGGCGGCCTCTACATGGGTCTGATCGCGATCTTCTCGATGGGCGTGGCGGCGATGCTGCGCTCCTCGATGCTGTCGCTCGGCATCCTGGTGCCGTTCTTCTTCCTGATCTCGCAGATCCTGTCGGCGGTGCCGAAGGCCAAGGAGGTCGCCCGCTACTTCCCGGACCAGGCCGGCTCCAAGATCATGCAAGTGCTGCCGGACGCGATGGGCACGGAGAAGGCCCCGTACGGGCCGTGGGGCGGCCTCGGGATCATGCTGGTCTGGGTGGCGGCCGCGCTGGCCGGCGGCTATCTGGTGCTGAAGCACCGGGACGCCTAGGGCCTGTCCGGCGGATCAGGGCCGGACAGGCCGCGGACCCGGCCATGATCCGCCGGACAGGCCCTGGCGAGCCCGACCCGCCCCTGACCTTTCCCTGACCTTTCGCCGGATCACGATCCGGGCTTCGCCGGAACCGTCAACGGCTGGATAAGCTCCTAGCTCATACGGGGGGCTCCGGCCGCCGGCCGTCACGCCCCGAGAAACACCCGACCATGTCGATGGGGCTGGAGAATGATCGAGGCAGTCGGCCTGACGAAGCGCTACGGCGCCAAGACGGCCGTGTACAACCTTTCCTTCCAGGTGAGACCGGGTCACGTGACCGGCTTCCTGGGCCCCAACGGCTCGGGCAAGTCGACCACGATGCGCATGATCCTCGGGCTCGACCGGCCGACGTCCGGCCATGTCACGATCGGCGGGCACCCGTTCCGGCAGCTGCCGAACGCGCCGCGGCAGGTCGGCGCGCTGCTCGACGCGAAGGCCGTACACGGCGGCCGCAGCGCCCGCAACCACCTCCTGTCGCTCGCCCAGCTGGCCGGCATCCCGGCCCAGCGGGTCGACGAGGTGCTCGGCGTCGTCGGCCTCCAGGACGTCGCCAAGCGGCGCTCCAACGGCTTCTCGCTCGGCATGGGGCAGCGCCTCGGCATCGCGGCGGCGCTGCTCGGCGACCCGCAGGTGCTGCTCTTCGACGAGCCGGTCAACGGCCTCGACCCCGAGGGCATCCTCTGGGTGCGCAACCTGATGAAGAAGCTGGCCGCCGAGGGCCGGACCGTCTTCGTCTCCAGCCACCTCATGAGCGAGATGGCGCTGACCGCCGACCACCTGATCGTGATCGGCCGCGGCCAGCTGCTCGCCGACATGAGCGTCAAGGACTTCATCTCGGCGAACTCGGCCGACTTCGCCCGGGTGCGCACCCCGCACACCGAGCCGCAGCAGCGCGAGAAGCTGACCACGGTGCTCACCGAGGCCGGCGGCCAGGTGATGCCGGAGCCGGACGGCGCGCTGCGCGTGACCGGCCTGCCGCTGCCGCGGATCAGCGACCTCGCGCACGACGCGGACGTGCGGCTGTGGGAGCTCTCCCCGCACCAGGCCTCGCTGGAGGAGGCGTACATGCGGATGACGCAGGGCGCCGTGGACTACCGCTCCACCGACGACCGGCTGGCCCACCTCCAGCCGCCGATGCCGCCGCACCAGCTGCCGCCGCCGCAGCAGCAGTACGTGGTCCCCGAGGTGCCGCAGCAGGGCTGGTACGCCCCGCCGCCGCCCGGACAGAACCCGTACACCACCCCGCAGAACCCGCAGGCGCAGGGCCCGAACACCGAGGACGCCCGATGACGACCCCGTACTCGTACGTCTCCCCCATCCCCGTGCGCAAGGCGCACCTCGGCGACGCGCTCGCCTCGGAGTGGACCAAGATCCGCTCGGTCCGCTCCACGATCTGGACCCTCGGGATCATGATCCTGCTGATGCTCGGCATCGGGCTCGGCGTCGGCGCGATCGTGTCGGCGTCGGAGGTGTCCACCGAGGGCGAGACCGCGCTCGGTCTCGGCTTCTTCGGTGTGCTGCTCGGCTCGATCTGCGTGATCACGCTCGGCGTGCTGACGATCGCGTCCGAGTACGGCACGGGCATGATCCGCACCACGCTGACGGCCTGCCCGAGCCGGGCGCGGGTGCTCGCGGCGAAGGCGATCGTCTTCTTCCTGCTGGTCTTCGGCATCACCACGTTGACGGCGACCGTCGTCGCGCTGGTCCAGGTGGCGATGGTCGAGGCCGCCGAGCCCACCACGGCGGAGTGGCTGCGGGCCACGGTCGGCGTCGGCCTGTTCGTCGCGCTGCTCGGGCTGCTGTCGCTGGGCGTCGGCGCGATCATCCGGCACTCGGCGGGCGCGATCACCATCATGATCGGTGTGCTGCTGCTGCCGCTGGTGTCGGCGATGTTCATGTTCTCGGAGTCGCTCGCCAAGGTGCGGGAGTGGCTCCTCGACTACGCGATCCCGAGCCAGCTGATCGCGCTGTACGCGGGGCGCTCGGCGGTGACCGTGGACGGCCCCTCGGGCTGGGACCCGGTGTGGATCATGGCGGTCCTGGCGGCCGCGGTGCTCGGCGGCGCGTTCGCGCTGATCAACAGCAGGGACGTCTGAGGCCGCCCCGCTGACGGGGATCGCCCGGGCGATCTCCTCAGTGGCGAGGCGCGTTGCGGGACCGCTGCACCCGGGTGGTGCGGCGGTCCTTCGCGTTCCAGCAGGCCTTGTGCCAGTGGCGGCGGTCGTCGACGCCGCCGTACTCGGGCCAGGCCACCAGGTGCGGCGCGCCGGAGGGGATCTCCTGGTCGCAGCCGGGGCAGCGGTAGCGCTTGCCGGGCGCGCTCGCGCCGGCGACGTGGCGCACGTACCACTCCTCGCCCTGCCAGGTCTCGGTGCTCTGCACACCGCCGTACCGGTCGCCCGGCTCGCTCTGCCGCGGGGGCTGCGCGCCGCCTCGCGGGCGGTTGTGGCGCGGGGACACTTCGGCACCTCGCTCGGGGTCGGTGACACGGACGGTTCCGTCCAGCGTACGGGCCGCGACGGGGTGGCCCGGCACGGGCGGGTGGCGGATCAGCGGAAAATCGCAAGAACTTCATGACGGGCCGTTGCCTTTGGCACGTGTCAGACGTTGTTGCCAGTACGAGGGGGACGCGCGGGCGAAGTCCGCGAGGGGGAGAACGCGCCGACCGCGAGGAGGCAGAAGCGATGCGCGTGGGTACGTTCGTGCTGGCCGCCCAGTTTCCGGGCCAGGGTCAGGGAGAGGCACTGCACCGGGCGGTGCGGACCGCCGAGGTCGCCGAGGAGGCGGGCCTCGACTCGGTCTGGCTGGCCGAGCACCATTTCGTGCCGTACGGGGTGTGTCCGTCGGCCGTGACGCTGGCCGCGCTGCTCCTGGGCCGCACCCGCCGGCTCCGGGTCGGCACGGCGGTCAGCGTGCTGCCGACCGTCCACCCGGTGGCGCTGGGCGAGCAGGCCGCCCTGCTCCATGTGACCTCCGGCGGCAGGTTCACCCTCGGGGTGGGCCGCGGCGGTCCGTGGGTGGACCTGGAGGTGTTCGGCGCGGGGCTCCCCGCGTACGAGAAGGGCTTCCCCGAATCGCTCGACCTGCTGCTGCGCTGGCTGCGCGAGCCCCGGGTCGGCGCCCAGGGGGAACGATTCGCTTTCCGTGAGGTGGCCGTCGTCCCGGCCCCCGGCGAGCTGATCGGCGGGCCCGCCGCACCGGAGGTGGTCGTCGCCTGCACCTCGGCGAACAGCGTGCGGCTCGCCGCCGAGCGCGGACTGCCGATGCTGCTCGGCATGCACTGCGGCGACGAGGAGAAGGCCGAGATGGTGGCCTGCTGGGAGCGGGCGGCGCGGGAGGCCGGGCACGACCCGGACGAGATCGCGCGGATCGGCGCCGGCCATGTCTCGGCGGGCGTGGTCCAGCTCGCGGACCGTACCGCGGACGCGGCGGAGGCCCTGGTGAAGGCGATGCCGGGCTGGCTGAAGCAGGGCCTCGACGCCCATGTGACGGTGGACGGCCGGTACCGCGCGATGCGCGACCCGGTCGCGTACACCGAGCTGCTGTGCGGACTGCACCCGGTCGGCACGCCCCGGCTCGCGGCGGACCGGCTCGCGGCGACCTCGGAGCGCACCGGCATCACCCGCTTCGCGCTGCTCGCCGAGGGCTCCGGCGACCTCGCCGCCACCGAGGAGAACGTGCGGCGCCTGGGCACCGAGGTGCTCCCGCTGCTCGACTGAAACAGGGCGTGCCCGCCGCACGAGCGGCACGAGCACGTACTGCATGCGATGTGGCTGCATGTGGTGAGGCAGGACCATGCCGCCGCCACGCGTCTCTTCTCTCTCCCGCGACGCGGAGCGGCGGCACCAGGCCTGTCAGCAGTCGCGCAGTTCCGGCGACTGGTTGAGGAGCTGCGCCCGCACGGACGTGAAGCGGGCGAGCCGCTCGTCGACCGACGGGTCCAGCGGGAAGACCGCCACACGGTGGCAGTTCTGGAAAGCGAGTCGTACCCCGAAGTGCCGCTGCAGCGCACCACGGATGGCATCGCTCGCGAGAGCGCGCAGCAGCTGACCACGTGCCTGCTCGTCCGGCGGCGGCGTCTGGTTGTCGGCGAACTCTCCGCCGTCGACCTTCAGCTGTGCCACCAGAGAACTGATCATCTCCCATGCGTAGGGCAGGGAGGTCCGGACGCAGTCGACGAAGTCGGCTTCGTCGACCTCGCCTCGCTCGGCCTGATCCAACAGCGCCGGTGAGACGTCGAGCGACATGGGTTCTCCTCTCGCGACCCCGCCGGGCGGGGTCTTGCGGGCAGGGACAGGTGGCCGAGCCGCACACGCAGCGTGCCCGGACGACGACCTCCTGTCCTCCACGTTAAGCGCCGGGTCCTGCCCGCACCAGGAGAATGGGCGCACAACCGGCCAATAAGTGACGGGCGTTGGGGCGCACGCCGGTCGGGCGCCGGCGGACGCCCGGCGCCCGAATCGCGTGGAGGCGTGCCCGTCTTGTAGCGTTGCGGACCATGCGTCTCGTCATTGCCCGTTGTTCCGTGGACTACGCGGGCCGGCTCACGGCCCACCTGCCCTCCGCCCCCCGTCTGATCCTGGTCAAGGCCGACGGCAGCGTCTCGATCCACGCGGACGACCGGGCGTACAAACCGCTGAACTGGATGTCGCCGCCCTGCACGCTGAAGGAGAGCGTCAACGGTGAGGCCGCCGAAGCCGGCGCGGCCGCCGTGTGGACGGTGATCAACAAAGCGGGCGAGAAACTGATCATCACGATGGAGGAGATCCTCCACGACTCCTCGCACGAGCTGGGTGTCGACCCGGGTCTCATCAAGGACGGCGTGGAGGCCCACCTCCAGGAGCTGCTCGCCGACCGCATCGAGACCCTCGGCGAGGGCTGGACGCTGGTCCGCCGCGAGTACCCGACGGCCATCGGCCCGGTGGACATCCTGTGCCGGGACTCCGACGGCGGGACGGTCGCGGTGGAGATCAAGCGGCGCGGCGAGATCGACGGCGTCGAGCAGCTGACCCGCTACCTGGAGCTGCTCAACCGCGACCCGCACCTGGCGCCGGTGAAGGGCATCTTCGCCGCCCAGGAGATCAAGCCGCAGGCGCGCGTGCTCGCGAACGACCGCGGGATCGACTGCGTGGTCCTCGACTACGACGCGCTGCGCGGCATCGAGGACGACAAGCTGCGGCTGTTCTGACCTTCGGACGCCGCGGGCGTACGGCGAAGGGCCCGGGTGCGAGGGATCGCGCCCGGGCCCTTCGCCGTGTGCGGTCGTCAGGCCGCGGGGCTGCTGCTCTCGGACGTGCCGGCGGTGGCGGACTCGGAGCGGGAGGCGGTGGCGGAGTTGCTGGACTCGCCGCCGGTTCCGGTGCTCGGAGACGTCGAGGTGGACGGGGTGGACGAAGGCGACGCGGTCCCGGTGGAGGTCGGCGTGGTCGACGGAGAGGCGGAAGAGCTCGACGGCTTCGGCGACGTCGACGGAGGCCTCGACGTCGGCGGCTTCGTCGTCGCCGGGCTGCTCGGCGTCGGGCTGCCCGTCGCCGACGGCGAGCCCGACGGCGACGGGGTGCCCGTGGTGCCGGTGGTGCCCGGGGTGGGCGTGCCCGTCGTGGTCGGGGAGGCCGGGTCGGAGGGGCCGCCGGTGGCGTCCTCGGTGGGATCGGCCTCGCCGTCGTCGCCGTCGTCGTCGAAGGGGTCCTGGCCGGCGGTGCTGTCGGAGGTCACGCGTCCGGTGCCGCCCGGGTCCTCGGCGTCGCCGGAGGTGGCGCCGAGGGTGACGACGGTGCCGAGGACGGCGACGAGCAGGGCGCCGGCGCCGACGGCCGCCAGGTTGCGGCGGGCTCCGCCGAGGATGCCCTTGCGCAGGCCGTCCCGCTTCCCGTCCCGGCCCTGGTCCTTTTCCCGGTCCGCGCCGCCGACGACGACGGTCGCGGGCTCGTCGGAGAAGGCCGCGAAGGCGTCGAGGGAGGCCTTCGAGGCGACGGGGGGCATCGGTCGCGCCGGGGTCGGCGGGGCGAGGTCCGGGAAGGCGGGCTTCGCCGGGAGCGCCGCGGCCCTGGGGATGCCGCGGGGCGGCGACGCGGGGCCGTCGCGGCGCGGGAGCGCGGCGGGCCGGGGCGCCGACGGCAGCGCGGCGGTGGGCGCGGTGGCGCTCACGGGAGCGGCGGGGGCCGCGGGCGTGGCGGGCGCGGGTTCCACGGGCGTGGTCTCGCCGGTGAGGTCGGCGACGAGTGCGAGGGCGCGGCGGCCGGCGACGGTGCCGCGCTTGTCGGCGAGGGCGCCGCGCATGGCGATGGAGGCCTCGAGTTCGGCGCGGGCCCGCTGGAGGCTGCCGCGGCAGAGCGCGAGGACGCCCAACTCGTGGTGGAACCAGGCTTCTTCGGCGACCTCGCCGGTCAGGCGCGCGGCCTCCTGGCCGCCGCGCAGGGCCCGTTCCCAGGCGCTCCAGTGGAGTCCGGCGGCGAAGGCGGGGGCGGCGGCGCGGGCGAGCAGGACGGCGTTGGCGGCGTGCTCGGGGGTGGTGCCGGGGACCAGCGCGGCGAGGGCGGCGAGCAGCGAGTCGGCCTCGGCGGTGGCGCGTTCGGGGGTGACGGAGGGGTGGCCGGCCCACCAGGCGTAGTGCTGGGCGACGGTGTGGGCGCGTTCGGTGACGTCGGTCTCGTAGCCCTGCGCGACGAGCTGGGTGAGGACTCCGGCGGCGAGGCGGTAGCGGGTGCCGACCGGGGAGAGCAGTCCGCAGGCCATGAGTTCGCCGACGGCGGCGTCGGCGTGGGTGTCGCCGACGAGCGCGGGCAGGTGGGCCTGGTGCGGGACCTCGCCGCCGAGGGCGACGGCGAACCGCAGGGTGTCCTGGGCGGCGCGGCTGAGCCGGGAGGCGAGCAGCACGGCGGGGGCGGCGCCCTCGCCGAGGCTGGGCAGGGGTATGTCGCGCAGTTCGACGTCGGGGTCGTCGGCGGAGGGTGCCGGGCCGGCGGGTGCGGGGGCGCCCGAGGGGCCGAAGGCCTCTTCGAGGGCGCCGAAGGCGTCGAACTCGGCGGGGCCGACGCGGAGCCGGTCGCGCTGCCGGAGCAGGGCGCCGGCCTGGACGAAGCGGAGCGGCAGGCCCTCGGACTCGAACCAGAGGTCGCCGGCCCAGTTGATCTCGTCGTCGGTGAGGGCGCGGCCGGTGGCGTGGCCCAGGAGTTCGACGGCGGCGGCGCGGCCGAGGCCGGTCAGGGCGAGCTCTTCGAGTCCGGCGTCGGCGGAGGCGGCGGGCGCGTCGGGTGCGGCGGCGAAGAGGAAGGCGCAGTCGGGGGTGGCGGCGAGGAGTTCGTCGAGGGCGGCGCCGCCGAACTCGAGGTCGTCGACGAGGACGATGGCGCCGATGGTGCGGACCTCCAGGAGGAGTTCCTCGCGGTCGGGCCGGAAGCCGGGTGCGTGCTGCACGGTGTGGAAGAGCTCGTACAGCAGGTCGGTGGGCGTGCGGTGGTGGCCGGAGAGCCGGACGACGCCGTCGGGCGCGATCGTGGCGCATTCGGCGGCGACGGCGTCGAGGAGGCGGGTGCGGCCGGAGCCGGCGGGCCCGGTGACGCGGGCGGAGCGGCCCCGGGTGAGGTGCTGGACGAGCGTGTCGCGCTGTTCCTGCCGTTCGAGCAGGGGGAGGGCGGGCGCCGCGGGGCCGGGCGGTACGGGCGGGGTGGCGGCGCGGGCGGCCTCGGCTCGCTCCTGGGCGGTGCGGCGGCGGGGTGCCGGGGGCTGTTCCCCGGGCGGGCAGACCTCGATCTCGCTGCCGTCGAGCGGGTTGACGGTGAGCAGGAGGCCGCCGGAGACCAGGCGGGCGGTGCGCACGCGGGCGGGGGCGGTGGACACGGGGGCGGGTGCGGCGAGACCGGGGCGGGCGTCCTCGCCCTCGGCGTCGTGACCGTACTCCTCCGGTCCCCGGTTGATCGGGTCCATGGTCCAAGCTCCCAAGCGGCGGGCGATGTGCAGGCGAGCCGACCCTAGACGGTTGTCCGGGCTCCGGGAACATCCGGGGGGCCGTGGAGACCAAGACGTCACGGTCTTGTGAGGATTGGGTGTGACGCCTGGTTCGCACAGGTGCTTCACAGCCCCGTGGTGTGCCCGTGACATATGCGCCACCTGTACGCCTCCGGAGCGGTCGGGCACGGCCGGCCGCACGGGTGGCCCGCACACGGGACCCTCGCACGCACCCGGGTCGGCCGGACGCGAGCCGTCGGACGCGAGCCGTGGGAGGCGGGCCGTCGGACGCGAGCCGTCCGACGCGGGGGCCCTCGGAAACGCGGGCGTCAGACGCGGGGCAGGGACTCCGCGGCGAGGCCGCCCTCGATCGCGAGGATGCGGTGCAGCCGGGTGGCGACGAGCAGGCGCTGCATCTGGGGCGGCACTCCGCGCAGGACCAGGCGGCGGCCGCAGCGGCCGGCCCGGCGGTGGGCGCCCATGATGACGCCGAGTCCGGTGGCGTCCCAGGAGTCGAGGCCGGTCAGGTCGAGCACGAGGTCGCCGACTCCGTCGTCGACCGCCGAGTGCAGGACCGTACGGGCGTCCGCCGCGCTGCGGACGTCGAGGCGGCCCCCGACGACCAGCTCGGCGTGGTCGCCCCTGATGTGCATATGCGCTCCCCGAGAGTGCTCCGTGTCGTGTGCCCGTCTACGCAACGCTTGACTGCCGCATCGGCAGAAGCGTTGCGCCTTGTAAGCGAACCGATATCGAAATTCACCCCTGGGGGCGATGGTGCCGGGGCGGTCGGACCCCTGTGCGTCATCGGAACGCCACCCCGGCCCGTGCTCGGCCGCGATGTCAGTACGTGTAGAAGCCCTGCCCGCTCTTGCGCCCGATGTCACCTGCGTCCACCATCCGGCGCATCAGCTCCGGCGGGGCGAACTTCTCGTCCTGGGTCTCGGTGTAGATGTTGCCGGTGGCGTTGACGAGGATGTCGACGCCGGTGAGGTCGGCGGTGGCGAGCGGGCCCATGGCGTGGCCGAAGCCGAGCTTGCAGGCGATGTCGATGTCCTCGGCGGTGGCCACGCCCGACTCGTAGAGCTTGGCGGCCTCGACGACGAGCGCCGAGATGAGGCGGGTGGTGACGAAGCCGGCCACGTCGCGGTTGACGACGATGCAGGTCTTGCCGACGGACTCGGCGAACTCCCGGGCGGTGGCGAGGGTTTCGTCGCTGGTCTTGTACCCGCGGACCAGCTCGACGAGCTGCATCATCGGGACCGGCGAGAAGAAGTGGACGCCGACGACGGACTCCGGTCGCTCCGTCACCGCGGCGATCTTGGTGATCGGGATCGCGGAGGTGTTGGAGGCGAGGACCGCGCCGTCCTTGGCGATCTTGTCGAGGGAGCGGAAGATCTCGTGCTTGACCTCCAGCTTCTCGAAGACGGCCTCGACGACGATGTCGGCGTCGGCGACGGCGTCGAGCTCGGTGGTGGCGGTGATCCGCCCGAGCGCTGCCTCGGCGTCGGCGGCGTCCAGCCTGCCCTTGGCGACGAAGCGCTCGTACGAGGTCTTGATGGCGTCGGTGCCTCGGGTCAGGGCGGCGTCCGTGACGTCGCGCAGGACGACGTCCCAGCCTGCCTGGGCCGAGACCTGCGCGATGCCGGACCCCATGAGTCCGGCTCCGATGACGGCGAGCTTCCTGGCCACTTCTTCCACCCCTCATCGCCTGAACGGCTGTTCACTTCTGGCTCTTCGGCGGAGATTAGCGGGCGGCGGGCGCTATGTGACCGGTAAGTAAGCCACGTCACGCCCGGTTTGACGGACGTCACACTCGCGACACCCCGCGGCCGGCCGGATCGGCGTCAGCCGGCGGCGCGCACCGCGTAGTCGAGCACCTTGTCCCCGAGCAGGTCCTCGATCTCGTCGAGCAGGTCGAGGGCTTCGCGGGAGACCTCGGTCGCCTTGCGCCCGGCGGTCATCTCGCCGCTGATGAACTCCACGACGGTGCCCTGGATCCAGGCGATCTGGCCGCCGACGAGCAGGGGCATCGGGTCGCCCGGACCGGCCCCGGCCTCCTCGCGGAGGGCGGCCACGGTGACCTCGCGGACCTGGTGCTGGAGGGCGAGGAGCCGGGCCTGGAGGGTGGGGGCCTCATCGATCACCCGCATGAAGTCGGCGTACCCGTCCATCAGGCCGTACGCGGGCGAGACGGCGGCCACATGGCCGCGGATCTCGCGCAGCACGGCCCGGGCGGCGGACTCCCCCGCGTCACGGCCGCGGATCATCCGGGCGAGCCGGTGGGTGATGCCCTCCATGCGGTCGAGGAACAGGTCCTCCTTGGCCGGGAAGTAGTTGTACACGGTGTTGACGGAGACGTCGGCGGCCTCGGCGATCTCCGCCACCGTGACGGCCGCGAAGCCGCGCTCCAGGAAGAGTCCGGTCGCGATGTCCGAGATCCGCTGTTTTGTCTGGCGCTTCTTGCGCTCCCTCAGCCCTTCAGCCACCCGGCCATCCTAGACCTGCTGAATTTTTGGTGGCGTTGCAAAATTTCAGCGACTCTGTTTTTGTGGTCACCATGGCAATCATCAGCACCTCCGGACTTTCCCGGACCTTCCGAACAAGGCGGGGCGAGGTGACGGCGGTCCGCGGAATCGACCTCACCGTCCGCCCGGGCGAGATCCTCGGCTTCCTCGGGCCCAACGGGGCGGGCAAGAGCACGACCCTGCGCATGCTCAGCACCCTGCTCCCGCCCACCGGCGGCGTCGCCACCGTCGCCGGCCACGACCTGCTGCGCGATCCCGTGGGCGTCCGGCGGAAGATCGGTTACGTCGCCCAGTCCGGCGGCGTCGACCCGCAGGAGACCGTCCGCTCCGAACTCGTCCTCCAGGGACGGCTCTACGGCCTCTCCCGCGCCGAGGCGGCCGCCCGCGCCACCGAACTCGCCCGCGACCTCGACCTCACCGAGCTGCTCGACCGCGGCTCCACCGCCCTCTCCGGCGGCCAGCGACGGCGGCTCGACATCGCCCTCGGCCTCACCCACCGCCCCGAACTGCTCTTCCTCGACGAGCCGACCACCGGACTCGACCCGGGCAGCCGGACCGCGCTGTGGGCGCTGGTGCGGCGGCTGCGCGACGAGCAGGGCACCACGGTCGTCCTCACCACCCACTACCTCGACGAGGCGGACGCCCTCGCCGACCGGCTGGTGATCATCGACAAGGGCGAGGTCGCCGCCGAGGGGACACCCGCGGCGCTCAAGGCCGCGCACGCGGCCGACACCCTCCAGGACGCCTTCCTCGCCGTCACCGGGCGCGGCCCCGCGCCCGTCGACCAGACCCCCGTCGCCGTCTAGGGACGAGAGACCCCCGGGGGTGTCCATGCCCCCGGACCGACGACCACCAGGAACCCACGATGCTTCTCCACGACACCGCGGTCCTCTTCGGGCGCTACGCCCGGCAGACCCTCCGCTCGCCGTTCCAGATCTTCTTCGGCACCCTGATGCCGCTGCTCTACCTGTTCTTCTTCGGCCCCCTGCTCACCGGACTCCCGCTCGGCCGCGAGGGCGACTCCTGGCAGGTCCTGGTGCCCGGACTGCTGCTCCAGCTCGGCCTCTTCGGGGCCTCCTTCGCCGGGTTCGCGGTCATCATGGAGAAGAACTGGGGCGTCCTCGAACGGCTCCAGGTCACCCCGGTCAGCCGGCTCGCGCTGCTCCTCGGCCGGGTTCTGCGGGACGCCGCGCTCTTCGTCTTCCAGGCCGTGCTGCTGGTCCTCGCCGCCCTGACCATGGGCCTGCGGGCACCGCTCGGGGGCATCCTGATCGGCTTCGGCTTCGTCGCGCTGCTCACCTTCTCGCTGGCCGCGCTCTCGTACGTGCTCGCGCTGCGGCTGCCCAGCCCGCAGGAGTTCGGCCCGGCGGTCAACACCCTCGCCATGCCGTCGATGCTGCTGTCCGGACTGATGCTGCCGATGGCCCTCGCGCCCGGCTGGCTGGACGTGCTGTCCCACTTCATGCCGTTCCGCTACCTGGTGGACGCGGTCCGGGACGCGTACGTCGGGCACTACGCGACCACGACGATGCTGTACGGCGTCCTCGTCGCCCTCGGGCTCGCGGCGCTCGCCGTGACGGTCGGCACACGGACCTTCCGGCGGGCCGGGGCGTAACTAGGCTGGAGTCATGGTCAATCTGACGCGCATCTACACCCGCACCGGCGACCAGGGCACCACCGCCCTCGGCGACATGAGCCGGACCGCCAAGACCGATCTGCGGATCTCGGCCTACGCCGACGCCAACGAGGCCAACGCCGTCATCGGCACGGCCGTCGCGCTCGGGCAGCTCGACGAGGACGTCGTGAAGGTCCTCGTCCGCGTCCAGAACGACCTGTTCGACGTGGGCGCGGACCTGTCCACGCCGGTGGTCGAGGACCCGAAGTACCCGCCGCTGCGCGTGGAGCAGTCGTACGTCGACAAGCTGGAGGCGGACTGCGACCGCTTCCTGGAGCGGCTCGACAAGCTGCGCTCCTTCATCCTGCCCGGCGGCACGCCCGGTGCGGCACTGCTGCACCAGGCGTGCACGGTGGTCCGGCGGGCCGAGCGGTCCACGTGGGCGGCGATGGAGGTGCACGGCGAGACCATGAACCCGCTCACGGCGACCTACCTCAACCGTCTGTCAGACCTGCTCTTCATCCTCGCGCGGACGGCGAACCGTGAGGTCGGGGACGTGCTGTGGGTCCCGGGCGGGGAGCGCTGACGTCCGCTCCGCGGCGGCCGGGGCCTTCCCGGCCGGTTCCTTCCTCGGCCAGACCGCGTACGACAGGGCGATGAGGCCGTGGATGCCGACGGCCCGCCAGGCCCCGTACATCCAGCTCTTCAGCGAAGACGTGTCGCCGTCCCCGCCGACGTACGCCATCGCGGCGAGCAGCAGGCCGGTCGCGACGGCGCCGCCGACCAGCGAACCGAGCCAGACCCTGCCCTCGTGGCGGGCGCGGGCCGTCCCGTACTGAGGAGGCTTGGGCGGCCGCGGGCCGCCGCCGAGGCGGTGGGCGGCGTGGCCGTCGAGCCACTTCACGGTGCGGTGCCCGTGGCCGACGGTGTAGCCGATGTACAGCGCGGCCAGGCCGTGCTTCCAGCTCGGATCGGCGCCGTTCTTCAGGTCGACCGCGGTGACGACCAGCAGCACGACCTCGAGCAGCGGCTCGCACAGCAGCAGGGCCAGGCCGGTGCGCGGCATCTTCAGCAGGTAGCGGGCCGCGAGGCCCGCGGCCAGCAGCACCCAGAAGCCGACCTCGCAGATCACGATGAGCGTGACGATCACGGCGGCACTCCTTCTCTTCGTCCCCCGTCGTCCTTCCAGGCTCCCGGCGCCCCGGCCCGGATTCGTCGTCGCCGATGACGAAGTGCGCCTACATCCTTCGACGGAGGGCCGGATCGGCCCGGACGGCGAGGTCCGGGGGCCGCGCGCCGTGTTGGATGGGGACGTGACACTCCCCCGACCGCACCGCGACGACCTGCTCATCGCCGCCGGCGGCCTCGCCATCGGCCTGCTGCTGTGGTACTTCGGGCTGCACACCCAGACCGACCGGCTGATCCACCCGCGCTGGGCGACCCTCGTGCCGCTCGTCGTGATGGCCGCGATGGAGGCCCTGCGCCGGACCCTGCCGCAGACCGCCCTGGCGGTCGGCACGCTCGCCCTCGTGGCGGACCAGTTCACCTACGGCAGCCTCGTCACCGCGCTGATGTTCACGGACGTGGTCTACGCGGCCGTGGTCTACGGGTCCCCGGCCTCCGCCCGGCGCATCCCGTGGAGCACCGGGCTGATCACGATCGGTGCGACGACCGGTTTCCTCGTCTGGTGGCAGAACGCCGCCGCCCTGCTGGTCGGCCTGATCACGGCCATGGTCTCGTTCCTGCCCGCCGTCACCGGTGCGATCGTGCGCAATCACCGGGAGGCCGCCGAGGCGGCCCGGCTGCGCGCCGAGCAGACCGCGCTGCTGGCCGAGATGGACCGGGCCCAGGCGGTGGGCGCGGAGCGCGCCCGGATGGCCCGCGAGCTGCACGACATGGTGGCCAACCACCTGTCGGCGATCGCGATCCACTCCACGGCCGCGCTCTCGCTCGACGACGAGGCCACCACCCGGCAGGCGCTCACCGTCATCCGCGAGAACAGCGTCGAGGGTCTGGCCGAGATGCGGCGGCTCATCGGGCTGCTCCGGGACAGCAGCGGCGACGCCGAGCCGGCGGCCGCCCCGACGCTGGCCGGTCTGGAGGCGCTGGTGGCCCAGGCCAGGACGAACGGCCGCTCCAGCGGTCTCGTCTTCACCCTCGAGGACGCGCGCGACGAGGACGGTCCGCGGCTGCCGGCGCCGGTCGAGCTGGCCGCGTACCGGATCGTGCAGGAGTCGCTGACGAACGCGCTCAAGCACGCGGCGCCCGGCGAGGTGCGGGTGGAGCTCGGACGCCGGCGTGACGGCTCCCTGACGGTCGAGGTGACCAGTCCCTTCGGCGGGCAGCCCGGGCCGCGCGCGCCCGGGTCCGGGGCGGGCCTGGTGGGGATGCGCGAGCGGGTGGCGCTTCTGGACGGGACGTTCGAGGCCGGCCCGCTGCCGGCCGGCGACGGCGGGAAGATGTGGCGGGTGCGGGCGGTCCTGCCCGTCGGTACGAAGGACAAGGAGCCGCAGGCATGGTACGGGTGATCGTGGCCGAGGATCAGAGCGCGGTGCGGGCGGGGCTGGTCCTGATCCTGGGCAGCGCGCCCGACATCGAGGTGGTCGGTGAGGCCGCCGACGGCGAGCGGGCGGTGGAGCTCGCCCGTGGACTGCGCCCGGACGTGGTCCTGATGGACGTGCAGATGCCGAAGCTGGACGGGGTGTCGGCGACCCGGCAGGTGGTGGCCGAGGGCCTGGCGGACGTCCTGGTGCTGACCACCTTCGACCTGGACGAGTACGTTTTCGGGGCGCTGCGCGCTGGCGCCGCGGGCTTCCTGCTGAAGAACACGGACGCGAAGGACCTGATCGAGGCGGTGCGGACGGTGGCGCGCGGCGAGGGACTGATCGCGCCGGCCGTGACGCGGCGGCTGATCGCCGAGTTCGCCGCCCCGAGCCGGCCGGTCCGGGTGCCCGGCGGCACGGATCCGGCGGTCGTGGACCGGCTGACGCCGCGTGAACGCGAGGTGCTCTCGGCTCTCGGCTCGGGCCTGTCGAACGCGGAGATCGCGGTGCGGCTGGACATGGCGGAGGCGACGGTGAAGACGCACGTCAGCAAGGTGCTGGGGAAGCTGGAGCTGCGCAGCAGGGTCCAAGCTGCGGTGCTGGCACAGGAGTTGGGGATATGACGGAGCGGGCCGCCGATCCGGTGCGGTCCGCTCCCGGGCGGGTGCCGGCGCGGTTCCGGCCCGCCTCCGACGTTGGTCTGGACCTCTTGACGGCTGGTCCAGACCTTTCTACGCTCGCGGGGCGCGCGCACCTTCCCGGACCACCCCCACCCCTGTCGTCCGCAACTTGAGGAGCACCGTTGAGCACTCAAGCACCGACGCGCACCACCCGCTTCAGACGCCGTATCGCCGCCGGTCTGACCGCACTCGCCCTGCCCCTGGCCGCCATGGTCGGCCTCGCCGCCCCCGCCGAGGCGGCCACCTCGGCCACCGCCACGTACACGAAGGTCTCCGACTGGGGCACCGGCTTCGAGGGCAAGTGGACGGTGAAGAACACCGGCACCACCTCGATCTCCTCCTGGACCGTCGAGTGGGACTTCCCCTCCGGAACCGCGGTCACCTCCGCCTGGGACGCCACCGTCACCAGCTCCGGCACCCACTGGACCGCCAGGAACGTCGGCTGGAACGGCACCCTCGCCCCCGGCGCCACCATCTCCTTCGGCTTCAACGGCACGGGCTCCGGCTCCCCGTCCGGCTGCAAGGTCAACGGCGGCTCCTGCGACGGCTCCACCCAGCCCGGCGACGCCGCGCCCTCCGCGCCCGGCACCCCGGTCGCCTCGAACGTCACCGACACCTCGGTCAAGCTGACCTGGACCGCGGCGACCGACGACAAGGGCATCAAGAACTACGACGTCAAGCGGGGCGGCACGACCATCGCCACGGTCACCGGCCTGACGTACACCAACACCGGCCTCACCGCCGGAACCGACTACACCTACACGGTCGTCGCCCGCGACACCGCCGACCAGACCGGCCCGGCCAGCGGCGCCGTCAGCGTCCGCACCACCGGCGGCGGAGGCAACCCGCAGCCCGGCAACACCGTGAAGATGGGCTACTTCACCAACTGGGGCGTCTACGGCCGCAATTACCACGTCAAGAACATCGTGACCTCGGGCTCCGCGTCCAAGATCACCCACATCAACTACGCCTTCGGCAACGTCACCGGCGGCAAGTGCACCATCGGCGACGCCTACGCCGACTACGACAAGGCCTACACCGCCGACCAGTCCGTCGACGGCGTCGCCGACACCTGGGACCAGCCGCTGCGCGGCAACTTCAACCAGCTGCGCAAGCTGAAGAAGGCCTACCCGCACATCAAGGTCATCTGGTCCTTCGGCGGCTGGACCTGGTCCGGCGGCTTCGGCCAGGCCGTGCAGAACCCGACCGCCTTCGCCCAGTCGTGTTACGACCTGGTGGAGGACCCGCGCTGGGCCGACGTCTTCGACGGCATCGACCTCGACTGGGAGTACCCCAACGCCTGCGGTCTGTCCTGCGACACCAGCGGCCCGAACGCCTTCAAGAACATGATGCAGGCCATGCGCGCCAAGTTCGGCAGCAGCGCCCTCGTCACCGCGGCCGTCACGGCCGACGCCTCGTCCGGCGGCAAGATCGACGCCACCGACTACGCGGGCGCCGCGCAGTACATGAACTGGTTCAACGTGATGACGTACGACTTCTTCGGCGCCTGGGCGGCGCAGGGCCCGACCGCCCCGCACTCCCCGCTCACCTCGTACGCCGGCATCCCGCAGGCGGGCTTCAACTCCGCCGAGGCGATCGCCAAGTACAAGGCCAAGGGCGTCCCGGCCGGCAAGCTGCTGCTCGGCATCGGCTTCTACGGCCGCGGCTGGACCGGCGTCACCCAGTCCGCACCCGGCGGCACCGCCACCGGACCGGCCGCCGGCACCTACGAGCAGGGCATCGAGGACTACAAGGTCCTCAAGAACTCCTGCCCGGCCAACGGCACCGTCGCCGGCACCGCCTACGCCCACTGCGGCACCAACTGGTGGAGCTACGACACCCCTGCCACCGTCACCTCCAAGATGAGCTGGGCCAGGAACCAGGGCCTCGGCGGCGCCTTCTTCTGGGAGTTCAGCGGCGACACCGGCAACGGCGAGCTCGTCGGCGCCATCAACAGCGGGCTGAACTAGCCCCCGGGGGCTTCGTCCGCCGCGCGGCGGGGGCGGTGCAGCACGCCGCCCCCGTCGTGCCGGACGATCCGGTGCGCCGGGCCGAGCAGGGCCACGGCGCCCCGGTACCCCTCCCCCGCGTCGAGGTCGTACAGCCGCACCGGCGGGTGCGGCCGTACGGCCTTCGCGCGTCCCCGCCAGCCCAGCAGCTCGGCCGGCCGGTCGGGCGCGGCCACGGTGAGCCGCGCGGGATCCACCCGCAGCCCCTCCCCCGTGGCCTTGAGCACGGCCTCCTTGCGCACCCAGTACGCGGTGAAGGCGGCGGCCCGCTCCGGCTCCGGCACCCGGTCGTACACCGCGCGCTCCGCGGGCGAGAGCACCGGCAGAGGCAGCTCGGCCACCGGCTCCGGCACCCGCTCGACGTCCACGCCGACCGGGGTGCCCGAGGTCACGGCGACCGCCACCCGCTCGCCCGAGTGCGTCAGCGAGAACTCGACGGAAGCGTCCTCCACGTACGGCTTGCCGTGCGGGCCGGCCGCGAAGACCAGCCGCGCCGGGTCACCGTCCAGGGCCCCGGCCAGGACGAGCCGCAGCAGGGCGTGCGCCGTCAGGTACAGCGAGCGGTCGCGCTCGCGCAGGAACGACTCGTACACCCGGCGCTCGGCGGCGTCGAGCAGCGCGACGAGACCGGGAGAAACGGAAACGGCCCGGGCGGTCCACACATGGCACTCACCGGGCCGTACACATATCTCAGGCGACATCGACCCTCCCCCAGACTTCGTCCGGGGGGACCCCCATCCAACGAGACAGCCTGCTCAAGCGACATTGACTCGTTGGCCGGGCGGCGCCGCCTCCAGCCACGCCAGGAAGCCCGTGAGCGCGTCCTCGCTCATCGCCAGCTCCAGGCGGGTGCCCTTGACCAGACAGCCCTGGATCACGGAGTCCGAGAGGAGCGCCAGCTCCTCCTCGCCCTCCGGCATCCGGCGCTCCAGGACCTCGATGGCCGAGCGCTCCAGGACCCGGCGCGGGCGGGGCGCGTACGAGAAGACCCGGAACCAGGCGATCTCGTCACCGCTGTAACGGGCGACCCCGTACGACCAGCCCTTGCCGCTGGTGTCCGGGGTCTCGGGTACGTTCCAGCGCAGCGAACAGTCGAACGTGCCGCCGGCGCGCTGGATCAGTCTGCGGCGCAAGCCGAAGACGAAGAGCCCGATCACCAGCAGTGCGACGACCAGGCCGCACACGAGCAGCGCGAGGAACATCTTCACCGACCTCCTCGCTGCGTCCCGTGACCGGCGGAGCCGGCCTGACCGAATACAACCTGCATCTGCATCGCCTCAGCCGCGGCACGGTCTGGAAAATTCCAGCCGTACCGCGGCTGAGGGCTGGGCTCTCGGTGCGGACCGCTAGCGGACCGCTACCGCGCGCAGCCGGACCTCGGCGCGCCGCTCGGCGGCGGCGTCCTCGTCGGCCTTCGCGCGCTCCAGCGCACGCTCGGCGCGCTGGGTGTCGATCTCGTCCGACAGCTCGGCGATCTCCGCGAGCAGAGAAAGCTTGTCGTCGGCGAACGACAGGAAACCGCCGTGGACGGCGGCCACGACAGTGCCGCCCTCGCTCGTACGGATGGTCACCGGGCCCGACTCCAGCACACCGAGCAGCGGCTGGTGGCCGGGCATGACGCCGATGTCGCCGGAGGTGGTACGCGCGATGACCAGGGTGGCCTCGCCGGACCAGACACTCCGGTCCGCGGCGACCAGCTCGACGTGCAGCTCAGCAGCCAAGGGTGGCTCCTCGGGTCACCACCCGGCGGTGCTGCCGGGTGTTGGGATCAATTCTAAGGGGCGTGACGAGGGGGGCGGGACCGATCCCGCCCCCCTCAGGCGAGCACGGGGCTCAGGAGACGCCGAGCTCCTTGGCGTTCTTCTTGAGGTCCTCGAGACCACCACACATGAAGAAGGCCTGCTCCGGGAAGTGGTCGAACTCACCGTCGCAGATCGCGTTGAACGCGGCGATCGACTCGTCGAGCGGAACGTCCGAACCGTCCACACCGGTGAACTGCTTCGCCGCGTGGGTGTTCTGGGACAGGAAGCGCTCGACACGGCGGGCGCGGTGGACAACGAGCTTGTCCTCCTCGCTCAGCTCGTCGATACCGAGGATCGCGATGATGTCCTGGAGGTCCTTGTACTTCTGCAGGATGCCCTTGACGCGCATGGCGGCGTCGTAGTGGTCCTGCGCGATGTAGCGCGGGTCCAGGATCCGGGACGTGGAGTCCAGCGGGTCCACGGCCGGGTAGATGCCCTTCTCGGAGATCGGACGGGAGAGAACCGTCGTCGCGTCGAGGTGGGCGAAGGTGGTCGCCGGCGCCGGGTCGGTGAGGTCGTCGGCGGGGACGTAGATCGCCTGCATCGAGGTGATCGAGTGACCACGGGTCGAGGTGATGCGCTCCTGGAGGAGACCCATCTCGTCGGCCAGGTTCGGCTGGTAGCCCACCGCGGAGGGCATACGGCCGAGCAGGGTCGACACCTCGGAACCGGCCTGGGTGAAGCGGAAGATGTTGTCGATGAAGAACAGCACGTCCTGCTTCTGCACATCGCGGAAGTACTCCGCCATGGTCAGACCGGCCAGGGCGACGCGCAGACGGGTGCCCGGGGGCTCGTCCATCTGGCCGAAGACCAGCGCGGTCTTGTCGAGAACGCCGGCCTCCTCCATCTCGACCATGAGGTCGTTGCCCTCACGGGTGCGCTCACCGACGCCCGCGAAGACCGACACACCCTCGTGCAGCTTCGCCACACGCATGATCATTTCCTGGATCAGAACGGTCTTGCCGACACCGGCACCACCGAACAGACCGATCTTGCCACCCTTGACGTACGGGGTGAGGAGGTCGACGACCTTCAGGCCGGTCTCGAACATCTCGGTCTTGGACTCGAGCTGGTCGAAGGCCGGGGCCTTGCGGTGGATCGGCCAGCGCTCGGCGCTCGCGACCGTGGACGCGTCCTCGTTCAGGACCTCGCCCAGGGTGTTGAACACCTTGCCCTTGGTGACGTCACCGACCGGGACGGAGATGGCCGCACCCGTGTCGGTCACCGGGGCCTGGCGGACCAGACCGTCGGTGGGCTGCATCGAGATGGCGCGGACCAGGCCGTCACCGAGGTGCTGCGCGACCTCGAGGGTCAGCGTCTTGGTGCCGTCGCCGGACGGGTCCGGAACCTCGACGTTCAGCGCGTTGTAGATCTCCGGCATCGCGTCGACGGGGAACTCCACGTCGACGACCGGGCCGATGACCCGGGCGACGCGGCCCGTGGCAGCGGCGGTCTCAACAGAGGTCGTCATTACTTGTCACTCCCCGCGGTCGCGTCGGCCAGGGCTGCGGTGCCACCGACGATCTCGCTGATTTCCTGGGTGATTTCGGCCTGGCGGGCCGCGTTGGCAAGTCGGGTGAGGCTGGTGATCAGCTCGCCCGCGTTGTCGGTCGCCGACTTCATCGCGCGCCGCGTGGCGGCGTGCTTCGAGGCCGAGGACTGGAGCAGCGCGTTGTAGATCCGGCTCTCGACGTAGCGCGGCAGCAGGGCGTCCAGGACGTCCTCCGCCGAAGGCTCGAAGTCGTACAGCGGACGGAGCGTGTCCGACTCGCCGGCCTCCTTCGCGACCTCGTCGAGGCTGAGGGGCAGCAGCCGGGCCTCGACCGCCGTCTGCGTCATCATCGAGACGAACTCGGTGTAGACGATGTGGAGCTCGTCCACGCCGCCCTCGGCCGTGTCCTTCTCGATCGCCTCGATCAGCGGCTCGCCGATCTTCTTGGCGTCCGCGTACGTCGGCTCGTCCGTGAAGCCGGTCCACGTGTCGGCCAGCTTGCGCTCACGGAAGTTGAAGTGCGCGACGCCACGGCGACCGACGACGTAGATGTCGACCGCCTTGCCCTCGCCCTCCAGCTTGCGGACGAGCGCTTCCGCCGCCTTGATGGCGTTGGAGTTGAACGCGCCGGCCAGACCGCGGTCGCTCGTGAGGAGCAGGACCGCGGCGCGGGTCGGGTTCTCCGCCTCGGTGGTCAGCGCGTGCTTGTCGTTGGCGCCGGTGGCCACCGCGGTCACCGCACGGGTGAGCTCGGTGGCGTACGGCGTCGACGCCTGCACCTTGCGCTGCGCCTTGACGACGCGCGAGGCGGCGATCATCTCCATCGCCTTGGTGATCTTCTTCGTCGCGGTGACGGATTTGATGCGACGCTTGTAGACCCGGAGCTGCGCTCCCATGAGTCAGGTCCCTTCCGTCGTCACTTCGAGACGTTGACGGCGGAGGCGTCGTCGCCGAGCAGCTTGCCGTCAGAGGTCTCGAACTGCTTCTTGAACTCCGCGATCGCGTCGGCGACGGACGTCAGCGTGTCGTCCGACATCTTCTTGCCCTCACGGATGGAGGTCATCAGGCCCGAGTGGTTCTGGCGGAGGTACGCCAGCATCTCGGCCTCGAAGCGGCGGATGTCCGCGACCGGGACGTCGTCCATCTTGCCGGTGGTGCCGGCCCAGATGGAGACGACCTGGTTCTCGGTGGCCATCGGCTGGTACTGCGGCTGCTTCAGCAGCTCGACCATGCGCTGACCGCGCTCCAGCTGCGCCTTCGACGCGGCGTCCAGGTCGGAACCGAAGGCGGCGAACGCCTCCAGCTCACGGAACTGGGCCAGGTCGACGCGGAGACGGCCGGAGATCTGCTTCATGGCCGGGTGCTGGGCGGAGCCACCGACACGGGAGACGGAGATACCGACGTTCAGGGCCGGACGCTGGCCGGCGTTGAACAGGTCGGACTCCAGGAAGCACTGGCCGTCCGTGATGGAGATGACGTTGGTCGGGATGAACGCCGAGACGTCGTTGGCCTTGGTCTCGACGATCGGCAGACCGGTCATCGAGCCGGCACCCAGCTCGTCCGAGAGCTTGGCGCAGCGCTCGAGCAGGCGGGAGTGCAGGTAGAAGACGTCACCCGGGTAGGCCTCACGGCCCGGCGGGCGGCGCAGCAGCAGCGACACGGCGCGGTAGGCGTCGGCCTGCTTCGACAGGTCGTCGAAGATGATCAGGACGTGCTTGCCCTGGTACATCCAGTGCTGGCCGATGGCCGAGCCGGTGTACGGGGCGAGGTACTTGAAGCCGGCCGGGTCGGACGCCGGGGCGGCGACGATCGTCGTGTACTCGAGCGCGCCGGCCTCTTCCAGGGCCGCGCGCACGGACGCGATGGTGGAGCCCTTCTGGCCGACGGCGACGTAGATGCAGCGGACCTGCTTGTTCACGTCGCCCGAGCGCCAGTTGTCGCGCTGGTTGATGATCGTGTCGACGGCCAGGGCGGTCTTGCCGGTCTGGCGGTCACCGATGATCAGCTGACGCTGACCACGGCCGACCGGGGTCATGGCGTCGACGGCCTTGTAGCCGGTCTCCATCGGCTCGTGGACCGACTTGCGCTGCATGACGCCGGGCGCCTGCAGCTCGAGGGCGCGGCGGCCCTCGGTCGCGATCTCGCCGAGACCGTCGATCGGGTTGCCGAGCGGGTCGACGACGCGACCCAGGTATCCCTCGCCGACACCGACGGAGAGGACCTCGCCGGTGCGCTGCACCGACTGTCCCTCCTCGATGCCGCTGAACTCGCCGAGGACGATCGCGCCGATCTCGCGCTCCTCGAGGTTCAGGGCGAGGCCGAGGGTGCCGTCCTCGAACTTCAGCAGCTCGTTCGCCATGGCCGAGGGAAGACCCTCGACCTTCGCGATGCCGTCGCCGGCCAGGCTGACCGTGCCGACCTCCTCGCGCGAGGCCGCGTCCGGCTGGTACGACTGGACGAAGTTCTCCAGCGCGTTCCGGATCTCCTCCGGCCGGATCGTGAGCTCCGCCATCTGGGTTCCCTGCTCTCCTTGTTGGGCCCGAAGTTTCTTAGGGGTCTGGGGGCGACCCCCAGGAATCTTCTGCAATCTCTGCACGGCCCAACCGGGCCGCTGGTCATGCTTGTTTCGTTGTGGCCGAGGTCAGCCGGCCAGGCGACGGGTCGCCTCGTCGAGGCGCTCCGCGATGGTGCCGTCGATGACCTCGTCGCCGACGCGCACCGAGATCCCGCCGAGGACCGTGGGGTCCACGTCCAGGTTCAGGTGCATCTGGCGGCCGTACAGCTTGGCCAGCACGGCACCGAGGCGCTGCTTCTGCTGGTCGGTCAGCGGCACCGCCGAGGTGACGACGGCGACCATGCGGTCCCGGCGCGCCGCGGCGAGCTTGGACAGGGACTCGAGTCCCGCTTCCAGGCTACGTCCCCGCGGCTGGGTCACCAGACGGACGACCAGCCGCTCGGTGGCGGCGTTCGCCTTGCCGCCGAGCAGGCTGCGCAGCAGCTCGCCCTTGGCGGCGGTCGTGGCCTTCTTGTCCGTCAGCGCCGAGCGGAGCTCGGTGCTGGAGGAGACGATCCGGCCGAAGCGGAACAGCTCGTCCTCGACGTCGTCGAGGGCGCCCGCCTTCTGCGCGGCCGTGAGGTCGGCGGTGTTCGCCAGCTCCTCCAGGCCGTCGACCAGGTCGCGGGACTGCGACCAGCGGGAACGCACCATTCCGGAGACCAGGTCGACGGTCTCGCCGCCCACCTGACCGGAGAGGAGTCGCTGCGCGAGCTCGGCCTTGGCCTCGCCCGACTGCGCGGGGTCGGTCAGGACCCGGCGCAGCGACACCTCGCGGTCGAGCAGTGCGGTGACCGCGGCCAGCTCACCGGCGAGCTTCGCCGCGTCGACCGAGGTGTTGTCGGTCAGCGCGTCGAGGGCCTCGCGTGCGGCGCTCAGTGCCTCGCGGCTCGCTCCGTTCATCGGACGGCCTCGGCCTTCTCCTCGAGCTCGTCGAGGAAGCGGTCGATGGTGCGGCTCTGGCGGGCGTGGTCCTCGAGGGACTCGCCGACCAGCTTCGCGGCCAGGTCCGTGGCGAGCTTGCCGACGTCCTGACGCAGCGCGGCGGACGCGGCCTTGCGGTCGGCCTCGATCTGGGCGTGACCGGCCGCGATGATCTCCTCGCGCTGGCGCTGGCCTTCCGCCTTCATCTCCTGGATGATCGCGGTGCCCTGCTCCGTCGCCTCCTGGCGGAGACGCGCGGCTTCGTGGCGGGCCTCGGCGAGCTGAGCCTTGTACTGCTCCAGCACACTCTGAGCCTCGATCTGGGCCGACTCGGCCTTCTCGATGCCACCCTCGATGGCCTCACGGCGCTCGTCCAGAACCTTGTTGATGTTCGGGAGGAGCTTCTTGGCGAGGAAGCCGAAGACGATGACGAAGGCGATCAGGCCGATGACGAGCTCGTCGAGATGCGGGATGAGCGGAGGCTGCTCCTCCGCCGCTTCCGCAAGAAGCAGAGCGTTCACATCAGTGCCTTCCGTAAAAAGAATCGGGCTGTCGGTCCGGCTTACTTGTAGACGAAGCCCATGACGATGCCGATGAGGGCGAGCGCCTCACAGAAGGCGAAACCCATGATCTGGTTGGTACGGATCAGGCCGGCCGCCTCGGGCTGACGGGCGAGGGCCTGGGTGCCGTTACCGAAGATGATGCCGACGCCGACGCCGGGGCCGATGGCAGCGAGGCCGTAGCCGATGGAGGCGACGTTTCCGTTGACGGCGGCGAGAGTCTCGAGAGCGGACATGCCGGTTCTTCCTTCTCTTTCAAGGACCCGGTGGGGGTTGGCCACCGGACGACTGTGGGTGGGGTGAGTGGTTCTTGGCTGCTGCCGGGCCGGCTCAGTGGTGCTCGGAGAGCGCGCCCTGGACGTAGCTGCAGGCCAGGAGGACGAAGACGTACGCCTGGACGGCCTGGATGAAGAGCTCGAAGGCGGTCATGATGATGACCATCACGAACGAGGCGCCGGCGTAGACGAAGCCGAGGCCGTTCATGAGGTACCAGGTGGCCAGCGAGAACATCACGATGAGCAGGTGACCGGCGAACATGTTCGCGAACAGTCGGACCGCGTGCGTGAAGGGCCGGATGAGCAGGTTCGAGAAGAACTCGAGGACGACGACCAGGGGCAGGATCGGGCCGAGCGACTTGTCGTAGCCGACGATGTTCTTCCAGCCGCCGACGAAGCCGTGCTTCTTGAAGGTCAGCGAGATCCACAGCACGTACACGATCAGCGCGAGGGCCGCCGGGAAGGCGATCAGCGAGGTGACCGGGAACTGGGCGAGCGGGATGATCGACCAGAGGTTCATCATCCAGACGAAGAAGAACAGCGACACCATCAGCGGGACGTACTTCTCGCCGTCCTTCTTGCCGATGATCTCGTAGACGATGCCGCGGCGCACGAAGTCGTAACCGGCCTCGCCGACCATCTGCATCTTGCCGGGGATCAGCTTGGGCTTGTTGAAAGCGGCCCAGAAGAAGCCGACGACCACGATCGAACCCAGGATGGCGAGCAGCATCGGCTTGGTGAACTCGAAGCTGCCCACGGTGAAGATGGGCTCGTACATGAACGTGTGCAGGCCCGGCGCCGGGAAGCCGCATCCGGTGAAGATGTGGCAATCCGGGTCGAAGGCAAGCGTCTGGTCAGCACTCACCGCGGGCTCCTTCAGCGTGGCGCATAGGTACGGCAACCTCGTTGTGTCGGCGCGGCACGCAGCCGCGGGTCGGCACTGGACTGGTCTTACGGATAAGGGGGCGGCGGTTCGGCATCGAGCCTCGCGCTGGGACAGGCGCCGCTTCGGATGCCCGCGCCCGCAGTGCCGCAGTTGGCACCGGACGATAGCAGGAAGCCGAACGCGTCTTTATCCCGGCCCTACCCTTCACGACTTCGGCCCCGTTTTCTCGGGCTCGACGTACATGATCTTGGCCTTCATATAGGCCCGGGCCTGGGCGGCGACCCACACGATGGTCGTGGCGAGCAGCGTGAAGGCGAAGGCCTTGAAGTCGAACGCCGAAGTGTCCTTCAGCAAGGCCAGGAAGATGAAGAGGACCAGCAGCTGGGCCGTGTAGAGCATCAGCCCCATGGCCTGGAACAGCTGCGGAAGCTTCTTCGCCGTCCGCTGCAGAACCACCAGCCCGATGCCCATGAAGAGAAGCACGACCGCGGTGCCGACGACGGCGCCGAGCGCGCCCTTGCCACCGGCGACCACACCGCTGACAACCGTGGCGATGGCGCCTACGGCGGCGGTGGGCACTGCGGTGTGCAGCAGGGTGCGTGCGTCGTTGGACGGCATGGCGGTGTCTCCGCTTGCTGGAGGGGGCGATGGTGTCGTCATGGACGAGCGTAAGCCCGGTCCGAGGTGTGTCTCGGGGCCAACGAACCGTCGCACTACGGTCCTTCGGCACTGTCGCCGGGTCTCGTGAACCGTATCACAAACTATTTGAATAGGTCTTTACCCAGAGGGTGTGCCAACTCTCACACGTGAGAGTGAGTGCGCGCGTGTGTGCACGACGCGGGGGCACCTTGTCTGGTATTGACCCCCGATGCGGCTTACGTCAACCGCGCGCCCCGGCCTTACTCCGGTCGGAGAAGCGCGAACGGTGGCCGATGGCGGTCGCCCCGTTGACCCCCGCGGGCACGGGCACCCGCTCCTCCTCGACGGCCGGCCCCTCGACGGCCGGGGCCGGCTCCGGCTCCGGAGCGGGCCTGCGGCGCCGGTAGCGCGGCGGCACGACCGCCTCCGCCCAGCGCGGGGCGCGCGGCGTGAAGCGCGGCAGCAGGAGCAGCACCAGACCGACCGCGCTCAGGAAGACCACGGCGAGCACGATCCACATCGATGTCGAGTGCACGGAGTAGGCCAGGGTGCCGAAGGCGATGAGTGCCGACCAGAAGTACATGATCAGCACGGCACGGCTGTGCGAGTGCCCGATCTCCAGGAGCCGGTGGTGCAGGTGCCCGCGGTCCGCCGCGAACGGCGACTGGCCCTTCCAGGTGCGCCGCACGATCGCGAGCACCAGGTCCGCCATCGGGATCGCGATGACCGTCAGCGGCAGCACCAGCGGGATGAAGACCGGCAGGGCGGCGTGCGTGGCGGCCTTGGTCGAACCCTCGAAGATCTTCAGCGCGTCCGGGTCGACCTGGCCCGTGATGGAGATGGCGGACGCGGCCAGGATCAGGCCGATCAGCATCGAGCCCGAGTCGCCCATGAAGATCCGCGCCGGGTGCATGTTGTGGGGCAGGAAGCCCAGGCACATGCCCATGAGGATCGCGGCGAACAGCGTCGCGGGGGCCGCCGCCTCGATCGTGTAGCCGAACCAGATCCGGTACGCGTAGAGGAAGAAGGCCGCGGCGGCGATGCAGACCATGCCGGCGGCGAGGCCGTCGAGGCCGTCGACGAAGTTCACGGCGTTGATGGTGAGGACGACCAGGGCGACCGTGAGCAGTGTGCCCTGCCACTGGGTGAGCGCGACCGTGCCGACGCCGGGGATGGGCAGCCACAGGATCGTCAGACCCTGCATGACCATCACGCCCGCGGAGATCATCTGCGCGCCGAGCTTGATCAGCGCGTCCAGCTCGAACTTGTCGTCGAGGACGCCGATCAGCCAGATCAGGGCGGCGCCGGAGAGCAGCGCGCGTGGCTCGTTGGACAGCTCGAAGACGCTGTTCAGGTTCTGCAGGTGGTCGGCGACGAGGAGTCCCGCGCACAGCCCGAAGAACATGGCGATGCCACCGAGCCGCGGAGTCGGTTCTCGGTGCACGTCGCGGGCGCGGATCTCCGGCATCGCGCCGGTCGCGATGGCGAACTTCCGCACCGGACCGGTCAGCAGATAGGTCACCGCGGCCGTGACACAGAGCGTCAGCAGGTAATCACGCACGGGCTGCCCCACAGGAATCGCTGGCCATCTCAGCCCCACACCCTAGCCGGGCCGTCCCCATGGTCGAGGACATACGGGCGCCGCGAACGGTTCCGGGCGGGGCCTCTTTACCGGCCATACGGGGGAAAACGCCCGGCAAGTTCGCGTACTTCGGCCCGTACCCTCGCCGTCTCCTCCGCGTCGTCCCGTAGCGCCGCGGTGAACAATGCCGCAATTCTGGCCATCTCCGGGCCGCCCATGCCCTGGGTGGTGACGGCGGCCGTACCGAGCCGGATCCCGCGCCCGTCCCCGTACGGCAGCGCACAGGTGTCGAGCACGATGCCGGCGGCGGCGAGCCGGGCGCGGGCGGTGCGGCCGTCGATGCCGAGCGGAGCCGGATCGGCGGTGATGAGATGCGTGTCCGTCCCCCCGGTGGTCAGCGCGAAGCCCTCGGCGGCCAGCGCGGCGGCGAGCACCCGGGCGTGCTCCACCACCTGATGGGCGTACGCGGTGAAGGCCGGAGTGGACGCCTCGCCGAAGGCGACGGCCTTGGCGGCGATGGTGTGCATCTGCGCACCGCCCTGCGAGAAGGGGAACACGGCCCGGTCCACCTGCTGGGCGAGCTCCGCCCCGCACAGCAGCAGCCCGCCGCGCGGGCCGCGCAGCACCTTGTGGGTGGTCCCGCAGACGATGTCGGCGTACGGGACGGGGCTGGGGGCCGCGCCGCCGGCGACGAGCCCGAGCGGATGGGCGGCGTCGGCGATCAGATACGCCCCCACCTCGTCGGCGATGTCACGGAAGACGGCGTAGTCGAGGTGCCGCGGATAGGAGATGGACCCGCAGACGATCGCCTTCGGCCGGTGGTGCCGGGCGAGCGCGGCCACCTGCTCGTAGTCGACGAGGCCCGTCTCGGCGTCGACGCCGTACGGGACGAAGTCGAACCAGCGGCCGGAGAAGTTCGCGGGCGAGCCGTGCGTGAGGTGCCCGCCGTGGGCGAGCCCCATGGCGAGGACGGTGTCGCCGGGCCGCAGCAGCGCGGCATAGGCGGCGAGGACGGCGGACGACCCGGAGTGCGGCTGCACGTTCGCGTGCTCGGCCCCGAAGAGCGAGGTCGCCCGCTCGACGGCGATCCGCTCGACGGCGTCGACGTACTCGCAGCCGCCGTGATGGCGGGCGCCGGGATAGCCCTCGGCGTACTTGTTGGCCAGCTGCGAGCCCAGCGCGGCGAGCACGGCGGGCGAGGTGAAGTTCTCCGCGGCGATCAGCTGCAGACTGTCCGCCTGCCGCCGCACCTCGCCGAGCAGCACATCGGCCACCTCGGGGTCCTGACGGCGCAGTACGTCGAGCGCGTGCTCGTCTTCGGTTGGAGCGGTGACCGGCATGGGGCACTCCGAGTGCGTGAGCGGGCCTGAAAACCCACTCTAGGCACCCACCCCTCCCTCCGCTCCCCCACTGCTCCACCCGGGCCCCAGAACACGGGGAAACGGCCTCAGCGCCCCGACGCGGGCGGCCGCGAACCGGGGTCGGCGGCTAGCGCTTCGTGCCCACGCCCGTCAGGGCCGTCACCACCGGGTCGAGGGCCTGCTGGATCTCCTCGCCGATCGAACGGAAGAACGTGATCGGAGCACCGTACGGGTCGTTCACCTCGTCCGCCTCCGCCGACGGGGCCAGCAGCCACCCGCGGAGAGCCGCGGCCGCGCGGACCAGGGCGCGGGCGCGGTCGACCGTGCCGTGGCCGTCGCGCGGGTCCGGAAGAGTGGCCGGATCTATCGCACGGACGAGGCGGGTGAACTCCTTCAGGGTGAAGGTGCGCAGGCCCGCCGAGTGGCCCATCGAGATGACCTGCGCGCGGTGGTCGCGGGTCGCGGTGAGGACCAGGTCCGCGCGGATGACGTGCTCGTCGAGGAGCTCGCGGCCCGTGAACCCGCTGAAGTCGGCGCCGAAGTCCGCGAGGACCTGCTCCGCGTTGCTCTCCATCGGGGCGCCCTCGTGGCCCCAGGTGCCCGCGCTCTCCACGATCAGACCGCCGCCCATGGGGTCGCCGAGGCGGTCGATCAGGGCATGGCGGGTCAGCCGCTCGGTGATCGGCGAGCGGCAGACGTTGCCGGTGCTGACGTGGAGGATGCGGAAGGTGTTGCCGTCGTGCTCGTGCCCCGCTATGCCACGCCCCTCAGGGGCGGTCAACTGGCCACCTCGAGGTCGGGTACCACCTTCCGGAGCTCGTCCGCCGACAGCGCGCCCTCGCGCAGCAGCACCGGCACCTTGCCCGTCACGTCGACGATGGAGGAGGGGACGATGCCGGGGGTCGGGCCGCCGTCGAGGTAGACGGAGACCGAGTCGCCGAGCATGCCCTGCGCCGCGTCGCAGTCCTCCGGCGACGGGTGGCCGGTCAGGTTCGCCGAGGACACGGCCATCGGGCCGACCTCCGTGAGCAGCTCGATCGCGACCGGGTGCAGCGGCATCCGGATCGCGACGGTGCCGCGGGTGTCGCCCAGGTCCCACTGCAGGGACGGCTGGTGCCTGGCGACCAGCGTCAGCGCGCCCGGCCAGAACGCGTCGACGAGCTCCCACGCCATCTCGGAGAAGTCCGTGACGAGGCCGTGGAGGGTGTTCGGGGAGCCGATCAGCACCGGCGTGGGCATGTTGCGGCCCCGGCCCTTGGCGGCCAGCAGGTCCGCGACGGCCTCCGAGCTGAAGGCGTCCGCCCCGATGCCGTACACGGTGTCCGTGGGCAGCACGACCAGCTCGCCCCTGCGCACGGCGGACGCGGCCTCACGCAGACCCGTCGCGCGGTCCGTCGCCTCGTTGCAGTCGTATCGCCGTGCCATCAGTCCCGGTCCTCCTCGTACACGTCGAACATGCTCGTCATGGGGTCGCCTTGCGCGCGGTCGCGAATCGCGGCCGGTTGTTCAGGTCGGGGTGGTCGGCGGCGTCCGCCCAGCCGGCCTCCTCGTTGAAGATCCACGGCACCTGGCCGCCCTGCGTGTCCGCGTGCTCGACGACCACGAGGCCGCCGGGCCGCAGCAGCCGGTGCGCGGTGCGCTCGATGCCGCGGATGGTGTCGAGGCCGTCCTCGCCGGAGAACAGTGCCATCTCCGGGTCGTGGTCGCGGGCCTCGGGCGCCACGTGCTCCCACTCGGTGAGCGGGATGTACGGCGGGTTGGAGATGACCAGGTCGACCTGGCCGTCGAGCTCCGGCAGCGCGCTCAGCGCGTCGCCCTCGTGCAGGACGACGCGCGAGCCCTGCACGTTCTTCCGGGTCCACACGAGGGCGTCCTCGGACAGCTCCACGGCGTGCACGGTCGAGCGCGGCACCTCTTGCGCCAGGGCGAGCGCGATCGCGCCGGAGCCGGTGCACAGGTCGACGATGAGCGGCTCGACGACGTCCATGGCCCGTACGGCGTCTATGGCCCAGCCGACCACCGACTCCGTCTCGGGACGCGGCACGAAGACGCCGGGACCGACCTGGAGCTCCAGGTAGCGGAAGAACGCGCGGCCGGTGATGTGCTGGAGCGGCTCGCGCGCCTCGCGGCGCGCGATGGCCTCCCAGTAGCGGGCGTCGAAGTCCGCGTCCTTGACGTTGTGCAGCTCCCCCCGCTTGACGCCGTGCACGAACGCGGCGAGCTCCTCGGCGTCGAAACGCGGTGAGGGAACGCCGGCGTCGGCCAGCCGCTGGGTGGCCTGGGCCACCTCGGCAAGCAGCAGGTTCACGCTGGTCCTCCGTGGTGCGGGTGGGGCTTTACGAGGTCGGGTCCTACGCGGCGGCCAGCTTGGCGGCCGAGTCGGCGTCGACGCAGGCCTGGATGACCGCGTCCAGCTCGCCGTCGAGCACCTGGTCCAAGTTGTACGCCTTGAAGCCGACGCGGTGGTCCGAGATGCGGTTCTCCGGGAAGTTGTACGTACGGATCTTCTCGGAGCGGTCGACGGTGCGGACCTGGCTGCGACGGGCGTCGGCGGCCTCGGCCTCGGCCTTCTCCTGCGCGGCGGCGAGCAGCCGGGAACGCAGGATGCGCATGGCCTGCTCCTTGTTCTGGAGCTGGCTCTTCTCGTTCTGGCAGGACGCGACGATGCCGGTCGGCAGGTGCGTGATGCGGACGGCGGAGTCGGTGGTGTTGACCGACTGGCCACCGGGGCCGGACGAGCGGTAGACGTCGATGCGCAGGTCGTTGGCGTGGATCTCGACGTCGACCTCCTCGGCCTCCGGCGTGACGAGCACACCGGCCGCGGAGGTGTGGATGCGGCCCTGCGACTCGGTGGCGGGCACGCGCTGCACGCGGTGCACCCCGCCCTCGTACTTGAGCCGGGCCCAGACGCCCTGGCCGGGCTCGGTGGCCCCGTTGCCGCCCTTGGTCTTCACGGCGACCTGGACGTCCTTGTAGCCGCCGAGCTCGGACTCGGTGGAGTCGATGATCTCGGTCTTCCAGCCGACCCGCTCGGCGTAGCGCAGGTACATCCGCAGGAGGTCGCCGGCGAACAGGGCGGACTCGTCGCCGCCCGCGCCGGCCTTGATCTCGAGGATGACGTCCTTGTCGTCGCTGGGGTCGCGCGGGACCAGCAGCAGCCGGAGCTTGTCGGTCAGCTCCTCGCGCTGCTTCTCCAGCTCCTTGACCTCGGCCGCGAAGTCCGGGTCGTCGTGCGCGAACTCGCGGGCGGTCTCGATGTCGTCACCGGTCTGCTTCCAGGAGCGGTAGGTGGCGACGATCGGGGTCAGCTCCGCGTAACGCTTGTTCAGCTTGCGCGCGTTGGCCTGGTCGGCGTGGACCGAAGGGTCGGCGAGCTTCTTCTCGAGGTCGGCGTGCTCGCCGACCAGTTCCTCGACCGCCTCGAACATCGGGGGCTCCTGGTTTTCGTAAGTTGCTACGGGACGGCAAAGCGCCGGTCCCGGCCACCCCGCGCAGGGGCAGCCGAAGACCGGCGCAGTGGCTCGCTACTTCTTGGCGGAGCCGGCAGCCTTGCCGAAGCGGGCCTCGAAGCGGGCGACGCGGCCGCCGGTGTCGAGGATCTTCTGCTTGCCCGTGTAGAACGGGTGGCACTCGGAGCAGACCTCGGCACGGATGGTGCCCTCGGTGAGGGTGCTACGGGTGGTGAACGACGCGCCGCAGGTGCAGCTGACCTGGGTCTCGACGTACTCGGGGTGGATCTCGCGCTTCAAGGTGTCTCCTAGTTCCGGGAGGGCTCCGGGTCGCCCGTGCGGGATGCACATGCGTGAACCGGGGCCGACGTACCAGTCTGCCAGGACCGGCCGCATCTCCCAAAACCGGGGTCGGGCCGGAACTATTCCTGGCGGCTTCCGGGCTACTTCACGAGGCCCTGGGCCTGGCCCGTGGCCGCGTTCCTCGTCGCCGAGGCGGGGATCGGGCGGTCCGCCTTCAGGGCCGCCCAGACCTGGGCGGCCTGGGCCTCCAGGGGCACGACCCGGTTCGGGTCCCGGGGGTCGTACTCCACCGGCATGGTCACCATGTGGACGTCGTCGGCGCCGAGCCCGGCGAGGCCCCTGGCGAAGCCCATCAGCTCGGTGACGGAGTCGAGCTCGGAGTCGGGGGTGATGGCCTTGGTGGCGGTGTCGGCGAGGTCGAGCAGCTTCTTCGGGTCGGAGAGGACGCCGACGCTCTTCACCTGCTCGATGAAGGCCTTCATGAAGGCCTGCTGGAGCTGGATGCGGCCGAGGTCGCTGCCGTCGCCGACGCTCTTGCGGGTGCGGACCAGGCCGAGGGACTGCTCGCCGTCGAGGGTGTGCGTGCCCGGTTCGAGGTCGAGGTGGCTCTTGGAGTCCCTGATGGCCTGGGTGGTGGTGATCTCGACGCCGCCGAGCCGGTCGATGAGCTTCTTGAAGCCGGTGAAGTCGACCTCGATGTAGTGGTCCATGCGGATGCCGGACATCGCCTCGACGGTCTTGACCGCGCAGGCCGGCCCGCCGACCTCGTACGCCGTGTTGAACATGGCCCGGTGCTCGGCGGCGGCGGTGCCGCCCTTCCCGTCGGTGCAGGCGGGGCGGTCGATCAGGGTGTCGCGCGGGATGGAGACCACGGAGGCCTTCTTGTGGCCCTCGTAGACGTGGACGACCATCGCGGTGTCGGAGCGGGCGCCGCCCTCGTCCCTGCCGTAGTCGCCGTTGGCGCCGGAGCGGGAGTCGGAGCCGAGGACGAGGATGTCCATCGAGCCGTTGTCGACGTTCTCGGGCCGGTCCTTGCCGAGCTGCCCGTTGATGTCGACGCCCTCGAGGTTGCCGTTGAGCTTGAAGTAGACGTAGCCGAGTCCGGAGCCGCCGGCCAGGACGAGTACGGCGGCGGCCCAGGCGGCGGCGACCGCCGCGCGGCGGCCCTTGGCGGGCGGCTTGCGGCGGCGGCCCGTGGCCCGTATTCGGCCGCTCTGGTTCTGCTCGGTCATCGTCTTCCCTCAGCCCTATGGTTCACCTTGTGTGACGGCGAAGCACCCGAAAGGGTTGCATATGAGGCTGTGAGGTTTGGGCGGACCACGGACCGTAACGCGACTGCGCCCACCGTGCGGACACGGTGGGCGCAGTCGTTTACGCAGGTCACGGCGAGATGACGACCCGGAGGTCAGGGCGTCGCCGTGTGACGAGCGTCTCGGCGTCAGTCGTTGTTGGCGCCGGGAGTCGTCTTCTGGATCTGGAGCAGGAACTCCGCGTTCGACTTCGTCTGCTTCAGCTTGTCGAGCAGCAGCTCGATCGCCTGCTGCTGGTCGAGCGCGTGCAGCACGCGACGCAGCTTCCAGGTGATGGAGAGCTCCTCGCTGCCGAGCAGGATCTCCTCCTTGCGCGTACCCGAGGCGTCGACGTCGACGGCCGGGAAGATGCGCTTGTCGGCGAGCTTCCGGTCGAGCTTGAGCTCCATGTTGCCGGTGCCCTTGAACTCCTCGAAGATCACCTCGTCCATGCGCGAGCCGGTGTCGACCAGCGCGGTGGCCAGGATGGTCAGCGAGCCGCCGTCCTCGATGTTGCGCGCGGCACCGAAGAAGCGCTTCGGCGGGTACAGCGCGGTCGAGTCGACACCACCGGACAGGATGCGGCCGGAGGCGGGCGCCGCGAGGTTGTACGCGCGGCCCAGGCGGGTGATGGAGTCGAGCAGGACGACCACGTCGTGACCCAGCTCCACGAGGCGCTTGGCGCGCTCGATGGCCAGCTCGGCGACCGTGGTGTGGTCCTCGGCCGGGCGGTCGAAGGTCGAGGAGATGACCTCGCCCTTGACCGACCGCTGCATGTCGGTGACCTCTTCCGGACGCTCGTCGACGAGGACGACCATCAGGTGGCACTCGGGGTTGTTGTGGGTGATCGCGTTGGCGATCGCCTGCATGATCATGGTCTTGCCGGTCTTCGGCGGGGCCACGATCAGACCGCGCTGGCCCTTGCCGATCGGCGACACGAGGTCGATGATCCGCGTGGTCAGCACGCCCGGGTCGGTCTCCAGACGGAGGCGGTCCTGCGGGTACAGCGGGGTGAGCTTGTTGAACTCGGGGCGGCCGCGGCCGGACTCCGGCGCCATGCCGTTGACCGAGTCGAGGCGCACCAGCGCGTTGAACTTCTCGCGGCGCTCGCCCTCCTTCGGCTGGCGCACGGCACCGGTGACGTGGTCACCCTTGCGCAGACCGCTCTTGCGGACCTGGGCGAGGGAGACGTACACGTCGTTCGGGCCGGGCAGGTAGCCGGAGGTCCGGATGAACGCGTAGTTGTCGAGGATGTCGAGGATGCCCGCGACCGGGATCAGGACGTCGTCCTCGGAGACCTGCGGCTCGCCCGCGAAGTCGTCACGGCCACGACGGCCACGACGGTCGCGGTAGCGCCCGCGACGGCCCCGGCGGCCGCCCTCGAAGTCGTCGTCGTCCTGCGGGCCGGCCGGCTGGCCGCCCTGCTGGCCCTGCGGCTGGCCCTGACCCTGGCCCTGGCCCTGGCGCTCCTTGCGCTGGCCGCCCTGGCCGCCGCCCTGCTGGTCGTCGCCCTTGCCGCGGTCGCGCTGACGGTCACGGCGGTCGCGGCGGTCACCGCGGTCGCGACGGCCACGGCCCTCGGCGCCGTCCACGGCCGCCTCGGCCTGCGGCTCGCCCTTGGTCTCCGTACGGGCCTCGGCGCGGGCCTCGGTCTTGACGACCTGGGCGGTCTCGCCCTTGGCCTCGGCTCCCTCCGGCGAACCGGCGGGGGCGGTGGCGCGCCGGCGACGGCGCTCGCCGGCCGGGGCGTCCACGCCCGCGGGCTGGCCCGGGATCTCGATCTGCTGCTGGGCGACCGGCTCGGCCTTCTCGGCCTTCTCGGGCTTCTCGGCCTTCGGCGCGGCGGTCTCGGCAGCGGTCTCGGCCGTACGGGCCTTGGAGGTGGCGCGGCGCTTCGGCTTGGTCTCGGCGGCGTCGCCGGACTTGGCGGGCGCGGCGGCGGAGCCTCCGGCCTGCGCCTCCTTGATGACCTCGATCAGCTGGCTCTTGCGCATCCGCGCGGTGCCCCTGATGCCGAGGCCGGACGCGACCTGCTGCAGCTCGGCCAGGACCATGCCCTCGAGGCCGGTGCCGGAGCGGCGGCGCCGTGCGGTGGTGCCAGTGGCAGCACCTGCGGCGGGCGCGGCGGTGTCGACGCTGTTGTCGGCAGTCACGCCCATCAGATCGGTGGTGTCGCTCACGAAGGGTCCTTCCCTGGAGCGGACGTCGGCCATCTGGCTCGGCGACCGGTTGTGCTGTCCGGCAGCGGTCCTGCTTGGTGGACCGTGTCGGAGCGGTGGTCCCGCCGGGTGCGGCGGAAGAGAAAACGTGCTGTAAGTCCGGCCCGAGCGCCCCCTGCTCGGCCCTCACGCGGAAGAAGAGCGAGGGGTGTCGTGCCGGTTCCGGAGCGTGCTCGAAACTGCTCAGGCAGGCTGCTCAGGCAGTGGAGGAGGCTCCCGGAAGAATTGGTGGTCCCTGATAGGGACACTCAGCACCGCGCCTCGAAGACGTCGGGTGCAAGCTTGAGGTTAACACTACCGGCTCCAACAAACATTCCCCCTCTCTGTCACCGGCAATCTCGTGTCCGCGCAGTTCCGGGCCCTCCGGCCCGGACACCGCGCGCTGCCCGTCAGGGCGCCAGCGGCAGGACGCTCGCGCCGGGCATGTCGAGGTCGAGCCGGTTGGCGGCCCATCCCTCGCCCGCAAGGAGGGCGACCTTGTCGGCCGTCCCGTGTTCGGCCAGTGCGAGCACCGTGGGGCCCGCGCCGGAGATGACCGCGGGCACCCCGTCCGCCCGCAGCCGGTTCACCAGGGCGATGCTCTCGGGCATCGCGGGCGCCCGGTACTCCTGGTGCAGCCGGTCCTCGGTGGCCGCGAGCAGCAGCTCGGGCCGGCGGGTCAGGGCCTCGACGAGGAGCGCGGCCCGGCCGGCGTTGGCGGCGGCGTCCACGTGCGGGACGGTGCGCGGGAGCAGGCCGCGGGCGGTCTCCGTCAGTACCGGCTTCCCCGGGACGAAAACCACCGGAACGATGGAATTCGAGGGGTCCATCCTGATCGCCCGCGCGGCCCCGGCCTCGGTCCAGGCGAGGGTGAACCCGCCGAGCAGGCAGGCGGCGACGTTGTCGGGGTGGCCCTCGATCTCGGTGGCGAGCTCGAGCAGCGCGGTCTCGTCGAGCCGCGCGTCGCCGCCTATGGTCACGGCGCGGGCGGCGACGATGCCGGCGCAGATGGCGGCGGAGGAGGAGCCGAGGCCGCGGCCGTGCGGGATGCGGTTGGCGCAGACGACCTCGAGGCCGCGCGGCTGCCCGCCGAGCAGGTCGAAGGCCGTGCGCAGCGAGCGGATGAGCAGGTGGCTCTCGTCGCGCGGCAGGGTGTCGGCGCCCTCTCCGGCGATGTCGATGTGCAGCCCGGAGTCGGCGACCCGGACGACGACGTCGTCGTAGAGCCCCAGCGACAGGCCGAAGGCGTCGAAGCCCGGGCCGAGGTTGGCGCTGGTGGCGGGAACGCGCACCCGTACGGCGGCGGCGCGGAACGCGGGACCGGCCATCGCTCGATGACTCTCCTTGACGTGCGGACTTGCGGGATTGTTCGGAGGAAGTACGGAGAACCCGGGGGCCGCTCGCGCCTCGGGCGCGACGACGGCAACAACACGACGCATATGCGTCGGGGCGGGTTCGGTACAGCCTATCGAAGGAAGGTTCTGTCGCGACATAGGGCGCACAGGAGGCGCACGATGCGTGTCGCGCGCCAACCTGTGCGCCTATGTAGGTTCCTGATCGGGTTTGACTCCCGATCAGGAACCTACCGTGCGCTGCCTGCAGCGCACGGCGCACTGCGTCGATTTCCGGCCAGATTCAGGCGAGGCCGAGGCGCGCGGCCGCGGCCGCGGCGTCGACCGGGACGGTGACCGGCTGCGGGGCGCCGGCGACGGCCCAGTCGGGGTCCTTCAGGCCGTTGCCGGTCACGGTGCAGACGATGGTCTGCCCCGGGTCGACCTTGCCCTGGGCGGCGGCCTTCAGCAGACCGGCGACCGACGCGGCCGACGCGGGCTCGACGAAGACGCCCTCCTGAGCGGCCAACAGGCGGTAGGCCTGCAGGATCTCACGGTCCGTCACCTCGTCGATGAAGCCGCCCGACTCGTCGCGCGCGGCGATCGCGTAGTCCCAGGAGGCCGGGTTGCCGATGCGGATCGCGGTGGCGATGGTCGACGGGTCCTTGACCACCTCGCCGCGCACCAGCGGCGCCGAGCCGGAGGCCTGGAAGCCCCACATGCGCGGCGTACGGGTGGCGAGCTTGTCGGCCGCGTACTCGCGGTACCCGCGCCAGTAGGCCGTGATGTTGCCGGCGTTGCCCACGGGCAGCACGTGGATGTCGGGCGCGTCGCCCAGCATGTCCACGATCTCGAACGCGGCGGTCTTCTGGCCCTCGATGCGGACCGGGTTGACCGAATTGACCAGCGCCACCGGGTAGTTCTCCGACAGCCCGCGGGCCAGGGTGAGGCAGTCGTCGAAGTTGCCGTCGACCTGGAGGATCCGGGCGCCGTGCACGAGCGCCTGGCCCATCTTGCCCAGCGCGATCTTCCCCTGCGGGACGAGAACGGCGGAAACCATGCCCGCGCGCACCGCGTACGCGGCGGCGGAGGCGGAGGTGTTGCCGGTGGACGCGCAGATGACGGCCTGCGCGCCCTCCTCCTTGGCCTTGGAGATGGCCATGGTCATGCCCCGGTCCTTGAAGGAGCCGGTGGGGTTGGCGCCCTCGACCTTGAGGTGCACCTCGCAGCCCGTGCGCTCGGAGAGGACCTGAGCGGGGACGAGCGGCGTACCGCCCTCACGGAGCGTGACGACCGGCGTCGTGTCCGTGACCGGAAGGCGGTCCCGGTACTCCTCGATGATGCCGCGCCACTGGTGGGTGCCCTTGCTGGTCATGGGTCCTTACTCCCCTTCAACACGCATGATGCTGGCGACACCGCGCACGGTGTCGAGCTTGCGCAGCGCCTCGACGGTCCCGGAGAGGGCGGCGTCGGGCGCGCGGTGGGTGACGACGACGAGGGAGGCCTCGCCGTCCTTGCCCGTCTGACGGACGGTGTCGATCGACACGCCGTGCTCGGCGAAGACCGTCGCGACCTGGGCGAGGACGCCCGGCTTGTCGGCCACGTCGAGACTGATGTGGTACCGCGTCACGACCTCGCCCATGGGGCTCACGGGCAGCTGGGTGTACGCGGACTCACCGGGGCCGTTGGCCTCGTTGAGCTTGTTGCGGCACACGGCGACGAGGTCGCCGAGGACGGCCGAGGCGGTCGGCGAGCCGCCGGCCCCGGGACCGTAGAACATGAGCCGCCCGGCGGCCTCCGCCTCGACGAAGACCGCGTTGTACGCCTCGCGGACGGAGGCGAGGGGGTGGCTGAGCGGGATCATCGCGGGGTGCACGCGCGCGGTGACGGACTCGCCGTCGGCGGCCCGCTCGCAGATGGCGAGCAGCTTGATGGTGCAGCCCATCTGCTTGGCCGAGGCGAAGTCGGCGGCGGTGACCTCGGTCATGCCCTCGCGGTAGACGTCGTCGAGGCGCACGCGCGTGTGGAAGGCGATCCCGGCGAGGATGGCGGCCTTGGCGGCGGCGTCGAAGCCCTCGACGTCGGCGGTCGGGTCGGCCTCGGCGTACCCGAGCGCGGTGGCCTCGTCCAGCGCCTCGCTGTAGCCCGCTCCCGAGGTGTCCATCTTGTCGAGGATGAAGTTCGTCGTGCCGTTGACGATGCCCATCACGCGGTTGATCTTGTCGCCGGCGAGGGACTCGCGCAGCGGCCGGATGAGGGGAATGGCGCCGGCGACGGCGGCCTCGTAGTACAGGTCCTGCCCGTGCTGGTCGGCGGCGGCGTAGAGGGTCGCACCGTCCTGGGCGAGCAGCGCCTTGTTGGCGGAGACGACGGAGGCGCCGTGCTCGAACGCGGTGGTGATGAGGCTGCGGGCCGGCTCGATCCCGCCGATGACCTCGACGACGACGTCGATGTCCCCGCGTTTCACGAGGGCGGTCGCGTCGGTGGTGATCAGCTCGGCGGGCACTCCCCCGCGCACCTTGTCGGGCCGGCGGACGGCCACACCGGCGAGCTCGACCGGGGCGCCGATGCGCGCGGCAAGGTCGTCGGCGTGCGTCGTCATGATGCGCGCCACCTCTGAGCCGACCACTCCACAGCCCAGCAGCGCCACCTTCAGCGGACGCGTACGCATCATCCGACCTCGTCTCTCGTACAACTTCGACTACGACTGCGACGCGCATTCCTGCGGTCGCTTTTCCCTTCGGTCCGCGGGGCCGGATCGGGGTGTCCGTTTCCCACGGTGGGAACCAGTCTCACTCACCGGACGGACGTTTCAGCGCCTGGTCCGAATGGCGAGACATGGTTTCCATCACCTGACTATTTCATCACCCGACGTCGAGACGCAGGAGATCTTCCTCCGTCTCACGGCGCACGATGACCCGAGCTTCTCCGTCCCGCACGGCGACCACCGGCGGGCGCAGCGCGTGGTTGTAGTTGCTGGCCATCGACCGGCAGTACGCGCCGGTGGCCGGCACGGCGATCAGGTCGCCGGGCGCGATGTCGGCGGGCAGGAACGCGTCGCGCACGACGATGTCGCCGCTCTCGCAGTGCTTGCCCACCACCCGGGACAGCATCGGCTCGGCGTCGCTCGTGCGCGAGACCAGCGCGACGCTGTACTCGGCGTCGTACAGGGCGGTGCGGATGTTGTCCGACATGCCGCCGTCGACGGAGACGTACGTGCGCAGCCCTTCGAGCGGCTTGACGGTGCCGACCTCGTAGAGGGTGAAGGCGGTGGGCCCGACGATGGCGCGCCCGGGCTCGACGGAGATGCGGGGCGTGGCGAGCCCGGCGGCCTCGCACTCGCGCGTCACGATCTCGGTGAGCGCCTTGGCGATGTGGTGCGGCTCGCGCGGGTCGTCGTCCGAGGTGTACGCGATCCCGAGCCCGCCGCCGAGGTCGATCTCGGGCAGCTCGATCCCGTGCTCGTCCCGCACCTCGGCGAGCAGCTGCACGACGCGCCGCGCGGACACCTCGAAGCCGGCCATGTCGAAGATCTGGGACCCGATGTGCGAGTGGATCCCGATCAGCTCCAGCCCGTCGAGCCGCAGCGCCCGCCGCACCGCTTCCGCTGCCTGCCCGCCGGCGAGCGCGATCCCGAACTTCTGGTCCTCGTGGGCGGTGGCGATGAACTCGTGCGTGTGCGCTTCCACGCCCACGGTGACGCGGATCTGCACCCGCTGCCGCTTGCCCAGCGACTGCGCGATGTGCGCGACCCGGACGATCTCCTGGAAGGAGTCGAGCACGATCCGCCCGACGCCGGCCTCGACGGCCCGCCGGATCTCGTCCTCGCTCTTGTTGTTCCCGTGGAAGGCGATGCGCTCGGCGGGCATGCCGGCGGAGAGGGCGGTGCTGAGCTCACCGCCGGAGCAGACGTCGAGGTTGAGCCCCTCTTCCTTGAGCCACCGGACGACGGCCCGCGAGAGGAAGGCCTTGCCGGCGTAGAAGACGTCCGCGTCACTGCCGAAGGCGTCGGCCCAGGCGCGGCAGCGGGTGCGGAAGTCGTCCTCGTCGAGGAAGTAGGCGGGCGTGCCGAACTGCTCGGCGAGCTCGGCGACGCTCAGCCCGCCGACGGTGACCTGGCCCTCGTCGTTCCGGGCCACGGTCCGGGCCCAGACCTTGGGGTCGAGCCGGTTGAGGTCGGCGGGCGGAGCGGAGTAGTGCCCCTCGGGAAGGACGTCGGCGTGGCGGGGCCCGGCGGGGTGTGCGGAACGGCTCATGGGTCTGCGTCTTTCAGATCTGGTCGGGTGCGCTGATGCCGAGCAGGGACAGGCCACCGGCGAGCACCGTCCCGGCGGCTTCGGCGAGCGCGAGCCGGGAGCGGTGGGCGGCCGAGGGTTTCTCGTCGCCGAGGGGCAGAACGGTGTGCTGGAACGCGAGGAACGCGTCGGCGACGGCCTCGAGGTGCCGGGCGACCCGGTCGGGGGCGCGGTGGCGGGCGGCGGAGAGCAGGACGGCGGGGTGGTCGCCGAGGAGGGCGAGAAGCCGCGGCTCGTCGACGGCACTCTCGTACGCGGGCGCGAAGCCGAGCTGCGCGGCGTTGTCCACGAGACGCCTGGCCCGCGCGTGCGCGTACCGGACCCGGAAGAGCGGGTTGCGCTCGTGCTGGACGAGAAGCGCCGCCCCGTCGAGCGCCCGGTCGTGCGCGGCGGGCCGGAGCAGGGCCCAGCGGGCGGCGTCGACGCCGAGGACGTCGGACAGGCAGGCAGCGGGGAGCACGGGGAGGCGCTCGGGGCGAGGTGGGGCGGTGGCGGTGGCAGTGCTGGCGGCGGCGTCGGTGGTTTCGCCGGTGGCGCGGGTGGTGCTGGCGATGGCAGCGTCGGCGTCGGTGGTTTCGTCGGTGGCGCCGGAGTCGTCGGCGCCGTCGGTACCGTCGATGTCGCCCGTGGCTCCTTGTGCCCGGAGAAGCCGGATGACGGTCTCGGTGAGGAGAACGGCACGGGGCTCGGTGACGGGAGCGAACCGGACGTGGATGCCGGAGAGAAGCTCGGAATGCCCGTACGAGATCCCGGAGCGCGCGATCTCACGGATGACGCGGTCGTGGACGAGCTCTTGGCTGCTTCCGTCGAGGGTGAAGTTGAGGAACCCGGAGCCGGTGATGTCGACGGAGCTGATGCCGGGGCTGTCGCTCAGCCGCTCCTTCAGGATCTCGGCGACGTCGCGGGCTTCGAGCCCGGAGGGCCGGGCGAGCCGCAGGGCGACGCTGGTGGCGTAGTCACCGGTACCACCGGTCCGTGACCGCTCGACGGCGACGCGCGCGGGCACGTCGACCCGCAGCACACCCTCGTCGACCGCACGGCGCACGGCGTGCAGCACGGTGAGGGAGAGGTCCGCGGGGGTCACGGGACAAGCGTAGGGGAGGAGGGGGGTCGGAACGCGAACCGGTTTCGGCATGTGGGCGGTGGGCGCACGACCAGGAGGGGCGGGGCCTCGGCGGCTGGGGCGCGCAGGGGGCGGGGGCTCGGCCGGCTGGGGCGTGTCGGGTTGGAGAGCCTCGGCGGCTGGACGCGCAGGAGGGGCGGGGCCTCGGCCGCTGAGGCGCGCCGGGTCGGAGGGCCCCGGCGGCTGGGGCGCGCCGGATCCGGCTCACCCGCTCCCGCGCGGCCAACCCTTCGCCGCTCCCCTCGCCGTCCGCTTCCGCGTTAGCCCTCTCCTCTTCCCCGTTATCCCTCTCCTCGGCGCCCGGTCCTGCTGACTGCGGGCGGCTCCTCGGCGTCGGTATCGTCGCGGGGCTCGCGCCGCTCCTGGTGCATGAGCTGCCGGACGACGCGTACCAGGTCGGCCGGCTCGAAGGGCTTGGCGAGGAAGGCGTCGACGCCGGAGGCACCCCCGCCCGCGCCCTCCGTCTCGTACTCGGTGCAGGCGCTGATGATCGCCACCGGCAGATGACTGGTCCGCGGGTCCTCCCGGAGCCGCGCGGCGGTCCTCAGCCCGTCGAGTCTGGGCATGACGACGTCGAGGGTGACGACATCAGGACAGACCTCATGCACGACATCCAGACACTCGGCACCATCGGCCGCGGTCACCACCTCGAACCCCTCGAGCTCGAGATTGACCCTGATCAGCTGGCGAATCACCCGGTTGTCATCCACAACCAGCACCCGCCCGGACACCCCTGACACACGTCGAGAGTAGGTCGCGGGGAGCACCCGCGTCCGGCTTTTGCCCACTTCTGACCCGTGCGAGGGAACGCCCCCATGGTGACGCGGCGGAAATACCTGTTCACAGGCACCCTGCAGGAGCTGGTAGTGTTCTTCCCGTCGCCGCGAGAAGCGGCGGACGCCCCCGTAGCTCAGGGGATAGAGCAACGGCCTCCGGAGCCGTGTGCGCAGGTTCGAATCCTGCCGGGGGCACTTCGCAGGAAGTGCCTAAAGACCCCGTGATCAGCGGAAACGCTGAGGACGGGGTCTTGTCGTATGCGCAGCCGTCTGTGCGGCCCTGATGAGCGGAACGCCAGGGCCCCGGCCGGCGCCCGCACGGCTCCCTGTTCGCCACCCCGCACGAGGCGCGCCAGAGCCTGTACCCAGCGGCTGCGTCCGCGGATGGACGAGGACGGCACCCTGCACGACGACGAGTGAGCACCAGGGGTGCGGGTGGCACGTACAGGGGCTGTCCGGGTGTGGCCCGGACAGCCCCTGTCCCCCCGTCGGGGTGTGCCTACCTGCCGCTGCGTCAGTTGACGTTGACGGCCTTCCAGGCCGCGTTCACCGCGTTGTACTCCGCGCTGCCGGCGCCGTACAGGTCCGTCGCCGCCGAGAGGGTGGCGGTGCGGGCGCCCGCGTAGTTGGTGGACGAGGTCATGTAGGTGGAGAGGGCCTTGTACCAGATCTTGTACGCCGCGGCGCGGCCGATGCCGGTGACCGTGGAGCCGTCGTAGGTCGGGGAGTTGTAGGTGACGCCGTTGAGCGTCTTCGTGCCGCTGCCCTCGGACAGCAGGTAGAAGAAGTGGTTGGCCGGGCCCGAGGAGTAGTGGACGTCGAGGCGGCCGAGGCTGCTGGACCAGTAGTCGGCGGAGTTACCGTCCTTGCTGGGCTTGTCCATGTAGCGGAGCGGGGTGCCGTTGCCGCGGATGTCGATCTTCTCGCCGATGAGGTAGTCGCCGGTGTCCGAGGAGTTGTTGGCGTAGAACTCGACCGCGGTGCCGAGGATGTCGGAGGTGGCCTCGTTCAGGCCGCCCGACTCCCTGCTGTAGCGCAGACCCGCGGTGGACGCGGTCAGGCCGTGGGTCATCTCGTGACCGGCGACGTCGAGGGACGTCAGCGGCTTGGCGTTGCCCGCGCCGTCGCCGTACGTCATGCAGAAGCACTGGTCGGACCAGAAGGCGTTGACGTACGCGTTGCCGTAGTGGACGCGGCTGTAGGCGGCGACGCCGTCACCGCGGATGCCGTTGCGGCCGAGCTCGTTCTTGTAGAAGTCCCACGTGACGGCCGCACCGTAGTGGGCGTCCGCGGCCGCGGTCTCGCGGTTGGAGGCGAGGCCGTTGCCCCACACGTCGGTGGAGTTGGTGAAGAGGGTGCCGGTGCCGGACGTGGCGCCCTTGAGGTCGTACGTCTTGTGGCCGCCGCGGGCCGTGTCGGTGAGGGTGTACGACGGGGCCGTGCCGAGCGTGACCTGGCCGCTGTACTGGGTGTTGCCGACGCCCGTCTCGATCGCCTCGAAGGAGTGGAGCTCCTTGCCGGTGGTGGCGTCCGTGATGACGTGCAGCTCGCTCGGGGTGCCGTCGTGCTGGAGCCCGCCGACGACGGTCTCCCAGGCGAGGACGGGCTTGCCGGAGCCGGCCCAGATGACCTTGCGGGCGGAGGACGCGGTCGCGCCCTCGGCGTCGGCGGCGGCCACGGCCGACTGCTTGGCGGTGGCGGCGGCGACGGCCGGGGTGGTGCTCGCCACCGCTATGCGGGCCTCGGTCGCCTTGGTGGTGGAGCGGGCGCCGTTCTTCTTCTGGTGCACGACGAGGTCGCCGCCGAGGACCGGCAGGCCCTGGTAGGTGCGCTCGTAGCGGGTGTGGACCGTACCGTCGGCGTCCTTGACGACATCCCGGACGACCAGCTTCTCCTGGCCGGACAGGCCGATGGCCTTGGCGGTGCCGGCCGCGGCGGACTGCGCCTCCTGGATGGCGGCGGCGCGCTGGGTGCCGGTGAGCACGAGCGCGGTGGCGCCGGCCTCGCGCTGGGCATCGGCGCTGGCGGATCCGGTCTGGACTCCGACGACGACCATGGCGGCCGATGCGATCAGGGCGGCGGCTCGGGCGGTGGTGTGACGACGAGGCGAGGACTGCTGGCGGGTCACGCGGGCTCCTTCGCTGTTACGCGTGGGGGATCTGTGTGGGGGGTGGTGCGCGGTTGAGCGTGCCAGCGAGCAGCCTTGATTGACAGGTATGCAACAAGGATTTGACCATCAGTTGTCCGAAGGGCGGCCAAGTCGGTCCGCTATGCGGAGGGTTGACCGCTCCAAGGGTCATAGAGGGTTCAGATAGGGGTGTGGGAGGGGTGCCGGAGGCGTGGGGGAAGCCCTGCGGGAGGCGTGTGGGAGACCCCGCGGGACCCTGCAGGAGACCCCGCGGGAGGCGCACGGGAGCCGGGGGCAGGAGGGCGTGCGGAGCGCCGGGGCACGGGTGTGCGGGGCTGGGGCGGTGGGCGTGCGGGGTGGGTGGCGCGTGGGCGTGCGAGGGCCGGGGCGTGGGCGTGCGGGGGCCGGGGCGGTGGGCGTGCGGAGGCCTCGGGCTTCGTTGCTCGGTGCCTCCTTACGCCCACCGGTCTGGGCCCGCGGTCAGGTCAGGCGGTGGAGCAGCGGAGGCTCGGTCGTCGTGTGCGGGGCGCGCAGCGCGATGGCGGCATGGTGGGACGGGCCGCCCGGCAGGTCGTACAGGCTCCAGCCGGCCGGAGGCGCGGCCCCGGTGCTCAGGTCGTCCAGGTGCGGGGCCCGGCCGAGGCCGGTGCCGAGGCCCTTCAGATAGGCCTCCTTGCGTGCCCAGATGCGGCCGAAGGCCGCCGCCCGCCGTGCCGGGGCCTCCTCCTGACCGGCCCCGGCCGACCCGGCCCCGGTCCCGGTCCCGGTCCCGGCCTCGGCCGCGATGCCTGCTTCGATCTCGGCCCGTTCCGACGGGTGGAGGACGGACACCAGATCCTTCACCGCCTCGGGCTCCGGACGGAGTTCGACGTCCGCGCCGACCGGTACGGGCGCCGTCGCGATCAGCACCCGGCCTCGCGTGTGCGAGAGCGAGAAGTGCAGCGGCGGCTCGGGTACGGACACGGCGAGGGCCGGGCGGCCGTGCGGCTCGCCGCAGCACGGGCAGGGCTCGCGCGTGAACCGCAGGTCCTCCGGGCGCTCCCCCAGCAGCCTGCCCAGTACGGTGCGGAGGGCGACGTGCGCCACCGTGTACAGGGTCCGGTCGGCGGGCCGCAGGAACGCCGCCGCCCGCTCGCGCTCCCGCGCGTCCAGCACGCTCGTGTCGAGCCGGGTCGGGTCCAGCACGGTCGTGGCGAACGGCGATATAGCCGAGTCGGCCAAACCGGGCGTCGCGCCGCGTGGTTCGTCACGCGTGGGGCCGCGCAGTTCGTCACGCTTCTCGTCGAGTTCCAGGAGCCAGGCGTCGGCCCGCATCGGTCGGTTCCTCCCGTTCCGCGCGGCGGGTGCCGCGGCGGGGTCGACCGTACACGCGTACGTCGAACGACTCGTGGCCGACAAGAACCAGGGCGTCGGCCACGAGCCGCCGAGCCGTTGAGCTGTTGAGCCGCTGAGCACCGTTGAGTCGTTCGCTCCTACGCCGTGCGCTTGCGCGGAGTCGCCTTCTTCGCGGCAGCCTTCTTCGCCGGCTGCTTCTTCGCCGTCGATTTGGCCGTCGACTTCACCGTCGACTTGGCGGCGGACTTGGCCGGCGTCTTGGCGGTGGACCCGGCCGCCGTCTTCGCCGTCGACTTCCTCGCGGGCGCAGCCGTCTTCTTCGCCGCTGTCTTCGCCGTGGACTTCTTCGCGCCGGTCTCCTTCGGCGTCGCCGCCGGCCTCTTGGTCGCGGCCCGTTTCCGCGACCTGAGCTCGGTCACCTCGGCCGCCTCCGCCGCGCCCTCGGCCGCTTCTGCCGTGCCCTCCGCGCCCGCCGTCTCTCCCCGGGCCTGCTTGGCCGCCCGCACGCTGCTTTCCAGGGCCGCCATCAGGTCGATCACCTGGCCGCCGCCGGCGGCGGCGGGTTCCGTCGGCGCGAGGCCGGCGCCGCCCTCGGCCTTCGCGGCGATCATCTCCTCCACGGCCTCCCGGTAGTCGTCGTGCAGCGAGGAGATGTCGACCTCGCCGAGCGTGGCCATCAGGGCGTCGGCCAGGTCGAGTTCGGCCTCGCGCACGGTCACCGGGGTCTCCGGAGCCACGCCCTCCGGCGCGCGGATCTCGTCCGGCCACAGCAGTCCGTGCATGGCGATCACGTCGTCCACCACCCGCAGCATGCCGAGCCGCTCGCGCCCGCGCAGCGCGTACTTCGCCACCGCCACCTTGTCGCTGCGCTTCAGCGCCTCGCGCAGCAGGGTGTACGGCTTGGCGGCCGGTACGCCGTTGGCGGAGAGGTAGTACGCGGCGTCCATCTGGAGCGGGTCGATGTCACCGGCCGACACGAAGGCGACGATCTCGATCGTCTTGGCCGTCGGCAGCGGCAGCGCGGCCAGGTCCTCGTCGGTGATCGGGATCATGGTCCCGTCGGCGTCCTCGTAGGCCTTGCCGATCTCCGCCTGCGTGACCTCGGCCCCGTCCAGCTCGCACACCTTCTTGTAGCGGATGCGTCCGCCGTCCTCGGCGTGGATCTGGCGGAAGGAGACCGAGCGGCTCTCGGTCGCGTTGACCAGCTTGATCGGGATGCTGACCAGGCCGAAGGATATGGCTCCGTTCCATATGGATCGCACTATTCATCCCCTTCGCACCATTGGTCGGGAATCGTGGGATTCTCATCGTATGACGCCCATCACAGAGGTGGAGGGGCGGCGCCTGGCCCTCAGGAACCTCGACAAGGTCCTCCACCCCGCCAGCGGCACCACCAAGGGCGAGCTGCTGCACTACTACGCCACGGTCGGGCCCGTGATCCTGCCGCATCTGCGCGACCGGGCGGTGTCCTTCCTGCGCTATCCGGACGGCCCTGACGGGCAGCTGTTCTTCACCAAGAACCCGCCTCCCGGCACGCCCGCCTGGGTGAAAACCACCCCCGTGCCCCGCTCCGACGCGCCGCGCGCCCGCCAGGTGGTGATCCAGGACCTGCCGTCGCTGATGTGGGCGGCGAACCTGGTCGTCGAGTTCCACACCCACCAGTGGCGGGCGGACACCCCCGCCGTCGCCGACCGGCTCGTCCTGGACCTCGACCCGGGACCGCCCGCGACCGTCGTCGAGTGCTGCCAGGTCGCCCTCCACCTGCGGGAACGGCTCGCGGCCGACGGCCTCACGGCGTACGCGAAGACCTCGGGCTCCAAGGGCCTGCACCTGCTCGTGCCGCTGGTGCCCGCGCCCTCCGCGGACGTGTCCGGCTACGCCCGCCGGCTCGCCGTCGAGGCGGAGGCCGAGCTGCCGCGGCTCGTCGTGCACCGGATGGCGAAGGCGCTGCGGCCCGGGAAGGTCTTCGTCGACCACAGCCAGAACGCCGCCGCGAAGACCACCGCGACCCCCTACACCCTGCGGGCGCGCCGGCTGCCGACCGTCTCGGCCCCGGTGACCTGGGAGGAGGTCGAGGAGACCGCGGAGAGCGGCGAGAGCGGGGCCGCGGGGACGGCAGGCACAGCGGGGACGGCGGGAGCCGGCGGCGCGGGGCGGCTGGTCGTGCTGATGAACGACATCGCGCCTCGCCTGGACATGTACGGCGAACTGCTCGCACCTCTGTTCGACCCCACGATCGCCGGACCGCTGCCATGAACCCCGCGGCCCCCGGATCGTCCCGGGGCGCGCCGGACCCGTCCCCGGGCACGCCGGACCCGTCCCCGGGCGCGTCCGACCCCCGTGGCATGCCCGATCCGCCCCGGGGCTCGTCCGCCCCTGACGTGGTGCTGCGGCCCCCCGTCGACGTGATGCGGCCGCGCGCCGCCGACGAGCTGCCCCGGCAGGGCGGTGTTCCGGGCGGCTTCCAGTACTCCCTCAAGCTCGACGGCTTCCGCGCCCTCGCCTTCGTCCTCGAGGGCGGCGAGGTCTTCCTGCAGTCCCGTGCGCGGCGCGACCTCTCCCCCGAGTTCCCGGGCATCGCCGCGTACCTGGGCGAGCGGCTGCCCCCGGGCATCGTCCTGGACGGCGAGCTCTGCGCGTACCGCGAAGGGCGACTGAGCTTCACCGACCTGCTCCGCTCGCACCGGGACCGCGAGCGGTTCGGCATCCCCGTCTCGTACATCGCCTTCGACCTGCTCGCCCTCCCCGGCCACGACCTTCGCGGCCGGCCGCTGCACGAACGCTGGGACCTCCTCGGCGCCGCCCTCGCGGGCATCGGCCCGCCGCTCCAGCGGGTGCTCGCCACCGACGACGAGGCGACGGCGCGCGAGTGGTTCGACGCGCTGCGCGACGCGGGCGTCGAGGGCGTGGTCGCCAAGGCCTGGAACTCGGCGTACCGGCCGGGTGGCACCTGGTCCTGGCGGAAGGTACGGCACTCGGACACCGGCGACGCCCTGCTCGCCGGTGTGTTCGGACCGCCCGACCGCCCGCACGCACTGCTCGTGCGCCTGCCCGACGGCCGCGAGCTGCGCACCACGCCTCGGCTGTCCGGGGCCCAGGCGCGCGAGGTGGCGGAGCTGACGGCGGGGCGGGTGGCGGCGGAGCCGGTGGAACACCCGGAACACGGGACGGTACGGCCGCTCGCCGAACCCGTCACGGTCGAACTGCGCGTGATCGCAGGCCGTCAGGACACGGCTCGGTTCGTGCGGGTACGGGAGGCGGAGGCGTGGCCGGAGGCCGAGCCGTAGCCGGAGGCGGAACCGTAGCCGGAGGCGGAACCGTAGCCGGACCGCCCCAGCGCCCCGGTGGCCCGGCGGCCCAGCGCGAACGCGCCCCGCGGCCGGATACCGATCACCCCTCCCATCCGCTCCGTTCCGGACAAAGTCCCCGAGCACCCCGGCGCGGGGGCCCGTGCGAGCGGTCCGGTGCGCAAGTGTGCATGTCCGGCGGGCGGTTGGGGTGTCGGTGAGCGGGCGGAGGCGGCCGGCTCGGGCGCTCGATCGGCGGGGCGAGGGGCCGTCAGGGCTCCCGACGGGTCTCCGGCGGGCCCCCGACGGACCTGGGCGTGGCGCAAAGCGAGCGGCCGCGCGGGGCTTGCGGAACAGCCTCCGGCGGGCGGGTCCTTGTTACGGGTGCGTTGGTGCACACTTGCTGCCTGGTAAGCGCTCACGGGGAAGGCGGCCTGCATGCTGACGGGGATCGAGGAGGTCGACTGGGCTTCGCTGGGCCATGCGTACGGCCCCGCGGACGACGTGCCGGAGCTGCTGCGGGGACTCGCCTCCGACGACCCCGCGGAGCGGGAGAACGCGCTCGACGGCATGTACGGGGCGGTGCACCACCAGGGTGACGTCTACGACTCGACTCTCGCTTGTATCCCCTTCCTCCTCGAACTCGTCGCCGACCCCACGGTCAAGGACCGGGGCGGCATCGTCGAGTTGCTCACCAGCATCGGCGGCATCGACCTGTCCGGGGACGAGGAGCTGGACGAACTCGACCCGGAGGACGAGGAGTTCATACCGGCGGCCAACTACGCGATGGCCGCCGCCGCGGTCGCGGCAGGCGCCGACGTGTTCCTCGCGCTCGTCGACGACCCCGACCCCGAAGTACGGCTCGCGGCCCCGTGCGCGCTGGCCTCGCTGCACGGCGACCCGGTCCGCGTGCTCGACCTGCTGCGCGAGCGGCTCACGGTCGAACAGGACACCGAGGTACGGCTCGCCCTGGTCGCGGCGGTCGGGCGGATCGCGCTGCGGCACGAGTCGCTGCGCGACGAGACCGTGGACTGGCTGGGCTGGCTGTCCCGCGCCGCACAGGCGCCGGGTCTGCGGCTCGCGGCGCTCGCGCAGCTCGCCCGGGTGGCGCCTGCCGAGATCCCGGACGACGTGGTGGAACGGGTCACGGTGCTGCTCGACGAGGTACGCACGGCCCCGCAGAACCGGCCGACCTCGTCGGTGGACTCGCTGGACGCGATGGAGCCGCTGGACCGACTGGCTTCGATGGCCTCGCTGGACTCGTTGGCCCCGCTGAACTCTCTGGACTCGCTGGACTCCCTGGACTCGTTGGCCCCACTGGACTCTCTGGACTCGCTGGCCCCGCGGGACTCTCTGGACTCCCTCACGGCCGTCGAAGGCGCCGAGGCCGTCGAAGGCGTCGAAGGCGTCGAAGGCGTCGAGGATGCTGAGGGTTCTGGCAGCGCCGAAAGCAGCGACGGCAGTACGGAGGGCGTCGAGGGTGTCGAGGCGGGCCGTACGGTCGCCGCCTCCTCGTCCACGCCTGTGTCCGCCTCGGCCTCGGCCTCCGCCTCTTCCTCTGCCTCTGCTTCCGCCTCCGCTCTGATGGGGCAGGTGCGCGAGCTGTTCGAGGAGCACTCGGCGGGCCGCCCCACGCCGTGGACGGAGGAACTGCTGCGCACGCTGCACTCCGCCCTGGACGACCGGGTCGACGACCGCATCGCCCTGATCCTGGCGCAGCTGCGCAGCCCCGACTGGGGCCAGCGGTCGGACGCGATCTGGTTGTGCGGCGGTCTGATACGGGTGTGGCGGGGGCGGTACGAGGAAGTGGTGCGGCTGGTCGGGGCGCAGTTGAGTGACCCGGAGCCGCGGCTGCGCGAGGCCGCGACGTCGTTCCTGGAGCGGCTCTTCGAGCTGGGCGGGCCCGCGGCGGACGCGCTGGCCGCGCGCCTGACCACCGGGTCGACGGGGCCGCTCGGGCTGCCGGGGCCGGGCGCGCGGGCCGGGCGGGGCGGGGCGCTGCTTGCGCTCGCCCGTGCCGGCGACGCGCGGGCGATCCCGCTGCTCGCCAGGGCGCTGGAGGAGCGGGAGGTACGGCGCGAGCTGCTGTACGCGGTCGATTCGCTGGGCCCGGCGGCGCTGCCGCTCGCGCCGGTGCTGCGGCGCCGGCTCGGGGAGGTGGAGCTCGACGACCTGTTGTACGACCGGGCGGCGCCGCTGCTGTTCGCGCTGGGCTCGGTACGGGGCGCCCAGGCGTTGCCTGAGGTGCTGCGGGTGCTGCGCGGCGCGCCGGTGAACCGTCGGGAGTGGGTGCGGGAGGCGTGCCTGCGGACGCTCGTGGCGTTCGGGCCCGTCGCCCAGGAGGCGCTGCCGGACGTGCGGCGGCTGCTCGGCTCGGAGTCGGCGGCGGTGTCGTCGATGGCGGCGCGGGCGATGTGGGCGCTGGACGGTTCGCTGGACGAGGCGCTCGGCGCGCTCGACCGGTGGCTGCGGCCGGGTACGTCGGGCGGCGAGTGGTGCGCGGCGGCCCTCGCGCTGGGTGCCATCGGGCCGGCCGCGGCCCGCTCGGCCCCCGCCCTGCGGGCGGGGCTCGGCTCGCGGGACCTGTGGGTGCGGGTGCGTTCGGCGGCGGCGCTGTGGCGGGTGACCGGGGACGCGGCGGAGACCCTGCCGGTGCTGCTCGCGGCCTGGGAGGAGAACCGGCACACCCGGGTGGCCGTGGCGGAGTGCCTGGCGGAGATGGGCGCGGCGGCGGCGGACGCGGAGCCCGCGATCCGCGCGGAACTCTCCCGCAGGCGCCGCCACAACGCCCGCGAGGACGGCGCGGGCTCCCACGACGTCCACGACGACGAAAAGCTCCTCACGTTGTGCCGCGCGGCCCTGACCCAGATGGAACGCCGGCTGTACTGACGACGCCCGGCCGACCGGGCGGCGCGAGGCAGGCCGATCCCGGACGGCCAGGGCGCGGGCCGACGAGGGGCCAGGTGGCTCCCCCAACCAGGGGTGGCGGTTCGGCGACTGGCGTCCCTCGGTCGGCGGTAGACCCGGGTGACCAGCCACCCCACCCTCGACGGGGCGAGCACCCCACGGTCGGCGGGGGTGGCGCGCCGGAGTACGCGGCATCTCGAACGCGCCGCCGAGTCGGCGGCTGCCGTGCCATGGCCGACGGCGGCCGGCCCCCACGTAACGAGCCCGCAGGCTCACCTCCGGCTCACTGTTACACAACCGCAAAGCCGGACATTTACCTTCGTATCCGGTCAACCGCCGCCACCCGATCGGAGTCCGCCATGAGCCGTCGCCCCTCCCCCTTCCGCCGCCGCGCGCTGCTCGTCACCAGTGCGCTCGCCGTCGCCGTCGGAGGCGGGGTCCTCGGGTGCGGCGGAAGCGTCGGGGCCGCGGGGAACGGGGCGCCGGATGTGACCGTACGGAACGTGGCCGTGAGACCCGCCGGGCATCAGGCGGCGCCGGCCATGGCTGCGTCGGAACCGAACCGGCTGGTCATACCGTCTGCCGGAGTGGATGCCGGGCCGATGCTGCGGCTCGGCCTGGACGCGGATCAGGAGATGCAGGTGCCGTCGGTGGAGCAGGCCGAGCAGCCGGGCTGGTACACGGGGAGCGTGACGCCGGGCGAGCGCGGGGCGGCGGTGGTCGTCGCGCATTACGACACGGCACGGGGCCCCGCCCTGATGCGCGACGTGGCGAAGATCAAGGCCGGAGACCTGATCGAGGTGGGACGCGCGGACGGCTCGACGGCGCGGTTCGCGGTGCGCGAGATCCAGCAAGTAGACAAAAAGGACTTCCCTACGAATAAGGTCTATGGGAAGACCGACCGGCCCGAGCTCCGCCTCATCACCTGCGGCGGACCCGTCCGGGACGGTCACCGCACCGACAACATCATCTTCTTCGCCGACCTGGTGAAGTGACCCCACCGGGAAACCACGGGGCACCCTCAGGAAGCCGACGGATCCGACCCGCCCGAGGAGGGCAGTGACCACGCGACGCCGAGCGCGGCTCTCCGCCGCCACCGCCACCGCGGCCGTCCCGGTCGCGGCCCTCGGCGTGCTCGCGCTCGTCCTGACCGCCGCCCTCACCGGCTGCGGCGGCCATGGCGAACTGCAGAGCTCCGGCCGCGCTCCCTCCGCCGTCGGCCCGGTCCGGCTCTGGCCTGACCTGCCGCCCGCGACCAACCCGCCGATCGACTACGGCGAGACCGACACCCAGCGCGTTCCCGGGATCAGCGTCCCGGACAACGACGTCCACACCGTCGACGCCGTGGCGGTCGTCCAGGCCGAGGTGCGCGCAAGCGAGGGCGCCCGCTCCGGCCCGGACGGGTTGTACGAGGAGACCGCCCGAGCCGTGCAGGACTGCGGCAAGGACAAGGACTCGGACAAGGACTCCGACAACGCCACGGACAAGGCCACGGACAAGGGCTCCGGCAAAGCCAGGGACAAGGGCACGGAGAGAGCCGCGAGCGCCGCCTGTCCCGTCCTCAAGCCGTACTACCGCGACCTCACCGGCAACGGCCGCGACGAGCTCATCGTCGGCATCCGCATGCCCGACCAGCAGCTCGGCGTCCGTGTCTATCTCGCCGAGAACGGCGGACTGACCCGCATCATGTCCACCGTCGACCAGGTCGTCAGCGTCGAGCTGGCCGGCCGGGACCTCATCATGCGGGTCAGCTCGGCCGGAATCCCCGGGTACGAGTACCGGACCGCGTGGTCCTGGGACGAGCAGCAGCGGTCGATGCTGCCGGCGCGGGACGAGATCGTGCGGGTGAAACCCGGTGCGGGTACCTCGATGGTTCCGGCGCCCGTGTTCGTGAGTCCGACGGCCACCCCCAGCGCCTCCGCCACCGCGCCCGACCGCGCCCCCGCCCCGAGCCCCTCCGAGGGTGGCCCGTGAACCGGTCCCGAGAACCCCGTACGCCCACGACGTCCGCCTCCCGCCGCTTCCCCCGGCTGCCCGCCTGGACCGCGACCCTCACCTGGAAGGCCGCGGTCTTCATCACCGTCATGTGCTGCGCCCTCGCGGCGCTCCTCGGCACCCTCGTCCACGTCTCGGTCGCCGGGCAGACCGTGAAGGACTCCCGGGACAAGGCGCTGGCCCGGCTCGACGAGGTCAGCCGGCTCTACGAGTCGGGCGAGCCGCTGCCCCGGTTCGCCGGGGTCGACCCGGCCGGGCTGCCCGAGTCCCTCCGGGCGCTCGCGCTGAGGGGCGAGCGGGGCACGATGGTGACCGAGTTCGAGGGCCGCCCGACCATGTGGGCGGCGGCCCCTGCCGACGGCCGCGCCCTCGCCGTGCGCATCGACTACACCCAGAGCGCCGACACGATCGACGGGCTCGACCGCTCGATCCTCGGCTCGTCCGTCCTCGCCATCGGGGCGACCCTGCTCGTCGGGGCCTTCGCCGTCACCCGGATCACCCGGCGCCTGCACGCGACGGCGCAGGTGGCGCGGCGGATCAGCGCCGGCGACCTGGACGCGCGCGTCAACGATCCCCGCACGAAGGACCCTTCACGGCCCCAGGACGAGGTGGCCACGGTGTCGGGAGCGCTCGACACCATGGCCTCCTCGCTCCAGCGGAAGCTGCAGAGCGAGCAGCGGTTCACCGCCGACGTGGCGCACGAGCTGCGCACGCCGCTCACCGGCCTCTCCGCCGCGGCCGAACTGCTGCCCGAGGGGCGGCCCTCGGAGCTGGTGCGGGACCGGGTGCGGACGATGCGCGCGCTCACCGAGGACCTGCTGGAGATCTCCCGGCTCGACGCGGGCACCGAGACGGTGGACCTGGCCGTGCACGACCTGGTCCCGCTCGCCGAACGGGTCGTGCGCGCCTCCGGCACCGACACCGAGGTCCGGGTGGTGCGGGACGCGACGGTGGAGACGGACAAGCGGCGGCTCGAGCGGGTGCTCGGGAATCTGGTCGCCAACGCCCACAAGCACGGCGCGCCGCCGGTGGTCCTGACGGTCGACGGGCCGGTGGTGACGGTACGGGACCACGGCGCGGGCTACCCGGAGTACCTGCTGGAGGCAGGACCGCAGCGGTTCCGTACGGAGAGCGGCGGCAAGGGGCACGGCCTCGGGCTGACCATCGCCGCCGGGCAGGCCGAGGTGATCGGCGCGGAACTCGTCTTCTCCAATGCGCCGGAGGAGGACGGCGACGGCGGGGCCCTCGCCCGTCTCACGCTGCCGGAGTACGTACGCCTGGCCGAGTCGGAAGAGCCGACGGACGCGTGACGACCGACCGGTGAGGACCGACCGGTGAGGACCGACCGCTGAGGACCGGCCGGCGAGGACCGATCGCTGAGGACGGGCCGGCGAGACCGACCGGTGAGGACCGGCGACCGGCGCGCAACGGCGGCGCACCGTCACACAAAAGGGACATAAGGCTTACTGCTTGCTACGTTGCGGTCCATGACCGCACCGCCGCCGACGGACGCGAAGGACACCAGGGACGCGCCCCCGCCCGGCGTGCGCGTGCCCCGGCGTCGTGGTGTGGAGTTCTCGCTGCTCGTCGGGGCGGTCCTCATCTCCGTCTGCGGCTACGCGGAGGTCGGGCTCGCCCGCAGCGGTGCCGTGCCGCCCGACGCGGCGCGCTACGGCGCCGGCCTCGGGCTCCTCGCGCTGCTCGCCCATCTCGCGGTCCGGCTGCGCGCGCCCTACGCCGACCCGCTCCTGCTGCCGATCGCCGTGCTGCTCAACGGCCTCGGCCTGGTCCTCATCTACCGGCTCGACCTGGAGACGCCGGGCGACCGGGCCGCGCCGACCCAGCTGGTCTGGTCGACGCTCGGTGTCGGCCTGTTCATCGCCGTCGTCCTGCTGATCCGCGACCACCGGGTGCTGCAGCGGTACGCGTACCTGTCCGTCGCCACCGCGCTCGCGCTCATGATCCTGCCGATCTTCTTCCCCGCCGTGAACGGCGCCAGGATCTGGATCCGGATCGGCGGACTCTCCTTCCAGCCGGGCGAGTTCGCCAAGATCCTGCTCGCCGTCTTCTTCGCCGCCTACCTCGCCGCCAACCGGAACGCGCTCGCGTACACCGGCCGTACCGTCTGGAAGCTGCAGTTCCCCACGGGCCGGGTGCTCGGCCCGATCGTGGCGATCTGGCTGCTGAGCGTCGGCGTGCTCGTCCTCGAGCGGGACCTGGGGACCTCGCTGCTCTTCTTCGGGCTCTTCGTGATCATGCTGTACGTGGCGACCGGGCGGACCGGCTGGATCGCGGTCGGGCTGCTGCTCGCCTCGGCCGGCGCGTTTCTCGTCGGCTCCCTCGAACCGCACGTCCACAGCCGGGTGCAGGACTGGCTGGATCCGTTCGCCTCGATCCGGGCGGGTGACGGGCCGGGGCAGCTGGCCCAGTCGCTGTTCGCGTTCGCCGCCGGCGGGATGCTCGGCACGGGACTCGGCCTCGGGCACTCGGTGCTCATCGGCTTCGCCACGAAGTCGGACTTCATCCTGGCGACGGCGGGCGAGGAGCTGGGCCTGGTCGGCCTGACCGCGCTCTTCCTGCTGTACGCGCTGCTCGTCGCCCGCGGCTACCGCGCCGGGCTCGCCCTGCGCGACCCCTTCGGACGGCTGCTCGCCATCGGCCTGGCCTCGATCCTCGCGCTCCAGGTCTTCGTCATCGCGGGCGGGGTGATGGGACTCATCCCGCTCACCGGCATGGCGATGCCGTTCCTCGCCCAGGGCGGGTCCTCGGTCGTCACCAACTGGGTCATCGTGGCGCTGCTCGTCCGGGTCTCGGACTCGGCGCGGGCCCCGCGCCCGGACATGGCCGACACGGGCGTCATCGCCCCCGTCGTGGAGGACGCGAGGTGAGCCCCATCCGATGATCCGGTACATCCGGCGGGCCGCCGGGCTCTGTCTGGTCCTGCTCGTGGCACTGCTCGTCAACGCGGGCCGGGTGATGGTCCTGGAGGCGGACGAGCTGGACGACAACCCGGCCAACCGTCGCATCGCCATCTCCCGCTGGGGCCAGCCGCGCGGCGAGATCCTCGTGGACGGCCGTCCGGTCACCGGCTCCCGGGACAGCGGGCAGCAGTTGCGCTGGGAACGCACCTACACGCAGGGCCCGTTGTACGCGCCGGTGACCGGCTACGCCTCCCAGACGTACGGCACGACGCTCCTGGAGAGCGCCGAGGACGACCTGCTGTCCGGCACCGATCCGATGCTCGCGCCGCTGCCGCTGTGGAACGACGTGAGCCGGGGCCGGCACCCGGGCGGCGACGTCGTCACCACGATCCGGGCCCGGATGCAGGAGGCGGCCTTCCGGGGGCTCGACGGCAGGCGGGGCGCGGTCGCGGCGATCGAGCCGTCGAGCGGCCGGATCCTGGCGCTCGTCTCCTCGCCGTCGTACGACCCGGGACTGCTCTCGGGTACGGGCCCCGCGGTGTCCGACGCGTGGCACCGCCTCAACACCTCGCCCCACCAGCCGATGCTCGACCGGGCGATCCGGCAGACCTATCCCCCGGGCTCCACCTTCAAGATCGTGACGGCGGCCGCGGCCCTCGACGCGGACGTGGTCACGGACGTCGACGCCCCGACCGACACCCCGGACCCCTTCGTCCTCCCGGGCACCCGCCAGGTGCTGCCCAACGAGGCGACGGGCTGCGCGGACGCCTCGCTCGCCGATGCCGTCCGGTGGTCGTGCAACACGGTGATGGCCGGGCTGAGCGTGAAGGTGGGGCTGGACCGGATGGTGACGGCGGCCGAGGCCTTCGGCTTCAACGACACGGGGCTGCGGATCCCGTCGTGGGTGGCGAAGTCCAACTTCGACACCGACATGAGCGACGACCAGCTGGCGCTGTCGTCGATCGGCCAGTTCGACACGGCGGCCACTCCGCTGCAGATGGCGATGGTCGCCGCGGCCGTCGCCAACAACGGCGAGATCGCCCAGCCCCACCTGGTCGAGCGCACCACCACCTCGGCCGGCACCCTGGTCGACTCCCCCGCCCGCCGCACCTACCGCCAGGCCATGCGCCCCTCCACCGCGACCCGCCTCCAGGACCTGATGGTCCGCGCGGTGACGGAGGGCACCGGCACCAACGCCGCCATCCCGGGCGCCCGCGTCGGCGGCAAGACGGGCACGGCCCAGCACGGCCTCGGCAACACGGGCACCCCCTACGCCTGGTTCATCGCCTGGGCCCAGTCCCCCGACTCGGCCCAGCCGGCCGTGGCGGTGGCGGTGGTCGTGGAGGACGCGGAGGCGAACCGCACGGACATCAGCGGGGGCGGGGACGCGGCACCGATCGCGCGGGCGGTGATGGAGGAGGGGCTGAGGCTGGAGGCGGAGGGGCGGGGGCGATGACACCAAGAGCGTGAGACGCGGAAGGCGGCCTGCAGGCGGATCCGCCCCCCTCCCGGCATGTACCGCCCCCGACATGCGTCGCGGGGCCCGCGGGGGGGGCAGCCCCGCGGGAGGGCGGGGGGGGGGGGGGCCCCCCCGGGGCGGGGGGGGGGGGGGCGGCAGTGGGGACGCGCGGCGAGGAGATCCTCGCAGGGGCGCGACGGTGGTGGCGGAACGCCACCTAGGGGCTAGCGGGACTCAGGCCTCTTGGGCCACGGCCTTCGTCCCGGAGCAGACCACACGCAGATCAGCGGCCGGGTCGGCCGTACGGCGAATTCCAATGCCTCGAAGGGCGTTTCGCCGAGTTCCCAGACGAGTCCGTCCAAGTAAGCCCGGACCCTTCCACTGACCCCCATGAACACATGACTGCTGCTCAACCACCACCCGACCGGGTTGTGATCCTCCCCGAACACGTCCTTCAGCAGGAGTGCCTCGTCCAGATACCGGACTCCTCGGCCCGGGCTGATCCAATAGGGCTCGTCATTCATGAAATTCGGACCGGCAGTCAAAACCGGCTCGATTTTCAAACCCCGGAATTCCCTCATGAAGGAGGTGAAATTCTCGTGGATCACGTACCCGGCGAGCGCGAGCCGCTCGACGGTGTCCGAGATGTCCACTCGCCTTCCTGGCTGCCAGCCGGCAGCCAGGAGGGCTTCACGGACGGGAAGACTCAGCCCGTGGTCGGGCTCAGTTGATTCAGGGCCCAATGAACAGTCCCTTCTGCAGTCGACTGCACCGTCCGCAAGGCCGGGCAACATCGCCGTGCTCCCAGTTTCCGTCGTCGTCGTCACCGACGTGGACGACGTCCATGTGGCCGCCACGGATCGCGCTCGGGCCTTCGGCGTTGTACGCCTTGATCAGACACTTGGTCTCGGCGCAGCCGCCGTGGTGATCGTACTCGTCGAACTCGTCCTGCATGCCCGGGGGCACGGCGGGCTGTTCCTTGTTGTGTGCCCGGTAGACCTCACCCGAAGGCGACGTGTATTCGGCCGCGTATTCCGCGCCGTACGCCTCCGCGATGTCTGCCAGGTCCTGCAGTGCCTGCGACGGCGGGCAGTTGTGAACCAGGACCGAGGTCTGCGCGGCCAGCACGTAGTAGGTGTGCAGGTCGGAGACGGTCAGGTTGTGAACCGTGCTGTCCTGGCTGGTCCACCGCTCGACCGCGGCCACCTGGACGTACGCGCCAGAGCTGGTGCGCAGCCAGTTGCCGGACTTCAGGTCGGTCGCGTCGATCCACTCACCGAGCTCGGGCACCCAGAAGGGGTGACCGTCAGTTGCGGTGACCTGGGCCGTCTTGGAGCCGGCCTTGCCGTCGACGTCGATCGTGACCTTGACCAGGTGCTTGAGGCCCTGGCCCTTGATCTCCGCGGTGACCGTCTCGACACGCGTCTCCCCGCGCTCCGGGTCGGTGGCGATGACCTTGTCGCCGACCTTGACCTGCTCGATCGGCTTGGTGGTGCCATCGGCCATCAGCACCTTCGTGCCCGGCACGAAGCTGTTGCTGATCGGGCAGGAAGCGCCTTCCTCGACCTTGCCGGAGCCGCCGCCGCCGCTGGTACCGCCGTTGCTGCGGGAGGAGCCGCCGGACTTGCCGGAGCCACCGCCCTCGGACTTGCCGGAGCCGCCACCGCCGGACTTGCCGGAGCCGCCGCCCTTGCCGGAGCCGCCTCCGCCGCCCTTGCCGGCGTGGGAGGAGGACTTCGGCGCGGACTTGGCCTGCGCCTGCTTCTGCGCCGCGTTGCCCGTCTTCCGCTTCGCGGCGGCCGCCGCGTCCGCCTTTCTCTTGGCGGCTTCGGCCGCCTTCTTCTTGGCTCTTTGCGCGGCCTCCTTCTTGGCCTTCTCGATGGCCGCCTTCTTGGCCTTCAAGGCTGCCGCTTCGGCTGCCTTCGCGGCCTTGAGCACCGCCTCCGCGGCCCGCTTGGCCGCCTTGAACGCCTGGATGGCGTCGATGGTCCGGTTGATCGCCTTCAGAACCGACGGGATCTTGCCCAGCTTCGTCCACGGAATGGCGTCCAGGATGATGCTGCCGCACGACCACATGTCACCGCCGAAGCAGGCCATGGCGTCGTTGATGCCGATGAAGTCCTTCAGCGTCTCCCAGGCGATCGACAGGATCACGGAGGTCAGGGACTTGCCCATGGTGGCCTGCGCCTGGGCGACCTGCGCCGCGGACAGACCCGCGCCGGCAAGGGCCGCGGCCTTCTCCGAGGCGGTCAGGCTGATGGCGAGACCGGTCGGGTCGGAGTACGTGACCGGGTTGTTGTGCGCGTACGCGTACCCGTTGGACTGCAGCGGGTCGTTCAGGTCGAGCAGAGGGTCGGCGGACAGGAAGCGTCCGACCACGGGGTCGTACAGGCGGGCGCCCAGCGGCTGGAAGCCGGAGGAGTCGTCCCGGGTCTTGCCGAGGAATCCCTTGTGGTTCTGGAGGTTGGCACCGGCGGTGCCGCGCTCGTTGCCGAAGGGGTCCTGCTTGCGGATGCGCACCGACTGGCCGCCGTAGAGGGCGACCTCCGTGTACGCGCTGCCCTGGTGGTCCGAGGTCTGGGCGACCAGGGTCTCCGAGCCGGTGCCGTACGAGTAGCGCATGACCGCGCCACCCGGAACCGAATAGGTGCGCTGGGTGTTGACGAGGACGCCGCCCTGCTGGACGGTCACCTCGGCCTCGCCCAGGTGGAGGGTCGCCTGCTTGCCCTTGATGGTGAGCAGGCGGGATCCGTCGGGGCCGTAGACGTGACGGGTGTCGTTCTGCGGCAGCCACTGCTGGGCGGCCTGGGCCGCGTCACAGGTGGCGAGCACGACCGGCGTCGCGTTCACGTTCGCCGCGCCCTGCACCGCGAGGCACAGGTTGCCGGAGGCGGGGTGGATCAGCTGGCCGGAGGCGTTGCGCTTCAGCTCCTGCGCGGCCGAGCCGTCACACTTCTGGATCTGGAGCGCCGAGCCGGCCGTGTTGGCCGCGGGCTGGAGGCACCAGTTTCCGTAGACCGAGAGCGTGCCCTTGTTGGGGTCGCTCTGCGGCGCCGCCGCCGTGCCCGGGGTGGGCGTGAACTTGAAGTTCTGCGCCACCGAGGTGTTGCAGGCGTACAGCTGGATGGGCTGGCCGGCCGCACCCGCACCCGACTTCAGGTCCAGGCACTTCTGGCCGAGACCCACGTACGGGGTCTTGCCACCGGTGCCCGCACCGGTGATCCGGTCGACCTGGCCGTCGTAGGTCCAGGTCAGGTCCTGCTTGTCTCCGTTCTCGACCGAGGTGACCGACTTGGTCTCACCCGTCAGCTCGTACAGCCGGGTGGCCTCGGCGGTCACATCGGCGCCGGAGGGCGTCTTGTACTTCTTCGTCACCTTGGCCAGCGTGTGCGGCTGGTCCTTGGCGGCGTTCTTGCCGTACGCGTACGTGGTGACCGCGTTCTTGGCGGTGTCGCCGCTGAGGTCGTTCTCGGTCAGCTGCGAGCGGTTGCCGAGCAGGTCGTAGTCGTACTCCTGCCAGTAGCCCGAGCCGTCCGCGCCCGCGGCGACCCGGAGCGTGCCGTCCGGGTTCTTGTTGAGTGAACCGTCCGGGTTCCTCGGGTTGACGCAGGTCGTCTGGTCCTTGGCGGTCCAGGCCGACTTCAGCTGGCCGATCGGGTCGTAGACGAAGCACTGCCGCTCCTCGATCCCGGAGGCACCCTCCTGGATCGAGGTGACGTTGCCCGCCGGGTCGTAGGTGTACGCCCGGTGGGAGACCAGGTTGCCGGAGACGAGGGAGTTGACGACGGAGTTGTCCGCGGCCGTGCCGGTCTTCTCGCGGAAGACCGACTGCGACGTGAGCTCGCCGCTGGACTCGTCGAAGGCGTTCTGCGTCCACACGCGGTACGGCTGGGCACCGAGCGTGGAGCGGAGCACATGGCCGTAGGGGTCGTAGGCGGTCTCGGCGCCGTACCAGTCCTTGCCGGAGATGGAGAGCGGCTTGCCGTCCTTGTTGTAGCGGACGACCAGCTTCTCGGTGCCGAAGTTGCCCACCGCCGGAAGGGTGGTCTCGTCCAGCATGCCGCGGTCGTTGTACGTGTAGTCGTACCTGTAGTCCTTCTTCAGGCCCCAGGTGTCGACGATGGACTGCGGCAGGGACAGCGTGGTCGAGGTCGGCTGGTAGTCCTTCGTGTAGCCGTTGACCGTCTGGGTGTACGCCTGGAGATCGGTGTAACGCGTGGCGGTGGCGGGCATGCCCTTGCCGCCCGGGGCCGTGTCATACGTGAACGAGGACAGCACCTTGCCGAGGGAGTCGGTCTCGCGCACCTCCTTCGGCCGCGACAGCTCGTCGTAGCTGTTCCAGACCTTGATGCCGCGGGCGTTGGTGGTCGTCTCGACCCGGCCGAAGGCGTCATAGGTCGTGCGTGTCGTGCCCGTGTCGGGGTCGACCGCCGTCTCCACCTGGCCGTTGTGGTTGTACGTCCACGACCACGGGTGCGCCTCGTCGGCCGATGCGGTCGCCTTGGCGAGCTGGCCGTGCACGTCGAACTCGTAGCGGGTCGACGTGAAGCCGCCAGGGGCCGCCGGGTTGAAGGTGTCCGTGCGGACGGTGCGGCCGGTCGCGTCGGTCCAGACGCGGTAGGAGGAGTCGCCCTGCGGCTGGATGACCTTCGACCAGTCCTCGCCGTACTCGTAACGGACGGCCCGCTCCGGGTACGCCTTCGAGGTGGACGCCTGCGTGTTCGGGTCCACGTACTTCAGGTACGGGGTTTCCTGGAGCACGCGGCCGAGACCGTCGTAGGTGTAGCGGGTGATGTTGGGGACGGCCGTGTCGGACACCGGAACGAAGAGCTGGCCCGGCGTGGCCTCGTCGGTCAGGTAGGCGTTGTTGGTCTGCCCGACCTCACCGGAGCTGTTGTACAGCGTGTCGGTGATCAGCCAGCCGGCGTCGCCGTCGGCCTCCTCCTGCGTCTGCCGCTCGCGGCCGAGGCCGTCGTAGAGGGTGACGGAGGTCTCGATCCGGTCCTCGTAGCCCCGCGCGTAGGTGGTGACGTACGGGGGCTTGCGGATCTTGAGGTTCTTGTTGTCCGGGTCGGTCTCCTCCATCGGGATCGTGTAGACCGCGCGGAAGTCCGCGACGCCGCTGCCGGGGGTCCGGCCGGGGGCCCATGCCTCGGAGAGACGGCCCAGCGGGTCGTACACGGCCTCGCTGACCAGGTCGTTGACGTCGGTCGTCTTCACGGTGACCGAGCGTCCCGGCTCCAGCTCCTGGATCTGCCGGTGCCCGAGCACGTTGGTCATGGTGACCTTGAAGACCTGACCGGTGGCCGGCCCGATGGGCTCGTACTTGATCGTGGAGGACTTCGGAGTCGGCTTGCTCAGCTGCTCCGCCGAGGTCTCCTTGACCACGCGTCCGACGGCGTCGAACGCCTTGGTGCCGGCGGTGCGGAAGTCGGTGCCGGCGCCGTTGAGCGTCCACGACTCGGTGGCCAGACCCCGGGTCGAGGAGTCGAGCGCGGTGCCGTACGTCGTGCCATCGTAGGCGGTGCGGTTGCCGCCGCTCAACGAGCCGAGGTTGGCCCAGTTGGCGTTCGCGCAGGTCGTCGGCGAAACCAGAACCTGCTTGGACAGACCGATGAGGTTCTTGTCGGTCCGGTGCAGGTAGTCCAGCTTGGTGCAGGACTCGTCGCCGCTCTTGCCGGTGTCGCCGAGCGACTCCACCTGCGTCGGCAGACCGTACGTCGGGTCGTACGTCGTCGACGTCTTCACCGTGCGCAGCGTCCGCGGGTCGTCGGGGTTGGTGCCGGACGCCCTCGTGTACGCGATCTCCTCCGGCTCCGTGACCCGCCAGGCCCGCAGCGGGCTCAGGCCGTCGTCGCGGTTGCGCTTGCCGAGTTCGGTGGCCGCGGGCTTGGTGGTGCTGCGGCTCAGCCACTCGGAGTCGGCCTTGGTGGAGTCGAGGTACGTGAGCTCCTCGGCGATCCGGCCGGCGAACGGCTCCTCGTCCTTGGCGATCTCGACGCCTGCGCTGTCCTTGACGGACACGGTGTCGCCGAGGCCCCGGAAGAAGCGGGTGACGGCCTTGGAGCGTTGGCCGGGGGCGTCCGGTGTGCCTTCGACGACCGGGCCCGTGAGGGTCGTGGTCTGCTCGAAGCCCGCGAACTGCGAGTAGGTGCGCTGGGTCTTCTTGGTGAACTCGGCCTCGGCAAGCTTCCAGGCCGGGTTCTTGTACTGGTATTCCGTCCTGGTGGTGTAGTTGCCGTCGATGTTCGGCAGTTCCTCGACCGTGTCCACGACGTACTTGTGGAACCAGTCGATGTCCTCGAGCCCGGCTTCCGGGCTCCAGAACGTCGGGTAGCAGAGGCGGTTGTTCGCCTTCAGCTGCGGCTGGAGCCGGGCTATGGCCTCCGCGCGGGTCTCACCGGCCTGCTGGTCGATGCGGGGCAGGTTGCCGGTGACGCAGTCGCCCGAGGTCGGCTTGTAGGTGACGACGGTCTCGCCGCCGTACTCGTTGATGACGCGGCCGATGCGGAGCCTGGAGAAGCCGGGTCGCTGCGGGTTGTAGGCCACGACGCGGTTCGGCATGTCCTCGGCGTTGGGCTCGAACCGCACCGAGTTGAGGGTGACCTTCGCGTCGGTGGTGCCGTTGCGGGCGTAGCCGGTGCGCTGGATGGACTCCAGCCACAGGGCGGTGTTCGGGCCGGTCCTCACCGGGTCGGCGCTGTCTGGGTCGCCGTTCGCGGCGAAGCTCTGAACGAGCTGGTACTCGTCGACGACCTGGCGGGCGGTGGTGTCGGTGCGCCGCTGGGTCGAGGTCGTGATCTTGTCGAGGCGCTTGCGGGTCCAGAAGGACGGGCCAGCGTTCCAGCACTTCTTGCCGGCCACACAGCGCAGGTCTGCCGGCGTGTCGAACCAGGGCCGGTAGTTGCGCGGGTCCGTGGACGTGAAGTTGGCCTCGGAGCAGGTGACGCCGTCGACGGGGAAGCAGCGCTCGAGGACGCTGAAGCCGATGCGGGCCGGAGCCGTCTCCGTGAAGATCTTGTCGCTGCGCTGGCCGTAGTAGATGTGGTCGAGCCAGCCGTCGCGGTCGTACGGGACCGGGTCCTTGAAGTTGAAGTTCCGGGCGTAGTAGTTCGGGTCCGCCTTCTTCCACCACAGCGACATGGCGTTGCCGTGGACGTCCTCGACGTAGTCGAGGCCCCAGCGCCAGGCCTGGGTGCAGAAGGAGTTGGTCCAGTCGGTGGTGGTCGGACCCTTGTAGCAGTCCTCACCCGAGTGGTTGCCGTACACCGGGACGGTCAGGACCGAGTCGGTGTACGGGTCGTCGTCCGCCTTGTCGGCGGTGCCCTTGTCGGACCAGCCCGGCAGCTTGTTCATGCCGAAGTGGTACTTGGTCCCGTCCTTGGTGGTGACGACCCAGTACTCGTTGAACCTGGCGCCGTTGGCACGGTCCGTGTTGATGATCCGCTCGACCTTGGACCCGTCGCCGTTGGCGGTGAACCACTGGCTCTTGGTCTCGTCCCACACCAGTTCGGTGGTCATGCCGCCGAGCGAGAGGGTGGCGTTGTTCGAGCCCCAGCACAGGTCCGCGGTGCGGTGCGTGGAGTTGTTGGAGCCGGCCTTCTTGGAGTCCTCGCGGCAGTTGGCGTACGACCGGGTGATGGAGCCCGGGTTGTAGTCCCAGCCGTCACCGACCCAGGAGGCCTGGTTGTTGGACGACGAGGTGCGGCCGTCGACGGTCTGCGAGGAGTACGACAGGGCGACCTTCGGCATCAGACCGCCGGCGGTCTCCGGGACCTGTACCTGGTACGAGTAGGTGAAGGCGCCCGAGGAGGAGCCGGAGGACCAGGAGCCGGAGGACAGCAGCGGCGAGGCGGTGAAGTCGCCCGACACCGAGGAGCCCGTGTCGAGCATGCCGAGCGAGGCGCCGCCCGTCGCGTTGGCGACCGGCTGGACCCCGTCCCGGTAGGAGGCCTTCTTCGCCCCGGAGGGGACGAAGCCCTCACCGAGGAGGCTGGAGACCGGGACGGTACCCGTGACGATCTTGCGGGTCTTGGCGTTCTTGGCGGCCGTGGACCGGAACGGCGCGTCCTTGGCCGCCACCGTCTCCACCTTGCTGGGCAGCCGCTGGAAGTTCTTCTTGCCGTTCTTGACGTCCTTGGCCCCGTCGGGGCCGGACATCGGCTGCGTACCGCCGCTGTCGGCGCAGTCACCCTCGGTGGGGGTGGAGTAGACGCACTCGGGCAGCAGCATCAGACCGAAGCGGTCGGCGGCCTGCGGCCCGTAAAGGTCGGCGAAGCCCGTGGTGTCGACGCTGAGCGCCACTTCGGCGTTCGGGTCGACCGTGGCCGGCGGGGTGAGCTTCATGACGACGCCGGAGACGCCCGCAGTCTGCGAGATCGTCTCAGGGGCCACGCCCACGGTCCAGGTGCCGGCGAGGGCGGCGGCGTCACCGCCCTCGGGAACGCCGATGGCGACCGGCAGGACGGTCGAGTCGGTTTGGACCGTCTTCATGGTGCCGGGTGCGTCGGTCGCCGCGATCGGCGCGCTACCGGTTCCGGAGGCCCATGCCGCGGTCGCGGTGGGAGCGTACGGGTCGACCGGGATCTGCTCGGCCAGGGCCAGGGTCGTGGCCGCGGTGTTGTCGCCCTCGACGTCCGTTGCCTTCGGCAGGTCCGGCAGGTCGACGTTGGCGACCTGCTCCTCGCGGCTCATGCCTGGGCCGGGGATGGCCAGCGCCTGACCGCCGAGGCTGGTGATGGTCAGCGTCGAGGACAACAGAATGACGGTCGCCGCGCGGCTTCGCCGCCGTCGCCGTCGTTGTGATTCTGTCAGGGCTGGGCGTCCTCGCCCCAGCCATGACAGCGGACCTGAAGCACGCATGCGCGTCGACTCCCACCCTGGCAATTCAGACAATGGACGAGGTGCGAAAACACCACAGGGCACACGCCTGGCCCAGGCGCGTGCGTGCGCACTTTCTGTCATGTCCGGGGCGCATATCAAGATCGGTCCGCGAGCTGGAGAGCCGTCGAAGTGATCTCCGTCACCGGGCGAAACGGATCAGACGATTCCGCCAACGACCTATCAGACTGGCCGGACCTTTCGCCCGATGGTCACCAATACAGGTCCAGGAAAGCCCTGAAACGGACTGATTGACGGTCCGTCGAACAGGTTCCGCGTTTGCATAACAGATGTACAACATCGCCACACGTGGACGCTGCCCTTCACATGTGTGATCGTGTGCGCGCCTTCTGCCCCGCGGCCTGCCGACCGGGGCTGTCTGTGCTGTCCTCAATCCGCTTGGTTCCCACGGGAGTAGACCGCCGTGACCGCGCCGCCCCGATATCTCAGACCGTTCGTGCGCACGCGCACGCGGCTGTCGCTGACCCTCGGCCTCGTACTGGCCGCCCTCGTCGCCGCCCTGCTGCCCTGGTGGCAGCCCGGCGACAAGTCCCCTGTCACCGCCGGCGGCACCTCCGACGCCACGCCTGCCTCGACCGGGCCGCGTGACGAGGCCGCCGCCATGGCCCAGGCCCTGCGCACCGGCAAGGAGGTGCTCGTCGACACCGCCACCACGGCCACCACGCTGACCTGGGCCCTGCCGAGCGGCAGTCTCAAGACCCGGATCACGGCCGCGCCCACCCGGGCACGGAACGCCGAGGGCGAGTGGGCTCCGGTTGACAACACGCTCAAGCGAACCGCCAAGGCCCCCAGGGGACTTGGCATCGCACCCGTGAACCCTGCTGTTCCGGTGCGCTTCGCGAGCGGCAACGCTCCGAAGGCGCGCGCCGACCGCTCCTTCGCCCGTGCCGAGAACCCCGGTGAGACGGTTCTGGCCGAGGCGGACGTCAAGGGGCACACCGTCGCGTACACCTGGCCGGGCCCCCTGCCCGAGCCGGTGCTCGACGGCCCCCGTGCCCTCTACTCCGAGGTCCTGCCCGGGGTCGACCTGCTGGTGGTCGCCCGCGAGGAGGGCGGTCTGGCCACCGTCCTGATCGTGAAGACCCAGGAGGCCGCGCGTCAGCAGGCCCTCCGGTCCGTCACGTACGGGCTGCGCTCGGACACCGCCGTCTTCCGCCAGGACCACGAGGCCAGCCGGCTCCAGGTCCTGGACAAGGCCGGCAAGGAGATCGCGTCGATCCCCACGCCGTTCGCCTGGGACTCCAGCGGCCGGGATCCCGAACTGCCCGTCGGCACCCCGAACCGCACGTCGGTCGCGAGCCCGGCCGACGTCCTCAAGCTGTCGGGCCTCACGGGTGTCGAGCCCGGCGCGAAGTCGGCGCCGCTGCCGATGGCCCTGGAGGGCGAGAACTCCGGCGCCGTCCGGCTGGAGCTCGGTTTCGCCGCCACCGGCCTGGCCGGCCGCGAGGGCGTCAGCTACCCGCTGTTCGTCGACCCGGCGCTGAACCCCGGCTGGGACGCCTGGACGGTGGCCTACAAGCCGTACCCGAAGACCAGCTTCTTCAACGGCACCAACTTCAACTCCGGTACCTCCGACGCCCGTGTCGGCAGCGAGAACGAGACCAACGGCACCGCCCGCTCGTTCTGGCGCATGGACTGGTCGAGCAGCATCAAGGGCGCGGAGATCAAGACCGCGACCTTCAAGGTGCTGAACAACCACTCCTGGTCCTGCACGGCCCGCGAGTTCCAGCTGTGGCGCACCGGTCCCATCTCGTCCGGCACGACCTGGAGCGCGCAGCCGTCCTGGTCCGACGAGCTCCAGCGCAAGTCCTTCGCGCACGGCTGGTCGGCGACCCAGTGCGGGGACGAGTACGAGGCGTTCAACGTCAAGGACGCGGCCCAGTACGCGACCGACAACGGCCACTCGACCGTGACCCTGGGCATGCGGGCCACCAGCGAGGGCGACACGCAGACCTGGCGCAAGTTCAAGGCGACCTCCGCGACGATCGAGGCCACGTACAACCGCAAGCCGTACGAGCCCACCGACGGTGAGACCTCCCCCGGCGGCGACTGCGTCGTCGGCTCCCCGGGCCGCACCGTCGGCAAGACCCTGCTGACCCTGAAGGCGAAGGGCTACGACCCCGACGGCAACCTGAAGGGTCTGCGTTTCCGCTTCTGGAAGGCGGGCACGACCGCGCCGACGACCGGTGTCATGGGCACCAACCTGACCAGCGGCTGGGCCAAGTACGAGATCCCGTCTGCCGACCTCGTGGACGGGACCACCTACTACTGGGACGTGCGCGCGGAGGACTCCGACTCGCCGACCCCGGCGGTCTCCACGTACTTCCCGCCCGGCACCACGCCGTGCGCCGTCACGATCGACGGCTCCGGCCCGCCGCCGCCGGTGGTCACCAGTGACGTCTGGCTCAGGACGACCCCGAGCGGCGCCACCTGGGCGACGGTGAGCTTCGGCAAGACCGGGCCGATCAGGTTCGAGTCGCCCGGCGCGGTGAAGTTCAAGTACTCGTGGGGCGGGGTGTCTCCCAAGGAGATTCCCGCCGACGCGAGCGGCGTGGCCTCGGTTCCCGATCTGAAGCCGCTCAACGCCGGCCCCAACACCCTCCAGGTGTACGCCTACGACACCCTCGGCAACCCGAGCGGCCGGACGGACTACACGACGTACGTCCCGCCGAAGGAGAACGCGGACGCTCCCGGTGACACCGGCGGCGACGGCACTCCCGACCTGATGGTCATCGACGTCAGCGGCGTGCTGCGGACGTACCCGGGCCAGCCGGTCGGCACCGAGGCGGACCAGCCTGGCGGCGAGCTCTACGGCCAGCTGACCTCCTCGTACCTGAAGAACAAGGACGGCACGACGACCCTGAACCCGCCGGGTCACTGGTACGACGCCGCCTCCACGCTCGGCAACAAGGCCGCGCTGATCGGCCACTACCAGGACGTCTACCCCGGCGACGGCACGACGGACCTGTTCGCCCGCACCCCGGACGGCGGCTTCTGGCTGTACCCCGGCGACGGCTACGGCTCCTTCGACGTCGAGCAGCGGATGAAGGTCCGGCTCCCGGCGAACGCGCCCGCGCCGTCCACCTGGACCCAGATGAAGGTCCTGGGTGACATCACGGGTGACAAGCTGTCGGACGTGGTGCTGCGCGACGCGGCGGGGTTCTGGGTGCTCTCCGGCTACACCGGTGGCGCCTTCCAGACCGCGACGCAGATGAACCCGGACGCCTGGGCGCGCCGTGAGATCGTCAACCTGGCCGACATGAACAAGGACGGCGTCGCCGACCTGCTCTGGCGGAACCTGGACAACGGCAACATGTACCTGCGCCGCGGCAAGCCGGGCGCGGCGGGCGGTGTCGACCTCAACTCGCTGATGCTGGGCGCCAACTCCGCCGGCGGCCAGGACGATCCCTTCGGCACCAGCTGGACCGAGGCCAACGTCGACGCGGCGATCGGCATCCCGGACATCAGCGGCGACGGGATCCCGGACATCTGGGCCCGCTTCAAGTCCGACGGTCACATGGCCATCTACCACCCGTCGACCACCAACACCAACGGCCCGGTGAAGACCGTCATCGGGTCGGGCTGGGGAGACAAGCTGGCCTTCGGCTGATCCGGCCGGAACAAGACGGGTGAGCCCCCGGCGCCACACGGCGCCGGGGGCTCACCCCTTTCCCGGTCCTACGAGGCCTCGCCCTCCGCCACGGCCTCCGCGACCTCCGCCACGCGCTCCGCCTCCTCCGCCGCGAAGCGCTCCCGGTCCAGCGCCTCCGCGATCTCCTCGTCCTGGGTCATCAGCAGGTCGAGGCTGGAGTCGCCCAGGTCGAAGACGCCCATGTCGAGATAGGCCTTCTGCAGGCGCTCGCCCCACAGGCCGATGTCCTTGACGCACGGCACGATCCGGCTGAACAGCAGCTTGCGGAACAGGTGCAGGAACTCGCTCTGTTCGCTGAGCTCCTCCGCCTCCCGCTTGGCGATGCCGAAGTTCTCCAGGACCTCCACCCCGCGCAGCCGGTCGCGCATCAGGTAGCAGCCCTCGATGACGAACTCCTCGCGCTCGCGCAGTTCGGCGTCCGTGAGCTGTTTGTAGTAGTCGCGCAGCGCCATGCGGCCGAAGGCCACGTGCCGGGCCTCGTCCTGCATCACGTACGCGAGGATCTGCTTGGGCAGCGGCTTGTTCGTGGTGTCCCGGATCATGCCGAAGGCGGCGAGGGCGAGGCCCTCGATGAGCACCTGCATGCCGAGGTAGGGCATGTCCCAGCGGGAGTCGCGCAGGGTGTCGCCGAGGAGGCTCTGCAGGTTGTCGTTGACCGGGTAGAGCAGCCCGATCTTCTCGTGCAGGAAGCGGCCGTAGATCTCCGCGTGCCGGGCCTCGTCCATGACCTGGGTCGCCGAGTAGAACTTGGCGTCCAGGTCGGGCACGGACTCGACGATCCGGGCGGCGCAGACCATCGCGCCCTGCTCGCCGTGCAGGAACTGGCTGAACTGCCAGGAGGTGTAGTGCCGGCGCAGGTCGCCCTTGTCCTTGTCGGTGAGTGCGGCCCAGTGGCGGGTGCCGTAGAGGGACATGGCCTCGTCGGGGGTGCCCAGCGGGTCGTACGGGTCGACCTCCAGGTCCCAGTCGATGCGGGTGGCGCCGTCCCACTGCTTGTCCTTGCCCTTCTGGTAGAGGGCGAGGAGACGGTCGCGGCCGTCGTCGTATTCCCAGGTGAGCCTCGCGGCGCCGTTCGCCGGTACGTGCCAGACGGGCTCCTGCGGGGCCTGGGCGTAGAGGTCGTGCGTCGACACTGACGACTCCTTCCGACGTTTCCAGCAGGCTCACACGTTGGTAGACGCACAGTCAACAAGTCGTGCGCGAGGGATTGACGACGTTACTGACGAGGAGTCTCATACGTGTCATGGCGAGTCTCATCGAGCCCGACTTCACCCTTCTGCGGGACGCCCTCGGCCCGTTGCGCGACCGCGAGCAGGTCGCCGAGCGGCTCCTGGAGTCCTCCCTCAGGCATTCCTTCGACCCCGAGACCGACCTCGACTGGGACGCGCCCTTCGAGGACGGCAAGTGGTTCTGGCCGCCGGAGCTGGTCTCGCTCTACGACACCCCGCTGTGGCGGCGGATGTCCGAGGAGCAGCGGATCGACCTGTCCCGCCACGAGGCCGCCTCGCTGGCCTCGCTGGGGATCTGGTTCGAGATCATCCTGATGCAGCTCCTGGTCCGCCACATCTACGACAAGTCGCTCACCAGCAGCCATGTGCGCTACGCGCTCACCGAGATCGCCGACGAGTGCCGGCACTCGATGATGTTCGCCAGGCTGATCCGGCGCGGCGGCGCGCCCGAGTACCCGGTGCCGCGGATCTACCACAACCTGGGCCGTGTCCTGAAGACCGTCTCCACCACGCCGGGCTCCTTCGCGGCGACCCTGCTCGGCGAGGAGATCCTCGACTGGATGCAGCGGCTGACCTTCCCGGACGAGCGCGTGCAGCCGCTGGTGCGCGGCGTCACGCGGATCCACGTGGTGGAGGAGGCACGGCACGTCCGTTACGCGCGGGAGGAGCTGCGCCGCCAGATGATCACCGCGCCGCGCTGGGAGCAGGAGTTCACCCGCCTCAGCTGCGGCGAGGCCGCCCGGGTCTTCTCCACCTGCTTCGTCAACCCCGCCGTCTACGACAACGTGGGCCTGGACCGCCGCGAGGCCGTCGCCCAGGTGCGGGCGAGCGGCCACCGCCGCGAGGTGATGCAGTCCGGCGCCAGGCGGCTCACGGACTTCCTGGACGACATCGGGGTGCTGCGGGGTGCGGGCCGCAGGCTGTGGAAGTCGTCCGGATTGCTGGCCTGAGGACCCGACCCCGGCGTTACGCTGCCGGCATGACCAGTGCCGCCACGCCCGCGTACCGCCGGCTCAGCGTCGAGGAGCGGCGGCTCCAGCTGCTCGACGCGGCCCAGACGCTGTTCGCGCACCGGCCGCCGGAGGACGTGTCGCTCGACGACGTCGCCGAGGCCGCGGGCGTCTCGCGCCCGCTCGTCTACCGCTACTTCCCGGGCGGGAAGCAGCAGCTGTACGAGGCGGCCCTGCGCTCCTCGGCGGACGCGCTCGAGCACTGCTTCGCGGAACCGCCCGAGGGGCCGCCCACCGAGCGCCTCGCCCGGGTCCTCGACCGCTACCTGGCCTTCGTCGACCAGCACGACGCCGGGTTCGCCGCCCTGCTGCGCGGCGGCAGCGTCGCCGGGACCTCGCGCACCTCGGCGATCGTCGACGAGGTGCGCCGGGCCGCGGCCGAGCAGATCCTGTTCCACCTGGGCGTGACCGGGCCCGGACCGCGCCTGTCGATGATGGTGCGGACCTGGATCGCGGCGGTGGAGGCCGCCTCGCTGATCTGGGTGGACGAGGGCAAGCGGCCGCCGGCCGGCGAACTGCGGGACTGGCTGGTCGACCATCTGGTGGCGCTGCTCACGGTCACGGCGGCGGGCGATCCGGAGACCGCCGAGGTGGTGGCCCGGCTCCTGGCCCAGGGGCGGGCGGCGGGTCCGGTCGGCACGCTGGCCAGGAACGTCATCCCGGTGGTGAGCAAGGCCGCGCACCTGCCGCGAGCCTCCGCTGGGTCCCGCGGGACTCCCCCGGGACCACCGGAGGGGACACTGGTGGGGTGAAGAGCGAGAACACCCCTTTCCGCGGCGGCCCCCTCGACGGCCGGGTGCTGCCCGTCCTGGTCGGCCCGACCGGTCATCCTCCGAAGTGGTACGAGGTGCCGGTCCCGGCGCACGACGGGCGGCCCCCGATGCTGTACGCCTACCGCCGCGAGCCGGCCGGCTACACCAAGCGGCTCGGGCTGCAGCGCGGCTGGGTGTACGTGTACGCGCCGGACGGGCGGGAACGCCGGGAGATCCGGTGGCCGTGGTCGAAGCCGGCTGCTCCGAAGGAGTGAGCGCGCCGAACACCCGCCGGATCATCCGTTAATCGGAGTATTCCTGCCGTCATCATCCCCGGTGGAGGTGGTGACGTGCCGGGACGACGGCTGCGCACGGTCCGCACGGGGACGAAGGCGGGGCGGAAGGCGGGGCGGAAAACGGGCTCGAAGGCGGGGAGGCTGACGGGAGTCCTGACGGGAGTGCTCGCCATGGCGACGACCCTCGCCGCGGGCCCGGCAGCGGCGGCGCCCGGCGATCCCACCGACTCCGTCTCCGGACTGCTCACCCGGCTCCGCACCCTCTACCAGGAGACCGAGCGGGCCGCCGAGGCCTACAACGCCGCCGACGAGGCGCTGAAGAAGCAGACCGCCGACACCCGCAGGACGGACGCCGAGCTGACCGCCGCCCGGCGCGCCCTCGCGCGCGGCCGCGACGAGGCCGGGCGGCTGGCCCGGCAGCAGTACCAGGGGCGCTCCGAACTCTCCCCGTACCTCGGACTGCTGCTCGCGCCCGATCCCCGGCGTGCCCTCGACCAGGAGCATCTGCTCGCCCGCGCGGCCCGCGAACGGGCCGGCGTCGTCACCCGCCTCCAGGCCGCCGAGAAGAAGGCGGACGCCCTCGCCACGGCCTCCCGCAAGGCCCTCGACCGCCGCAAGGCCCTGCTGGCCGGCCGGCAGAAGCAGAAGGACGCGGTCCGGACGAGACTCCGCGAGGTCGAGCGGCTGCTCGCCTCGCTCACCACCGACCAGCTCGCCCGCCTCGCCTCCCTGGAGAAGGCCCAGACCGCCGGCGCCCAGAACCAGCTCCTCGGCTCCGGCGTCCTCGACGGCCCCCGCACGCCCTCCGGGGCCGGCGCCGAGGCGCTGCGCTTCGCGGTGCGGCAGATCGGCAAGCCGTACGAGTGGGGCGCGGAGGGCCCCGACACGTACGACTGCTCCGGCCTCACCCAGCAGGCCTGGGCGGCGGCCGGCCGCGAGATCCCGCGCACCAGCGAGGAACAGTGGGCGGTGCTCCCCCGCGTGCCCCTGGACCGGCTCCGCCCCGGCGACCTGGTCGTCTACTTCGCCGAGGCCACCCACGTCGCCCTCTACCTCGGCGACGGGCTCGTCGTCCACGCCCCCCGGCCCGGCGCCCGCGTCAAGGTCTCCCCGATCGCCGCCAACCCGCTCCTCGGCGCCGTCCGCCCGGACCCGGACGGCAGCGCCCTGAAGACGTACGCGCCGCCCGAACTCCCGGCGGGAGCCACGGACGGCGCGGACGAGGGCTTCGGCGGGACCCGGCCCGAGGACGGGACCCAGGCCGGGGACGGGACTCAGCCGGCGGACACCGAGGCCAGGTAGGCGGCGGTCTTCTCGGGCTCGAAGAAGAAGTCCTCGAAGTCCGCGGGGTCGTTGAAGCCGTTCGCGAACCGGTCGGCGACCGGCTGGAGCTGCCCGGCCGCGCCGAGCAGGTTCAGGACGTGCTCCGGCGGCGGCGCGAGCATCGCGTTGGTCCACTTGGTGACGTGCCGGGCGGTCTGCCAGTAACGGTCGAAGGTGGCCCGCATCCAGTCCTCGTCGAAGGGGCGGTCGCCGTGCTCGACGATCGACGCGAGGTACGCGGCCGCGCACTTGGACGCCGAGTTGGAGCCCTGGCCGGTGATCGGGTCGTTGGCCACGACCACGTCGGCGACGCCGAGGACCAGGCCGCCGCCGGGCAGGCGGCCGATGGGGTTGCGGACGGTCGGGGCGTAGCGGCCGGCCAGGGTCGCGCCCGCGTCGGTCAGCTCGACCTTGGTGGCGCGCGCGTACTCCCAGGGCGTGAACTTCTCCATCAGCTCCAGGGTGAGCGCCAGGTGGTCGGCCGGGTCCTTGACGCCCTTGAAGACGTCGAGCGGTCCGCCCGGAATTCCCTCCCAGAAGAGGATGTCGGCGCGGCCCGAGGTGGTGAGGGTCGGCATGACGAAGAGCTCGCCGACGCCCGGCACCACGTTGCACCGCACCGCGTCGAACTCCGGGTGCTCCGGCCGCGGGCCGAGACCGTGGACGTACGCCACGGCCAGGGCGCGCTGCGGCTCGTCGTACGGGGAACGCGCGGCGTCGCGGCCGAACATGGAGACCAGCTCGCCCTTGCCGGCCGCGACCAGGACGAGGTCGTAGCCGCGGGAGAAGTAGTCCAGGTCGCCGACGGCCGCGCCGTGGATGACCAGCTGGCCACCGCGCTGGGCGAAGGTCTCCATCCAGCCGGCCATCTTCACCCGCTGGTCGACGGACTGCGCGTAGCCGTCGAGCCGGCCGACCCAGTCGATCACGCGGGCCGACTCCGGGCCGGCGACCGAGACGCCGAGGCCCTCGATCCTCGGGGCCTGGGACTCCCAGAAGTTGAGGCCGAGGTCACGCTCGTGCTGGAGCGCGGTGTCGAACATGCACTGCGTGGACATCACCCGCCCGGCGCGGATCTCGTCCGCCGTGCGGTTGGACATCAGGGTGACTTCGTAGCCCTTCGACTGCAGTCCGAGGGCGAGCTGGAGACCGGACTGACCGGCGCCGACTATGAGTATCTTCCGCATGGGCGACCTTGGGGGTGTGCTCGGGGATGTGCTCGGGTGTGCTCGGGGAGGAGCTATTCGGGGGTGGCTTCGAGGGCGTGCTCGACCATCGCGAGCAGCGTCTCGACCACGCTGTACCGCTTGCGGGCGTCCATGATCAGGATCGGCACGTGCGGGGGCACGGTCAGGGCGTCCCGTACGTCCTCCGTCTCGAAGCGCTCGGTGCCCTCGAAGTGGTTGACGGCCACGATGTACGGCAGTCCGCAGCTCTCGAAGTAGTCGAGCGCCGGGAAGCAGTCGGTGAGCCGGCGCGTGTCGGCCATGACGATCGCGCCGATCGCGCCGCGCACGAGGTCGTCCCACATGAACCAGAAGCGCTGCTGTCCGGGCGTGCCGAAGACGTAGAGCACCAGGTCGTCGTCGAGCGTGATCCGGCCGAAGTCCATCGCGACGGTCGTGGTCAGCTTGTCGGGCGTGGCGGTGAGGTCGTCGGTGCCCTCGCTCGCCGAGGTCATCAGCGCCTCGGTCTGGAGCGGGGTGATCTCGGAGACCGCGCGGACGAAGGTCGTCTTGCCGACGCCGAAGCCGCCCGCGACGACGACCTTGGTCGCTATCGGGGCGCGCGAGTGGTCCAGCTGCCAGTCCTGGGCGCCCTCCTCGGTGTCGGGCACCGCGGTCTCGGCCGTGGGCTGGGCGGGGATGCCGGCGACCGCCGGCGGTTCGGCGACCGAGGTCGCGTCAGAGACGGCGGAGTCCACTCAGCACCCTTTCGAGGAGCGCGCGGTCGGGCTGGCCGGTGCCGTGACCGGTCCCGTACACACGGATCTTTCCCTGGTCGGCCAGGTCGCTGAGCAGCACCCGGACGACCCCCAACGGCATCGTCAGGAGCGCCGAGATCTCCGCGACCGTGCGCATCCGGCGGCAGACCTCGACGATGGCCCGCATCTCCGGCATCAGGCCGCGCGCCGCGGGGCCTCCGTCGGTGAGGGCCCTTCGCTCGGGCGCCGCCTCCAGCGCGGCCACGAAGGTCTCCACCAGGAGCACGTGGCCGAAGCGGGTGCGGCCGCCGGTGAGCGAGTAGGGACGGACGCGGGAGGGGCGGCGCCCCTCCCCGCGTATGGGCAGCCGGTGGGCGTGGACGGCGGCGGTCACCGGTCGCTCTCCACGGACCGGGCGGACTTGGCCAGTTCGCTGCGCAGCTCGGGGGTGAGGACGTGCCCGGCCCGGCCCACGAACAGCGCCATGTGGTACGCGATGACGCTCATGTCGCAGTCGGGCGTGGCGTGCACGCCGAGCAGCGAGCCGTCGCTGATCGACATGACGAAGACGCTGCCCTCCTCCATCGCCACCATGGTCTGCTTGACGCCGCCGCCGTCCATGAGCCGGGCGGCGCCCACGGTGAGGCTGCCGATGCCCGAGACGATGGTGGCGAGGTCGGCGCTGGAGCCCCGGGGGCCGTCCGTACGGTCGGCCGTGGGCGCCCCGGTCTGGGCGTCCGGGTCCGACGAGAGCAGGAGCAGTCCGTCCGAGGACACCACGGCGACGGAGCGGACCCCCGGCACCTCCTCGACCAGGTTCCCCAGCAGCCACTGCAGGTTGCGGGCCTCGCTGCTCAGTCCGAATGTTCCGGTCGCAGTCAACTGCGTGCCTCCTCGACGGTGTCCCCCGTGTTCTCCGTGTTCGTGTCGGGCCGTGCTGTCTCAGCGGCGCGGATCTCGGCGGCCACGTCGCGGCGGCCGTTCTCGGCTCCTCGCTGGAAGCCGCCGAGCCGCCTGCGCAGCGCCTCGGCGTCCACGCCGCCGCGGCGTATCGGTGCGGCGGGGGTCCGGGCCTGGCGCACCGTCCGCGGCGTCCGCTTGGGAAGTCCCTTGTCGGTGACCCGCTCCCACTGCCCGGCCTGCGGCCCGGGCTCGGGCTCCGGCTCGGTCCGGGGCTGAAGCCGGGGCTGCGGCGCCCCGGCCGCAGGGGTCTCGGCGAGCGGCTCCTCGCCGGCCCGCTCGTGGGCGTCGGGCTCGGCCGGCGGATCGGGCAGCCGCACCTGAAGCGTGGTCTCGGCCACGGACGCGCCGAGCACGGACTCGGCCTGCTCGGGCTCCGCCGCCTCGGACTGCGCCGCATGCTCGTTCTGCCCGGCGTGCGCGCCGGGCTCGGCAGGCGCGCCCTGTGCGAACTGCTCGCCCCGCGCGACCTGCTCGCCCTGCTGCCGCGCCGACTCCGGCGCGGGCCGGTCCTCGTACGCCGGCTCGGGTTCCGGCCTCGCCTGCGCCGTCGGTGCCGGCTCCGCCTCGGCGCCGGTACCGGCCTCCGCCTCGGCGATCGCGCGCTCCGCCGCCTCGACCAGCGGGTCGCGGTGGCGGGAGGGCAGCGTGTTGGAGTTGGCCTCGGCGACCGAGCCGGGAAGGGTGAGGACGGGCACCTGGACGCCCGGGGCCGCGAGCGTCACGGTCGGCGGCACGCTGGCCGGCGGGGCCGAGGGCAGCAGCGCCAGCGGCAGGACCACGACGGCCGTCGTGCCGCCCTGGGTGTCCTCGCGCAGCTCCACCCGTACGCCGTGGCGCGCGGCGAGCAGCGCGGTGACCCGGATGCCGAGTCCCTCGCCGTCCGCGCCGGTGGGCGCCGGGTCGGCGAGCCGGGCGTTGAGCTCGGCGAGGCGGGCCGCGGCGATGCCGATGCCGCCGTCCTGCACGGAGAGCATCACCTCGCCGGACTCCAGGAGCCAGCCGGAGAGCTGGACCTGGGTGTCGGGCGGCGAGAACGAGGTCGCGTTCTCCAGGAGTTCGGCGATCAGGTGGCTGAGGTCGTCCGCGGCGAAGCCGGCGACCTGGGCGTGCGGCGGCAGCGACTGGATGCTGACCCGCTCGTAGCGCTCGATCTCGCTGACGGCGGCGCGCAGCACGTCCACCAGCGGCACCGGGCCCGGGTGGCCGTGGTGGTGCTCGTGGCCGGCCAGGACCAGCAGGTTCTCGCTGTGGCGGCGCATCACGGTCGCCATGTGGTCCAGCTTGAAGAGGGTGGCGAGCCGGTCCGGGTCCTGCTCGCGCTCCTCCAGCTTCTCGATGACGCCGAGCTGGCGCTCGACCAGGCCGAGGCTGCGCAGCGAGAGGTTGACGAAGGTGTGGTGGACGGTGCCGCGCAGGCGCTCGAGCTCGGCGGTGAGCAGGGCGTTCTGCCCCTGGAGCTCGGCGCGCTGGGCGGCGAGCTCGGCGGCGAGGGCCTCACGGGCGCCGGCCAGGTCGGCGCGTTCGCCGTCGAGCCGCTCGACCTGGGCGGCGAGCGCGGCCAGCTTGCCCTGGAGGGTGTTGAGGGACCGTACGACCTGGGCGAACTCGTCGTTGCGTCCGGTGAAGCGGATCGGCTGCTCGTGCTGCGGCTCGGGGGAGGCGGCGAGCCGGGCGGCGCCGATGCGGACCACGGCGAGCGGCCGGGTCATGCTGCGGGCGACGTAGGTGGCGATGCCGACGGCGACGAGCAGGCAGCCGCCGAGGAAGGCGACGCGGATCTCGAGCGCGGTGACGTCGTCGTCGCGGAGCGCGGAGAGCCGCTCGACCCGCTGCGCGGCGAGCGAGGACTCCACGCCGCGCATCTGCTCGATGCGGGAGGAGAGCGCGGCGTCCAGCTTGGCCTGGTCGGTGTCGAGCTCGGACTCGGAGAGCTCCGGCCGGTCGGTGAGCCGGGCCAGGTGGCGCTCGGCGCTCTTCACGTCGGGGCCGGCGACGGTGGCGGCGAGGGAGTCGCGCGCCTCGGTTCCGGCGGCCTGGTCGAAGTCGGCGAGGGCGGCGAGCTCGCGGACCCGGGCCTGCTGGGCGGCGGCGCTGAGCGCGTTGCGGGCGCGGTCGGCCTCCTCCGCGCCCTCGGGCCGGTCGGTGACGTAGGTGCCGGTGACCGGGTCGTAGTGGGTGGTGCCGCTCGACTCGGGGCGCGGGACGGCGAGCGCGGCGAGCAGCAGGCCGCGTTCGGCGGAGGCCTGCTCGGTGGCGCGGCCGAGGGCGGCGGGGGCCCGTACGGCCTCGGCGGCGCGGGCCGGGGTGTGTTCGGCGAGCTGGTCGGCGAGGGCCTGGAGCTTGGTGATGACGTCGGTGTAGGCCTTGTGGGCCTCCAGGGCGCTGCCCTTGCCGGTGAGCGCGGTGCGCCGGATGGAGGGCACGCCGGCGAGCTCGCGGCGCAGCTCCTCGGGGGCGGCGGGGCGGATCTCGTCGATCTGGCGGTCGACGCGCGCGGAGCGGGCGTCGGTGATCCGGCGCTTGTCCTTGGCGGCGCCGCTCTCGCCCTGCTCGTCGCGGCCCGCGGCGATGTAGGCGACGACCTCGTCGCGCTCGTCGGAGAGCGAGTGGGCGAGGGTGACGGCCTGGCGGTCGAGTTCGGCGAGGGCGACCAGGTTGACGGACTCGTCGAGGTCGGCGGAGGCGGTGAGGACCATGGGCGCGCCGGCGGCGAGCACGGTGACGCCGACCAGGGCGACTCCGGCGACGAGCCGGCCGCGGACCCGCTTGGCGCGGCCGCCGGAGGTCACGGGCTCGGGTGCCGAAGGCTCCGCGGGCAGCCCGGGGTTCTGCGGGTCACCGGGGGTCTGGCTCCGCGCGCCGTTGTTGCTCCGAGGCCGCTTCTTCTGCACCGGTGCTCGCATTCTTCACTCGTCCGCCCATGAAGCAGAGGTGACGACCGGTCACATGTAAGAGCCCCCACCCCTGGTGTGTCTTCCGACCATTTCAGCGGTTCTGGTCAGGGGACTCGCATCGGCCGCTCCGCCACCCGAACGAGTGAACAACACTCCGTAGTTGAGGAACAACTCTCCTCCGTGAGCGCCGGGGCGCCGGGCTTACCGTCGGTTGGATCTTCCGGGCGGGCTTTGGCAGGATGCGCGCCCGCAGCTTCCCGGAGGCGGCACTTCCGGCCGTCCGGGGCCGTCAGAACCCTTTGGTACAGGCCATATCGGGACGTCTGGACGCGCCGTGAAGGACTCATGCAGACGGGCCGTCCGCGGGGCAGACTGTGGATCATGCGTACGGAAGCGGCGTCCCTGCCCGGCAGTCCCGAACGGCCCAATGAGGACTGGGTGGCCGCAGTTCTGCCCGCCTCGGGGGTGGGTGGTGTGGTCGTGGTCCTGGACGGGGTGACGCCTCCGCCGGGCGGCGACGGTTGTGTGCACGGGGTGCCCTGGTTCACCGCCCGGCTCGGGGGCGCTTTGACCGAACTGTCCGCTTCGCGAGGCGATCTGACCCTGCCCGGGATCCTGTCGCTGGCAATCCGGCGCACCGCGGACGTCCACCGGGACACCTGTGACCTTTCTCACGTGCGCACGCCGCAGGCGACGGTGGCCATGGCCCGCTGGGGCGCGACCGTGGTGGAGCACCTCGTGCTGTCCGACGCGGCCCTGCTCCTCCAGGGCCCGGACGGCACGGTACGGGCGGTCCTCGACGACCGGCTCGACCACGTGCCGGCCGAGGTCCTGCGCTCCCGGGAGGCTACGGACCGGCTGCGCAACCAGGAGGGCGGCTTCTTCACGGCCGCCGCCGATCCGTCCGTCGCGGCCCGCGCGGTGACGGGTACGACCCCGAGGGCGGAGGTCCGGGCGGTCGCGGCGCTGTCGGACGGGGCGACCCGCTGGGTGGAGCTGTTCCGCGAGGGCGACTGGGCGGACCTGTTCGCGGTCCTGGGCAAGGAGGGCCCGGACGGCCTGCTCCGGCGGGTGCGCGCCCTGGAAACGGCGGACGCCCGGGCGGGCGTGCCGCGCCGCTGGAAGCTCCACGACGACGCGTCGGCGGTCTATGCGGTCCTCTGAGACACCGGGACGGGCCGGCCGGTCAGCCCTCCGCCGACCGTACGTTGAAGTGGTGCAGCAGCCGGGCCAGTTCCGCGACCTCCGCGCGGTCCCAGTCGGCGAGCTTGCGCACGTACCGCTCGCGGCGGGCGTCCCGTACGTGCCGGAAGCGGCCCTGGCCCTCCTCGGTGAGCCGGACCAGTGAGGCGCGGCCGTCGGCGGGGTCGGGATCGCGGGCGACCAGGCCGAGGTCCTCCAGAGCGCGCAGCTGGCGGCTCATCGTGGCCTTGCCGACGCCGAACCAGCCGGCGAGGTCGGTGGCGCGCTGGGGTCCGGCCTCGTCGAGCCGTACGAAGAGTCCGTAGGCGGCGGGCTCCAGTTCGGGATGGACCTCGCGGGCCATCTCGCCGGACTGGGCGCGGGCGCGGCGCAGGAAGACCGCCAGTTCCCGCTCCAGGGCGAGGAATTCCTGGTCCACACCACTCCCGCCCTTGGGTCCGGATTCACTCCCCGTACCGCTTCCGTGCACGTCAGCACCCCTCGCGCGCTTTCCGCTCGCTGAAAGTTTCTTTCGGGCCGCGGCCATCGCCGCAGCTCCTTCAGTATTTCGCAGGCGTAGACCAACGGCAGCCCCCAGGCCCCCTTCCGCCGGACGGGTCTACGTGCGTAGCGTCATCACCGGCGACACCGCCTGACATGTCCACACCAGGACCTGTCCGCCATGGTTCCCCCACCGAGCCTTTCGGAGGCACGCAATGCGTGTGCACAGATCCGGAACGTCCCTCGCCGGCGCCGCCCTCGCGGCCCTGGCCCTCCTCCTCCCCGTCGCCCTCTCCGGCACCGCAAGCGCCGCCGAGGACCCCGGCACCCGGCAGGTACCCGCCCGCGGCTCCGCCTACATGGGCATGGGCGTGATCGCCCACGACGGCCAGGGCGCGCAGCCGGGCGGCATCTCGGTCCAGGCCGTCCAGACCGAGGGCGTCGACGTCTCCAGCCACCAGGGGAACGTCGCCTGGTCGACGCTGTGGAACAGCGGGGTCAGGTGGGCCTACGTCAAGGCGACGGAAGGCACCTACTACAAGAACACCTACTTCGCGCAGCAGTACAACGGCTCGTACAACGTGGGCATGATCCGCGGCTCGTACCACTTCGCCACGCCCGACACGACGACCGGCGCGGCGCAGGCCGACTACTTCGTGAACAACGGCGGCGGCTGGTCCCGGGACGGCAAGACGCTGCCCGGCGCGCTCGACATCGAGTGGAACCCGTACGGGGCGACCTGCTACGGCAAGACCCAGTCCGGGATGGTCAGCTGGATCTGGGACTTCGTCAACCGGTACAAGTACCGGACCGGCCGCTACCCGGTGATCTACACGGCGACCAGCTGGTGGAAGCAGTGCACCGGCAACTACGGGGGCTTCGCCACCAACCACCCGCTCTGGATCGCCCGCTACGCCTCCGAGGTCGGCGAGCTCCCGGCCGGCTGGGGCTACTACACGATGTGGCAGTACACCTCGTCCGGCCCGACGGTCGGCGACCACAACCACTTCAACGGGGACCTCTCCCGCGTCCAGGCGCTCGCGAACGGCTGACGGGCGCACGACGGACGAACACGTGGGGCGGCGGGCTCCCCGGGGTGCGGCGGCACTCCGGGGAGCCCGCCTTCTTCGTCGCACCCCTTGCTCATTGGTATGGACCAATGCGACCCTCGGGGCGGCGCACCTCAGCCGCAACTGCCGTGCGCCGCAGGCCTGTTGCTCGTCCCGTCCTCCCCCACGCACGAGAGAGAGCTGCCCGCATGCCCCGCATCACGACCTCCCGGACCCGCCGCGCCGCCGCCGCGACCGCGCTGACCGCCGCCGGCGCCGCCGCCCTCGTCTCCCTCACCCCGACCGCCGCCCAGGCCCACGGCGCCGTGTTCAACCCGGTCAGCCGGATCGCGGCCTGCTACGCGGAGGGGCCGGAGTCCCCCGACTCCCAGGTGTGCAAGGACCTCGTCGCCGACTCCGGCACCCAGCCGCTCTACGACTGGAACGAGGTCAACATCGCCAACGCCGACGGCAACCACCAGGCCCTCATCCCCGACGGCAGGCTGTGCTCGGCCAACCGGGAGAAGTACCGCGCCCTGGACTGGGCCCGCACCGACTGGCCGGCCACCGCGGTCAGCCCCGGCGCCTTCGGGTTCAAGGTCCGGGTGACCGCCCCGCACTCCGGCACCATGACGATGTACCTCACCAGGCCGGGCTTCGACCCGACCCAGCCGCTCAAGTGGTCCGACCTCGACAGCACGCCGGTCGCCGTCCACACCACCACCCGCACCGCGACCGACGGCTACTACGCCTTCACCGGCAACCTCCCGGCCCGCACCGGCCGCCACATCGTCTACATGGTCTGGCAGCGCAACGACAGCCCCGAGGCCTTCTACAGCTGCTCGGACGTCACCTTCGGCGGCGCCACGGCCGTCAAGGCGCAGGCCCCGACGGAGGCGAAGATCGCGGCGGGCGCGTCCCTGTCGACGGTCAGCCACGCGGGCCACGGCGGCGACGAGCAGGCCCCGGCCCTGTCCGCCGGCACCGCCGAGGCCCCCTCCTCGCCGCTCCCGCTCGCCCTCGCGGGCGCCGGGGCCCTGGCCGTCTTCGGCGCGGGCGGCCTCCTCCTGACCCGGCGGCGCGGCGAGAACTGACACCGCATCCGGCTCACGCAGGGGCGTCCGCACCGGGCGCCCCTCAGGTGGCCGCCCGGGTAGCTCCCCGGGCGGCATTTCGCGCCATGTCGGCGCGGACGGGTGAGAGCGGGCGCGCTCGTGGACACGCTTGGGGATAGCTCTTTCGAACGGCCGTCCCGCGCACCCCCGCCCGCCCCCGCCCGTGAAGGAGTGCCCTCCATGCGCCATGAGCAGCCGTGGACCTACCACCGTGGAGAAGGGCTGCGCACGTTCGGGGTCGAGGAGGAACTGCTCCTCGTCGACCCCGAGACCGGCGTCCCGCAGCCGCTCTCCGGCACCGTCACCGAGATCGCCGGCTGGCACGCCGACGTGCTGCGGCGCTCCGACCGGGCCGAGCCGGCGAAGTCCGAGCTGTTCTGCGAGATGCTGGAGATCGGCACCCGGCCCTGCGTCACCTCGGCCGAGCTCGACGAGCAGCTGCGGCAGGCCAGGCTCGCGGCCGCGGCCGCCGCGAAGGAGGCCGGTGCCGCGGTGGCGGCCCTCGCGACCGCGCCGGTGCGTTTCGACCCGCTGCTCAACCCGGCCGACCGGTACCGGCGCATCGAGGACCGGTTCGCCCGGCTCGTCGACGACAAACTCACCTGCGCCTGCCACGTCCACGTCCACCTCACCTCGGCCGCGGAGGGCGTCGGCGTGCTCGACCGGATCCGGCCCTGGCTGGCGCCGCTTCTCGCGCTCAGCGCCAACTCGCCCTATTGGCAGGGCCGGGACACCGGCTACGCGAGCTGGCGCCACCAGCTGTGGTCGCGCTGGCCGATGGCCGGGCCGAGCGAGCTGTACGGCGACGTCGAGGCGTACGAGGAGACCACCCGGGCGATGCTGGCGAGCGAGGTGCTCGTCGACGACCACATGGTCTACTTCGACGCCCGGCTGTCCCGGCGCTATCCGACGGTGGAGGTCCGGGTCGGTGACGTGTGCCAGCACGTCGAGGACGGTGTGCTCCTCGCCGTCCTCGTCCGCGCCCTGGTGGAGACCGAGGCCAGGGCCTGGCGGGCCGGCCTGGACGCCGACCCGGTGCCGACCGCCGTCCTGCGCCTGGCCGCGTGGCGGGCCAGCCGGCACGGCCTCGGGGACGAGCTGCTGCACCCGCTGACCTGGCAGCCGGCCGGGGCGGCGGAGGTCCTGGAGGCCCTGCTCGACCATGTCGGCCCCGCCCTGGACGCCGCGGGCGACCGGGACCTGGCGGAGCGCGGCGTCGCGCAGCTGCTCGCCCGGGGCACCGGGGCCGACCTCCAGCGCGCCGCCCACGACGGCGACCCGGGCCTGGCCTCGGTGGTCGCCGACGCCGTGCGCCGAACCCTCCCGGCCTGAGTCAGGGCGGTGGGGCGCCCTCCCAAAGGAAGGGCGCCCCACACCCGCACCGCGGACGGCCCACACCCGCACCGCGGACGGCCCACACCCGCACCGCGGACGGCCCGCCCCCGCTCGGAGGGCGGGCACACCACCACACCAAGGGCGCCCGCCCCACCGCAGCACCGCGGACGGGCCGCCGCCGCTCGGAGGGCGCCCCACCGCACCAAGGGCGCCCCACCGCCGCGCCGAGGGTGCGTCAGGCTGCCGCGCTCACCGCGACCTCCGCCGGGGCGAGGGCGAGCTCCAGGACCTGGCGGACGTCCGTGACCGGGTGGACGTCCAGCTTCTCCAGGATCTCGGCCGGCACGTCGTCCAGGTCCGCCTCGTTCCGCTTGGGGATCACGACCGTCGTGATGCCCGCGCGGTGAGCCGCGAGGAGCTTCTGCTTCAGGCCGCCGATCGGCAGGACCCGGCCGGTCAGGGAGACCTCGCCGGTCATCGCGACGTCCGTGCGGACCAGCCGGCCGGAGAGCAGCGAGGCCAGAGCCGTGGTCATCGTGATGCCCGCGCTCGGACCGTCCTTCGGGACCGCGCCCGCCGGGAAGTGGATGTGCACGCCGCGGTCCTTGAGACCGGTGACGGGCAGCTCCAGCTCCGCGCCGTGCGAGCGGAGGAAGGAGAGCGCGATCTGCGCGGACTCCTTCATCACGTCGCCCAGCTGGCCGGTGAGCGTCAGCCCCGCCGCACCCGTCTCCGGGTCGGCCAGCGAGGCCTCGACGAAGAGCACGTCGCCGCCGGCTCCGGTCACCGCGAGCCCGGTGGCCACGCCGGGCACCGCGGTGCGGCGCTCCGCCGGGTCCTGGGCGGACTCGGGCACGTGGTGCGGACGGCCGATGAGCCCGCGCAGGTCGTCCGCGCCGATGGCGAACGGGAGCTCCCGCTCGCCCAGTTCGTGCTGGGCGGCCACCTTCCGCAGCAGCCGGGCGATCGAGCGCTCCAGGGTGCGGACGCCCGCCTCCCGGGTGTACTCGCCGGCCAGCTTCCGCAGCGCCGCCTCCTCCAGGACGACCTCGTCCTTCTCCAGGCCGGCCCGCTCCAGCTGCCGGGGCAGCAGGTGGTCACGGGCGATGACGACCTTCTCGTCCTCGGTGTAGCCGTCGAGGCGGACCAGCTCCATGCGGTCGAGCAGGGCCTCGGGGATGGCCTCCAGGACGTTCGCCGTGGCGAGGAACACCACGTCGCTCAGGTCGAGTTCGACCTCCAGGTAGTGGTCGCGGAAGGTGTGGTTCTGCGCCGGGTCCAGGACCTCCAGGAGCGCCGCCGCCGGGTCGCCCCGGTAGTCGGAGCCGACCTTGTCGATCTCGTCGAGCAGGACCACCGGGTTCATCGACCCGGCCTCCTTGATCGCGCGGACGACACGGCCGGGCAGCGCGCCCACGTACGTACGCCGGTGGCCGCGGATCTCGGCCTCGTCACGGACGCCGCCGAGGGCGACCCGGACGAACTTCCGGCCCATCGCGTGGGCGACGGACTCGCCGAGCGAGGTCTTGCCGACGCCGGGCGGGCCGACCAGCGCGAGGACGGCGCCGCCGCGTCGGCCGCCCACGACGCCCAGCCCGCGCTCGGCGCGCCGCTTGCGCACCGCCAGGAACTCGGTGATGCGCTCCTTCACGTCCTCCAGGCCCGCGTGCTCGGCGTCCAGGACCGCCTTCGCGCCCTGGATGTCGTACGCGTCCTCGGTCCGCTCGTTCCAGGGAAGCTCCAGCACCGTGTCGAGCCAGGTGCGGATCCACGACCCCTCGGGCGACTGGTCGCTGGACCGCTCCAGCTTCTCGACCTCCTTGAGGGCCGCCTCGCGGACCTTCTCGGGCAGGTCGGCGGCCTCGACGCGGGCCCGGTAGTCGTCGGACTCGTCGCCCTCGCTCTCGCCGTTGAGCTCGCGCAACTCCTTGCGGACGGCCTCCAGCTGACGCCGGAGCAGGAACTCACGCTGCTGCTTGTCGACGCCCTCCTGGACGTCCTTCGCGATGGTCTCGGCGACGTCCTGCTCGGCCAGGTGCTCCCGCAGCTGCGCGGTGGCGAGCTTGAGGCGGGCGACCGGGTCGGCGGTCTCCAGGAGCTCGACCTTCTGGTCCAGGGTCAGGAAGGGCGAGTAGCCGGAGTTGTCGGCGAGGGCGCCGACGCCGTCGATCTGCTGGACGCGGTCGACGACCTGCCAGGCGCCCCGCTTCTTCAGCCAGCTGGTGGCCAAGGCCTTGTACTCCTTGACCAGTTCGGTCACGGCGCCGGGCAGCGGGTCGGGCAGGGTCTCCTCGACGACGGTGCCCTCGACCCACAGGGCCGCGCCGGGGCCGGTCGTCCCGGCGCCGATGCGGACGCGGCCGCGGCCGCGGATCAGCGCGCCGGGGTCTCCGTCGGACAGCCGGCCGACCTGCTCGACGGTGCCGAGCACACCGGTCCCGGCGTAGGTGCCGTCCACCCGCGGCACGAGCAGCACGCGCGGCTTGCCGGCCCCGCTGCGCGCGGCGGCCTGCGCGGCCTCGACCGCGGCCCGTACGTCCGCGTCGGACAGGTCCAGCGGCACCACCATTCCAGGCAGCACGACCTCGTCGTCGAGCGGCAGCACAGGCAGAGTGAGCGGCGCGGACGCCATGGACTCAGAAGCCATGATCTCCCCTTCGGCAGTCAAGTTGAGCTCTGTGGACTCAATGCACCTGCGCCGCGGAATGTTCCCCGAGCCGTGTTCGCTCTGAGCGATCGGCTATCCGCAGGCCGTGAACAGCAGATGTAATGCCTCCATGGATATCTCAGCCATTACCTCGGCCTGGGTGCGCGGCTGGACCGTGTCCCGGGGCACGCCGCCCGCCGTCGTCGAGCCGTGGGGCTACCGCATCGACGTGGGACTGCCCGGGCACGTCTTCCGGCACGTGCTGCCGCACCCGGACGAGGTGTCCGTGGGCAAACTGTGCGCCGCCGTCACCGAGCCCGGCGCCTGGCTGAAGGTGATGGCGGCACCCGAGGACGTGGCGCCCTGGATCACCGAGGGCTGGACGATCCCCGACGACCCCGGCTTCATGATGACCAAGCGGCTCGACCCGTCGGTCCGGCCCGCACCGCCCGAGGGGTACGCGCGCACCACGGAGACCGGCGAGGGGGTGATCCGGGTGCGGATCCTCGCGCCCGACGGGACCCTGGCCGCCCGCGGCCAGATCGCGCCGACCGGGCCGACCGCCGTCGCCGACCAGATCGAGACCGACCCGGCCCACCGCCGCCGCGGCCTCGGCGCCAACGTGATGCGCACCCTGGAGGCGGCGGCCGCGCAGGCGGGCGCGGAGACCGGAGTCCTGTCGGCCACCACCGACGGAATGGCGCTCTACGACTCCCTCGACTGGTACTACCGCGGCCCGCTCACCGGGGTCGTCCGCACCGGTTGAGCCGTTCCGGCTGCGCGAACGCCGGGTGAGCGGGCATGCTCGGTCCATGGAGTACGCGAAGCGGTACGGGGCGGCGGCGGTGCTCGCCGCGGTCGTCGCCCTGGCGGGCTGCGCCCGGTCCCCCGCGGCGCCTCCCGACGACTCGGGCGGCCTGAGCGTGCCGGCTGCCCCGAGCCCGTCGGCCACCGCGTCCGCGCCGGCCAGGGCGGACCGTCCGGCACCCCAGGAGGTGCTGGTCGAGGTCGTCGTGAACGGCGGCTTCGCCGGTGTCCGCAACAAGCTGGTCGTCCGCTACGACGGCTCGTACGAGCTCCGCAAGGGCACCGGGGAGCCCACGTCGGGCCGGATGACGAAGGCCCAGGTGGCCGAGTTGCGCGCGGCTCTGGAGGACCCTGCGTACGCCAGGGTCCCGGACCGCCCCACCGGTGCGCCCGCGCCGGACGGCTTCGAGTACTACGTCACGTACGCCTACCGGCTCGTCGTCACCCGCGACGGCGAGGACCGGCCACCGGCCCTGGAGCGGGTCTTCAAGGCGCTCCCGGAGGGCCACCCGCCGACGGCGCCGTGATCTCCTCGTACTGGCGCCGCAGGAAGGTCCGCACGCGCCCCGGCATGTCCATCGAGTCCGGGGCCAGTGCCCACTGGATCTGGAGCCCGTCCATGACGGCGAGCTGCTCCTGGGCCACGGCGAGGCAGTCGATGCCGGTGCGCAGTTCACCGCGCCTCACCGCGGTCTCCAGGAGGTCGACGGTGTGCCGGAGGACCCTCGCGTAGCGCTCCTTGAAGTACTCGTGCGCAGGGTGGCCGACGTTGCCGGACTCGCCGACGAGCACGTTGAACATCCGGACGATGCCGGGCCGGCGGGTGTTGTCCTCGATCAGCGCGACGAGCGTGTCCAGGTACGCGGCGTAGGACTCCGGCTCGGTGCTGAAGAGCCGCTCGACGTCGTGCTGCTCGCTCTGCGCGAGGACCGACAGGAGCAGGTCCTCCTTGCTGCGGAAGTGGTGCAGCAGACCGCCCTGGGTGATCCCGCAGTCATGGGCGATCCGGGCGAGCGAGGAGGCGTGGAAGCCCCACTGCCCGAAGTGCTCGACGGCGGTGTCGAGGATCTTCCGGCGGCGCGCGTCACCGACGGCATAGCTGCCCCTGCCTGCGGTTTTACGGGCCGCGGGAACGTTCTTCTCCGGCATGGGGCCACCCTAGCCCCGCCTCGATCCGGACCCTCCGCCCCGTGACCCAGGTCACATTTCACAAACCTAGTACCTACTCGGTTTTCGCGCTTAGCCTGTGGGCGCCGCGGCCGACCCCCGGCCTCCGCACACGTGAGGCAGCCCCCGATGCACCCGTACCAGGACCCCGCCCGCCCCGCCCCCGAGCGGGTCGACGACCTCCTCTCGCGCATGACCCTGGAGGAGAAGGCCGGACAGCTCTTCCACTCCATGCTGACGATGAACCCGGACGGCACCCCGGTCACCGAGACCGACGGCTCGCTGCTCCCCCTCACCGACGAGGCCGCGGAGACGGTCGGCCGCGCGGACTTCACCGCCGCGGGCGCCGCTGCCCAGCGCCGCTCGCTGACCGTGCTCACCGCGGGCCCGCTGCCGCTCTCCGGCCGCCCGAGGCTGTACGTGGAGAACGTGGACCCGGACGCCGCGGCGGCGTACGGCGAGGTCGTGGCGAACCCGTCCGAGGCCGACCTCGCCCTCCTTCGCCTCCGCACGCCGCACGAGGAGCGCCCGAACCGCTTCGAGTCCTTCTTCCACTCGGGCAGCCTGGCCTTCGCCCCGGAGGAACTCGCGCGCGTCCTCACGCTCCTCCGGGCCGTCCCCACCGTGGTCTGCGTCAACCTGGAGCGCGCCGCGGTCCTCCCGGAGATCGCCGAGCGCGCGGCGGCGCTCCTCGCCGACTACGGGGCGAGCGACGCGGCGCTGCTCGACGTCGTCTTCGGCCGGGCGAAGCCGGAGGGCCGCCTCCCCTTCGAGCTTCCGCGCTCGATGGCGGCGGTGGAGGCGGCCCGCCCGGACGTCCCGAACGACACCGAGGACCCGGTCTTCCCGTACGGCCACGGCCTCACGCTCTGAGCCGCGGACCGGCGGGCCCGCGCCCGCTCCGGCCCCGGCCCCGGCCAGCCCGCCCCCCGGCACCCGGCACCCGGCACCCGGCACCCGGCACCCGCAGCGCATCCGTACCCGGTCCGGCCCGGCCCGGCCCGGCACCACACCTGTCATGCACCTGAAGGGACCCGTCATGCGCACGTATCTCGCCCTCACCACGGCGGCCGCGGTACTCACCGGCGTCGGCGCCACCGCCTACGCGACCACTCCCCCGCTCGCGACCACGACGCCGACCACGGCAACTGACACTTCCCCTGCCACGACCGCCAAGCCCCTGGCCGGCCTGCGCGTCCTCCTCTCCAACGACGACTCGATGCAGGCCGCCAAGGCGAGCAACTCCGACGGCCTCGGCCTCTACGAGCTGCGCCGCGCGATGTGCGCCGCCGGCGCCGACGTCGTCGTGATGGCGCCCTGGCAGGTCCAGTCGGGCAAGGGCACCGCCGTCACCAACGGCGGGGTCGTCACCGTCCAGCGCCGCTCCGGCGCCGGACTGCCCGCCGGGTACGCGGACGACTGCTCCGGCGCGCCCTCCGGCGGCGCGGTCTTCGGTGTCTGTCTCTCCGCGGGCCCCTGCGGCAAGGACACCCCGAGTGCCACGCCCGCCGACACCGTCAAGCTCGCCCTGCGCGGCGGCCTGAGAGCGAAGGTCGGCTGGGACGGGGCGCCCGACCTGGTCCTCACCGGCATCAACTCCGGCCCGAACGTCTCGGCCAGCGTCAACGACTCCGGCACCGTCGGCGCCGCCGTCGCCGCGATCGACCAGGGCGTGCCCGCCGTCGCCTTCTCCTCCTCGGGCGACGCGAGCAACACGTCCTTCCCGCGCGTGAACTACCGCGCCCACGCCGAGTTCGGCGCCCGCTTCGTGGCCGGCCTCCGCGGGCGCGGCCTGCTGACCTCCGCCTTCGCGCTGAAGGTCGACTACCCGGACGTCAGCGCCGGGCAGCGCGCCAAGGCCCCGGTGTGGACGCGGGTCGGCGACGGCGCGGTGGTCTACCACGCCTTCGAGCAGCGGGGCGCGGACGGGTCCGGCGACAGCACCTCCTTCGACATCGCGCTCGGCCTGTGCCCGCTCGACGGCAGCGGTGCGGGCGAGTGCGCCGAGGGCCGCGAGGACGCCGACTCGACCTGGCTGCTCGACCGGGGCCACGTCACGGTCGCGCCCGTGACCTGGGACCGCACCTACGGCACGCCCGTGGACGCCCGTCGCACGCTCAACCGGATCGAGCACTACGTGACCCACGAGGCCCCGCGCCCGTAGGACTCGATAAGCGTTTGTCCCGGCCTCCCGCGTTTCCGAGGATGGCCGGGACAGACACGTACGCATCGAGCCACGGAGTGAACGACCATGACCGTCCCCGTCACCCTCGACCGCCGCCAGGGCCCGTACGGAGAAGTCGTCCTGCGCCGCCGGGACGCGGACGACCGCACCCACTACGAGATCATCGCCAACGGCACCTTCCTGATGGACACCTCCGACGGACGTTCGGAACGGCTGCTCGTCGACGCGGCGATGGACGCGCTGCCCGAGGAACGGCGGCCGGGCGCCGCCGTCCTCATCGGCGGCCTCGGCGTCGGCTTCTCGCTCGCGCACGCCGCCGCCGACCCGCGCTGGGGCCGGATCGCGGTCGCCGAGCGTGAGGAGGCGATCATCGACTGGCACCGGCAGGGGCCGCTCGCGGCGCTCTCGGGCCGGGCGCTCGCCGATCCGCGCACCGTGATCCTGCACACGGACCTGGTGGAGTACCTGCGCACCACCTCCGACCACTACGACGCCCTCTGCCTCGACATCGACAACGGGCCGGACTGGACGGTCACCGAGGACAACGAATCCCTTTACTCCGCCGAGGGTTTGGCCGCCTGCGCGGCGCGGCTCGCCGCGGGCGGAATCCTCGCGGTGTGGTCGGCGCGGCCGTCCGCCGATTTCGAAGACTCGTTGCGGAATGCCGGATTCAGCGGGGTACGGACCGAAGAGGTCCCCGTTGCCCGGGGCGTCCCGGACGTGGTCCACCTCGCCGTCCGACCCGCCTGATCACCTGCGTAGCCTTGACGCCGCCGGTGCCTCTAGGCTGCTGCACCGACATCGGCGACGCGAGGCGGGGCAATGGAGCAGACACACACCACGAACCAGGGTGCGGCGACGACTCCGGGAGCCCAACGCCGCGTGCTGGTCGTCGAGGACGACGCCACCATCGTGGAGGCGATCTCCGCGCGGCTGCGGGCCGAGGGCTTCCTCGTCCAGACCGCGACCGACGGCCCGGCCGCCGTGGACGCCGCCGAGGCGTGGCAGCCGGACCTGATGGTGCTCGACGTGATGCTGCCGGGCTTCGACGGCCTGGAGGTGTGCCGCCGGGTGCAGGCCCAGCGCCCCGTCCCGGTCCTGATGCTCACCGCGCGGGACGACGAGACGGACATGCTGGTCGGCCTCGGCGTCGGCGCCGACGACTACATGACGAAGCCGTTCTCGATGCGCGAGCTGGCCGCCCGGGTGCACGTGCTGCTGCGCCGGGTGGAGCGGGCGGCGCTCGCGGCGGTCACGCCGCGCAGCGGGATCCTGCGGCTCGGCGAGCTGGAGATCGACCACGCGCAGCGCCGGGTCCGGGTCAGGGCCGAGGACGTGCACCTGACGCCCACCGAGTTCGACCTGCTGGTCTGCCTGGCGAACACCCCGCGCGCGGTGCTCTCCCGTGAGCAGCTGCTCGCCGAGGTGTGGGACTGGGCGGACGCCTCCGGCACCCGGACCGTGGACAGCCACATCAAGGCCCTGCGCCGGAAGATCGGGGCCGAGCGGATCCGTACGGTGCACGGGGTGGGGTACGCGCTGGAGACCCCGGCGCCGTGAGCCGCCGGGGGCCGCACCCCGAGCGCCGCGGCAGGCGCCGGATCGTCATCTCGATCAAGACCAAGCTGGGCGCTCTGGTCGTCGGGGCGGTCCTGCTCACCTCGGGGCTCGCGCTGGTGGCCATCCGCACCTCCACGGAGTTCCGCTACATCACGATCTTCGCGATGATCGCGACCCTGCTGATCACCCAGTTCGTGGCGCAGTCCCTGACCGCGCCGCTGGACGAGATGAACCACGTGGCCGGGTCGATCTCACGCGGCGACTTCAGCCGGCGCGTGCGCGGCGCGGACCGCCGTGACGAGCTGGGCGACCTCGCCTCGACGATCAACCGCATGGCGGACGACCTGGAGGCGGTCGACCGGCACCGCAAGGAGCTGGTCGCCAACGTCTCGCACGAGCTGCGCACGCCCATCGCCGCGCTCCGCGCCGTTCTGGAGAACGTGGTGGACGGCGTCTCCGACGCCGATCCGGAGACCATGCGGACGGCCCTGAAGCAGACCGAGCGGCTGGGCCGGCTCGTGGAGACCCTGCTCGACCTGTCACGGCTCGACAACGGTGTCGTCACGCTCAAGGCACGCCGCTTCGAGGTCTGGCCGTATCTGTCCGGCGTGCTGCGCGAGGCCAATCTCGCGGCCTCCCAGCGCGGCCTGTCCTCCACGTCGGGCCTGCACAACCGCACGGACGTCCATCTGCACCTGGACGTGTCGCCGCCCGAGCTGACCGCGCACGCGGACGCCGAGCGGCTGCACCAGGTGATGGCGAACCTGATCGACAACGCCGTGAAGCACTCGCCGCCGCACGGGCGCGTGACGGTGCGGGCGCGGCGCGGGCCCTTTCCCGACTCGCTGGTGCTGGAGGTCGAGGACGAGGGCCCCGGCATCCCGGAGTCGGAGCGGCACAAGGTCTTCGAGCGGTTCAACCGCGGCACGGTCCCGGCCCAGCAGGGCCCCGGGAGCGACGGCGGCACCGGTCTCGGCCTGGCCATCGCCCGCTGGGCGGTGGATCTCCACGGCGGCCGCATCGGAGTGGCCGAATCCGCACGTGGCTGCCGGATCCAGCTCACCCTTCCGGGGAGCCCGCAGCCGCGACATTGACGTAGGGTTCGAACCGGAAGCTCTCGTTCTGCGTGTACGTGTACGACTGCTCGTACGAGCGCTCGTCACGGGTACCCGTGGGATCCGGTCAGGGGTGCGGCCAACAGGGCCGCAGCCACGGTTCTCCGTACCCTCACAGAACCGGAACCCCGCTTGTTTCCCGCCATTCACGGCACCGAAACACCTCGTCAAGTGTGACTTGCGCGACGTTGGAGCGCCCGGCCTGCACCTCCCGGCCAGGGAGGCGTAGCCTTTATTTCCGCTGTCCATCACCTTGCGAAGCGGAAGAGGGCGGTTGCCGCCGTGTCGTCTCAGTCCCCCAGTACCCCGAGCTCCCCGGCAGACCAAGACGGGCAGGGCGTGAGCCCCGCAGCCGCCTTCGGTGCCAACGAGTGGCTCGTCGACGAGATCTACCAGCAGTACCTCCAGGACCCGAATTCGGTCGATCGTGCCTGGTGGGACTTCTTCGCCGACTACAAGCCCGGAGCGTCGGAGACCCCGGCCGCCCCGGCCGTAGCCGCGCCGACCACCCCGAGCGCGCCCGCCGCGCCGCAGGCGGGCCCCGCACAGGCCGCGCCTGCCGCTCCGGCGGCCTCCGTGCCCGCGCCTGCCGCTCCCGCGGCCTCCGTGCCCGCTCCGGCCGCCCCGGCTCCGGCTCCCGCCGCCCCGGCCCCGGCGAAGCC
>NZ_JBHXTJ010000011.1:0-191215 GCF_042677525.1 Streptomyces sp. NPDC127114
CACCCGCAACATCACCCCGGGGCCGTACGGCTCCGGGGCGGGCGTCGCGTTCACACGAGGTGCGGCCGCGTCGGCTCACGGCCGACGCGTCTCTTTCCCGTCTAGCGCGGGAACGGCTTGGGCGCGGTGTCGTCCGCGTCCTCGCAGGCCTTGGCCTTCTGCTCCAGGGCCGCGGCCTGGGCGCGGGCCTTGCGGGCGGCGGCCTTCTCGCCGAGGCGGTCGAGCTTCGCGGCCTTGGCGCGCAGGTCGGCGGCGTCCTGGCGCAGCTCGGCGGGCTTGCAGGTGACCGTCCGGCCGGCTGCCTGGGCGGCCGGCGCGGTCGCGGTCTGGCCGAGCAGCAGGCCCCCGGCCAGCAGCGTCGTGGCGGCCAGGGCCGACAGGGTGCGGCGCAGCGGCGTCGCGTTCGTCATGGTTCACTCCAACTTCCGGGCCGGATGGGCCCGTTCAGGTATGGTCAATACCGGTTGGTAACCCTAACCCGGAATGATCATCACCTTGGCCGTCACCGACGGCGCTCACCAGCTCCTCAACACCTCTCCACAGGCTCTCCGCGAGTGAGTCCGTACGCGGCGCGCGGGTCGAGCAGCAGCGGCACCAGGGCGCGCTGCGACTGTCGCAGCGGGACGAGGGCGCCACCGCCGTCCGCGGCACGTACGACGACCCCGTGCAGGTCCAGCTCGTCGCCCATCTGAGCGTACTGAGCCTCCGTCAGACGGTAGGCGCACGGCGGGTCCTGGAGGATCTCGGCGGGTTCGGCCGGGTCGTTGTCGGCGCCGCCGAGGAGGACAGGACCGCGGTCGGCGAAGCCGGTCACGCGGGCGTGCGCGGTGGCGGCCGTCAGCCGGCCCCGGTGTTCGTCGAGGTAGGCGAACGCGCCTTTGAGGGCGGCCCGTTGGGTGGCGACGCGGCGGCGGTGGCTGAGGGCGGGGTCGTCCTCCTCGGCCCGGCCGAGGGCGTCCTCGCGGGTCTCCACGAGGAGGCCGACGGCGTGCTTGACGCCCGCGGTGTTGCGCAGGATGCGCTCCTGGCCGTCCCCGGCGACCTGCTTGACCGGCTTGCCGGTGAAGGGGTCGGTCCAGATGCCGTAGATGCCGGTGCTGAAGCCCGCGAGTGCCGCGGCCGGGCGCACGTACGCCTCGGAGAGGGTGTGGGACTCCTCGTGGACCGCCGGGTCGGTGTTGAGGTTGCGCGGCCAGAGGGCGAGCAGCTCCTTGTCGTAGTAGGGCGGGGTGGCGCCGTACTCGTGGAGGTCGTAGACGAGTTCGGGGCGCCGGTCGCGGATCACGGCGGCGAGCGCCCGCGCCTCGGCGGTGCGCAGGGCGAGGTGGTCGCGGTTGATGTCGACCCCGTCGCTGTTGCCCCGGGTGTTCGCCGCGCGGCCGTCGGGGTTGGCCGTGGGCACCACGAGCAGGGTGGTGCGGGCGAGGAGGCGCCGGGTCTCCTGGCCGCGGTCGTACGCGAGGTCGCGCAGGGTGCTCAGGCAGGCCTCCCGGCCCGAGGGTTCGTCGCCGTGCTGGGTGCAGATGAGGAGCACGGTCGTCGGGCCGGTGCCGAGGGTGGCGAGCCGCAGCGGCCGGCCCTGCGCGGTGCTGCCGATGGTGCGGACGGACAGGCGGGCGCTCGCCCGGTCGACGGCGGCGAGGAAGGCCGCCTCCTCGTCCTCGCCGGTCCACCGGGCGCCGCCGCTCTCCTCGAAGCCGGTGCGCGGCGCGGGCGGCGGGAGAGCGCTGCCGGCCGCCTCGGTGGGCGCGGCGAGCAGCGGCAGACCGAGGGCGGCGACGCCCGCCGTGACCAGGAGCGCGCGCCGGGGGGTGCGGAGGGTGCGGGTCGTCATCGGCATGGGGCGGAACGTACCCCGGTCGACTCCCGTGCAAAAGAGTGCCGTCCCGGACAAGCGGTACGGGCGGTTCATGTCGGCCGAATGGCGATCATGTGACAGGCGGTGCTCTGGACGTGACGGGCCGTCGGGGGCCTGAATAGTGTCGAACTAAGGACCGACGACCACCCGTGCGTCTTACGTTTCTTATGACTTGGGGAGCACCTGTGCACCGCAGAATCATCGTCCCGAGCGCCCTCGCGGCCTCCCTGCTGCTGGCGATCCCGGCATCGGCGGCTGACTTCCAGGTGGGGGCGCCGGGCATCGGCGACTCCTACTACCCCGCCAGCGGCAACGGCGGTTACGACGTCTCCCACTACGACCTGCGGCTGAAGTACCAGCCCGCGACGGACCTCCTGGAGGGCACGGCGACGATCCTCGCCACCACCAGGCAGAACCTCTCCCGCTTCAACCTCGACCTGGGTCTCAAGGTCAGCGAGGTACGGGTGAACGGCCGCGTCGCGAGGTTCGCCGCGTCCGGCGACCACGAGCTTGAGGTCACCCCGGCCGTCCCGCTCGAGAAGAACAAGCCGGTCACGGTCGTCGTGCGTTACGCGGGCAAGCCGTCGGAGCTGAAGATCGGCGGCTGGACCGCCTGGCACCGCACTCCCGACGGCGGCGTGGCGGCGCAGGAGCCGGATTCGGCCGTCTGGTGGTTCCCCTCCAACGACCACCCGCTGGACAAGGCCACCTTCGACGTGTCCGTCTCGGTGCCGGACGGCACGCAGGCGATCAGCAACGGCGTCCTGCAGTCGCAGTCCTCCCGGCTGGGCTGGACGCGCTACAACTGGCGCTCCAACAAGCCGCAGGCGACGTATCTCGCCACGCTCGCGGTGGGCAAGTTCGACATCACCACGGACAAGACCGCGAACGGCCTGCCGGTCCTCAACGCCTACAGCAAGGACCTCGGGGACAACGCGGGCTCGGCGCGCGCCTCGATCGAGCGGACCACCGAGGTCGCGGAGTGGCTGGAGTCGGTCTTCGGCCCGTACCCCTTCAACTCCCTCGGCGGCTACGTCCCGAACGTGACCAGCGGCTACGCCCTGGAGACGCAGACCCGGCCGTTCTACAGCCCGCGGCAGTTCGCCAACGGCGCGAACGTCTCGGTCGTGGTGCACGAGCTGGCCCACCAGTGGTACGGCGACAGCGTGTCGGTCGCCGACTGGAAGGACATCTGGGTCAACGAGGGCTTCGCCCGCTACAGCCAGTGGCTGTGGTCGGAGAAGGAGGGCGATGGCACGGCCCAGGAGCTCGCCGACTACGTGTACCAGACGCGGGCGGCGGACGACCCGTTCTGGACGGTGAAGCCGGGCGACCCGGGCGCCGACGACCAGTTCCACATCGCCGTGTACGACCGGGGCGCGCTGGCGCTGCAGGCGCTGCGCAACGAGATCGGTGACGAGGACTTCTTCGCGATCCTCAAGGGCTGGCCGCAGGAGCACGCGTACGGCAACGCCCACGTGTCCGACTTCGTGAAGTACGCGGAGCGGGTCTCGGGCAAGCCGCTCGCCGGGCTCTTCGACACCTGGCTCTACCAGCCGGTGAAGCCCTCGGCGCCGACGGCGGCGGAGGCCGGCCTCGCGGCGGCTCCGGCGGCGCCCTCCACCCGTAAGGCGCCGGGCGCGAAGGCCGTGAAGCCGGTGCAGCCGAAGTCGTGGAAGAAGATCGCGGAGACGAACACGATCCACGAGCACGACGCGCACTGACGCGTGCCCGGCGCGCGGTGGCGCGCACGGACCGGCGCCTTCGTCCCGCGGTCGGGCGGGACGGAGGCGCCTTCCGTCATGCTGCGTGCGGGGCGGAGGCGCCTCCCGTCGGAAGAGAGGCGGGGCGGTTCGGGTGGCCGCGCCGCGGCCTCGTCGCTCAGGTGCGGCGGGCTCGCCGCTCAGGTGCGGCCGGCTCGCCCCTCAGGTGCGGCGGGCTCGCCACTCCCGGGCGAGGATGCCCCACAGCTGCTTGTCGTGGCGGGCGCCGCCGTAGGGCCAGGACTCGCGCCGGGTGCCCTCCAGCGTCATGCCGAGGCGCTCGGCCACCGCGGAGCTGCGGGCGTTGTCGGCCCGGCAGTGCCACTCGGCGCGGTGCAGGCCGCGCTCGACGAGGGCCCAGTCGAGCAGGACGGCGCAGGCCTGGGTGACCAGACCGTGGCCCTCGCCCGCGGGTTCGAGCCAGCAGCCCAGCTCGCAGCTGCCGCCGGCGGCGTCGAAGGCCGTGAACATCACGCCGCCGATCAGGGTGCCGTCGAGCCAGATCCCGTAGAGACGGCCGCCGTCGGCCGCCCGGCGCTCGCCGTACCGGACGAGGGTGCCCCGGGCGCCTTCGACGTCGTCGGTGACGAAGGCCTGCCCGACCCACGGCCTGATGTGCTCGCGCGCCCGGTCCAGGTGGTCGGCGAACTCCTCGGCGTGCCAGGCCTCCAGCGGGCGGAGCTCGGCGTTGTCCCGCAAAGGGAGGGCGAACATGAGGACCCCATTCACACAACAAGCGTTATGACCATTACCGTAGCAGCATGGCACGAACCAAGGGCGACCACGAGGCCCGGCGCCGCGAGGTCTCCGAGGCCGTCTGGCGGGTGCTCGCCGCCCAGGGCTTCGGCGGGCTCACGCTGCGCGCCGTCGCCGCCGAGCTGGGTGCCACCACCGGTCTGCTGACCCACTACTTTCCGGCCAAACGCGACCTGGTCCGGCACGCCCTCGACCTGCTCGACGAGCGCACCACCTCCCGCCCCCGCCGCGCCGGAGGGCCGGGTCTCGCCGCCGTACGGGCCGCGCTCCTGGACATCCTGCCGCTGACGCCCGAGGCCACCGCGAGCAACCGGATCTGGGTCTCGTCCTGGGACACCGCGCTCGCGGACCCGCGGCTGAGCGAGGACCACGCCGCCCGGTACGCCCGCGGCCGGGCCCGGCTCGCCGAGCTGATCGCGACGGCGCAGGAGCGGGGCGAACTCCCTCCGGGCGATCCCGGCCGCCTGGCGGCCGGCGCGCAGTCCTTCGCCCTCGGACTGGTGGTCCAGGCGCTGCTCAGCCCACCGGACTTCCCACCCGAGCGTCAGACCGAGCTCGTCGACGACTACCTGGCCGCGCTGACGGCCCTGCGCGCCGGGGCCTGATGCCCCGTCAGGCGGTTTGCGGGCGCAGGCGTTCGGCGAGGAAGGCGAGGATCTCGTCGCGGGCCCGGACCGTGGGGTGGCCCGCCTCGTCGACGAGATGGGCGGTGACGACGCTGTGCGGCGTGCCGACCAGGCCGGCGAAGAAGGGCGGCGGGGCCGGATTGGCGGCGGCGTCCGGGAGGACGCGCCCGTCGAAGGAGTCGCCGAGCAGCGCGCGGTAGGCCGCGAACCGCTGCCCCGTGCACCAGCGGTCGCCCTCGAAGCGGTAGGCGAGCACGGTGAGCCCGTCACGGGCGAGCCGGTCGCGTACGGCGCGCGCGTCGGCGGCGTCGAGTTCGAGCCCGCCCGGGTCGTCGAGCGGCAGCGACGGGTGGTTGACCACCGGGGCGATCACCGCCGGCTCCAGGGCCATGGTGAGGGCGAAGTTGCCGGTGAAGCACAGGCCGATCGCCCCCACTCCGGGTCCGCCGCACGCTGCGTGGGCCTGACGCGCCAGGCCGCGCAGCCACACCGTCACGGGACTGGTGCCGCCTCCGGCGAAGGCGCGGAACTCGGCGCTGACACAGGCGCGGCGGACGACCTCCCGGCCGCCCTCGACCGTGGGGAAGGCGCCGTCCGTCCCGAACAGGGACGGCACGTGGACGGTGAAGCCCGCGTCCCGCACCCAGCGCGCGAGCCGCAGGACGTCGGGGCTGATGCCGGGCATCTCGGGCAGCAGCACGACCGCGGGCCCGGCCCCGGCCACGTACACCGTCTTCTCCACCCCGTCCACGGTCATGCTCCGGCGGGTGAAGTCGCTGATCGGATCGTCGGTCATGGGGACAGCGTGCCCGCGGAGCGGCGGTCGGGTGAGGGGCTGGATCGCCGAGCCCGGGGGTAATCTCGCCACGCGACGACGGGACGGGCCGTACGGGCCGGGGCCGCGGTACGCGGGGTATGCAGGTACGCGGGCGGGTACGGCGTACGGGCCGGTGCCGCAGGTACGCGGGTACGCGGTGGGCGACACAGGTGCGGAGGTGCGGGCACGTGGTGGAGGGGCTGCGGCGGGCCGAGCCGGACGAAGGCGAGGGGCGTGGCTCCGGGCCGGGTGCGCTGCGGGTCGGCGTCCTCGCCTACCCGGGCTGCTTCGCCTCCGAGGTCTTCGGGGTCCCCGACCTGTTGACCATGGCCGCGCACGTCGCCGGTCCGGACGCGCCCGGCTATCGGGTCTCGGTCGTCTCGCCCCGCCGCCGGGTCACCGCCTCGGGCGGCACGAGCCTGGACGTGCGTCCGCCGCGCGAGGTCGACGTCCTCGTCGTGCCCGGTTTCGAACTGGCTCCGGGCACGGACCTCGACGCGCGCCTCGCCCGGCTCCGCCCGGAGACCGCGGAGATCCGCGCGCGGGCCGCCGCCGGCACCGCCGTCGTGTCCCTCTGCGTCGGCGCGTTCCTGCTCGCCGAGGCGGGACTGCTCGACCGGCGCCGGGCCACCACGTCCTGGCTGTACGCCGACGAGCTGGCCAGGCGCTGCCCGGGCGCCGACGTCCGGCCCGAGCATCTGGTGGTCACCGACACCGGGGTGACGACCACCGCCGCCTTCACCGCCATGTACGACTTCGCACTGGACCTGATCCGCCGGCACAGCGGCGCCCGGGTGGCCAGGTCCACCGCACGGGTGGCGCTCGTCGACGACGCCCGGAGCTCCCAGACCCCGTACGTCGACCCGCGGCTGCTCCCCCAGCCGGGCGGCGACTTCTCCCAGCGGGTCATGCGGCGGCTCGACCAGAACCTCGCCGAGCGGTACGACCTCGCCGCGCTGGCGGACGCCTTCCGGGTCAGCACCCGCACGCTGCTGCGCCGCTTCGCCGAGGAGACCGGGCGCAGCCCGCTGGCGCATCTGCAGGACTCCCGGGTCCGCCGCGCCCGTCACCTCCTGGAGACCACCGACCGCACCGTCGCCTCCGTCGCCGCGTCCGTCGGCTACCGCGACCCGGGCACCTTCGCCGCCCTCTTCGCCCGTCACACGGGCCACCGCCCGAGCGCGTACCGGGCGGCCTTCCGCCGTACGGACCGGCCTTAGGCCCGCCGCTGCGGTTCCCCGCGGCGGGCGTTCGCTCGGGCCTCGCGGGCCAGCGGGAGGTAGCGCAGGCGTTCCGGGAGCACGGGCACGACGGTCCGTACGACGCGGGCGAGGCGGCGCAGCCGGCGTTCCTGGTCCGGGGACCATTCCAGGCCGATGGCCGCGCGGGCCTCCGGGGGCATGAGCCCGACGGTGAGGAAGGCCCGTGTGCGCAGGAAGGGGCCGCGGAGCAGCGGCCACAGGGCGGCGAGGGCGAGCCGTACGGGCAGCGGGCCGCGGTCGGGGGCGGGTACGGGTGCGTCGGTGGCGATCAGTTCGCGGACGACGGCGGTGGCCTCCAGTTCCTCGTCGAGGACCCGGCGGTAGTACGGCCAGAACTCCTCGATCGACTGCGGCATGTCGCGGTCGTGGATGCCGAGCACGCGGCCGACCTGGAGCCACTCCGCGTAGAGCTGCCGTTCCTGCGCCTCGGTGAGAGGGCGGGCGAGGTAGCTCAGGCCGTGGCGGTACACGGGGTAGCCGGTGGCGTGCACCCAGGCGTAGTAGGAGGGGTCGAGGGCGTGGTAGCGGCGGCCGCGGGCGTCGGTGCCCTGGATCTCCTTGTGCAGCGCGCGCAGCCTGCGCCCCTCCTCGGCGGCCCGCTCCCCGCCGTAGATCCACAGCTGGAGAGAGCGCAGCGAGCGCTCGCCGCGGCCCCACGGGTCCGTACGGAAGACGGAGTGGTCGTCGACGCCGGCGCCGACGGCGGGGTGGGCGACCTGCATGGTGAGGGCCGCGGGCAGAATGAGGAGGGCGCGGACGTCCCCGGCGACGGTCCACAGCACGCCGCCGACGGGCGGCGGCACGGGCTCGGGGCGGGCGGCCCGCGAACGCGCCGGGCTTTCCGGGCGCACGGAGGCTCCGGCACGCCCGGGTGCCGCGACACTCGCGGCGGACGCAAGCCCGGCGGAGGCCGCGGAGGCGGCGGACACGGATTCCCCGCCGTGGGCCGGCTCGGGGCACGGAACGGGCGGAGCCGCCGGTGAGCGGTGTGGCGCCGGTGAGCGGTGTGGCGCCGGTGTGCGGCGTTCCGCCAGTGAGCGGTGGGACTCCGGTCCGGCGGGCGCGTGCGACGCCGCCGGCCCGTGCGGCATCGCCGGTCCGGCGGGTGGGTGCGGTGCCGCGGGTCCGTGTGCTGCGTGCGGTGCGTGGTCGTCGTGGTCCGTCAACGCGGTGTCCCTCTCGTTCTCCCAGGCTGCCCCGGTCCCGCGCGCCGGGCAAGGCGCCCGGCCGGCACGGCGTCCGGTCCGCGGCGCGCCCGGTGTGGATACGACGCGGGGCCGCGGCCCGGGCGTCTGGGACGGCCCGGGGCGCGGCCCCTGCGGTGGTGCGTGGTGGTGCGAGGTGCGTCAGGCGCGCTCGGCGCCGACCGGCTCACCGACGATGCGGCCGGCCAGGGAGCGGGCCCAGGCGTCGACGTCACCGGCGAGCTCGCGCTCGGCGGCCTCGCGCTCGACGGCGATCTGCTCGTGACCGGAGGCGAGGATGCGCTCGCGCTCGGCGATGCCCTCGGCGCGGGCCGCGGCGATCGCCTGGGAGCCCTCCTCGGTGGCCTGGGCGCGGATGCGCGCGGCGTCGTGACGGGCCTCGGCGAGCTCGGCCTCGTACTGCTCGCGGATGGCGCTGGCCTCGGCACGCAGGTCGTCGGCGCGCTCGGTGCCGCCTTCGATGGCGTCCTCACGCTCGGTGAGCGTGCGCTTGATCTTCGGCAGGATCCCCTTGGCCAGGATCAGGAAGGTCAGGCCGAAGAGGACGGCGCCGAGGATGAGCTCGGCCCAGACGGGGTTGAGCGGTCCCAGGTCGGTGGGGAAGATCTGCGAGTTCTGCGCGAGGGTCATGCGCGCATCCTACCTGGTCGCAAAACTCTCAATTCCGGCAGATATCGGGGATGCGCCGGAGAGTTGGTGTGTTCGTGCGAGCCCCGCAAGATTCACGGCACCCAAAGGCTACCGGAAGGTAACCACGACTGATTTGATGTGCGGCGCCCGGTCCAACCCCCCACCCTCATTTGGGAGTTCATCGTGCGTTCCACCGCGCTCCGCCGCATGTCCGGCGCCGCACTCTCGGCCGCGCTCGCCGCCACCACCCTGGCGCTCGCCGCCCCCTCCGCCTCGGCCGCCGACACCACGGCCACCGCCGCGACGCCGAACCTGAAGGTGCTGACGTACAACGTCTTCCTCTTCTCCAAGACGCTGTACCCGAACTGGGGCCAGGACCACCGGGCCGCCACGATCCCCACGACCTCCTTCTTCCAGGGCAACGACGTGGTCGTGCTCCAGGAGGCCTTCGACAACTCCTCCTCCGATGCCCTCAAGGCCAGGGCGGCCGCCCAGTACCCGTACCAGACCCCGGTCCTGGGCCGCTCCAAGACGGGCTGGGACGCCACCGGCGGCGCCTACTCCGCCACGACGCCGGAGGACGGCGGCGTGACGGTCCTCAGCAAGTGGCCGATCGTCCGCAAGGAGCAGTACGTCTACAAGGACGCCTGCGGCGCCGACTGGTACTCGAACAAGGGCTTCGTCTACACGGTCCTCGACGTCAACGGCACCAAGGTGCACGTGGTCGGCACCCACGCCCAGTCCACCGACCCGGGCTGCTCGGCGGGCGAGGCGGCGCAGATGCGCAGCCGGCAGTTCAAGAACATCGACGCCTTCCTCGACGCCAAGAACATCCCGGCGAACGAGCAGGTGATCGTCGCGGGCGACATGAACGTGGACTCGCGGACGCCGGAGTACGCCACCATGCTGGCCGACGCCGGCCTGGCCGGCGCGGACGCCCGCACCGGTCACCCGTACTCCTTCGACACGGCGCTCAACTCGATCGCGCACGACCGCTACCCGAACGACCCGCGCGAGGACCTCGACTACGTCCTGTTCCGCGCCGGGAACGCGCGCCCGACGGGCTGGACGAACAACGTGATCCCGGAGCAGACCGCGCCGTGGACCGTGTCCAGCTGGGGCACGACGTACACGTACACGAACCTGAGCGACCACTACCCCGTGACGGGCTACTCCGCGGGCTGACCCCGCCGGACGCCGGACGGCGTACAGCGGACGGCGCCGCGGGCTCGTGCGAAGTCCACGGCGCCGCCACGCACGGCCGGGCGGGGCGCGCCCAGGCACGCGCGGACACGTGGGCGGCGCCCAGGGGCCGTCGACCCCTGGACAGCCGGACCGGCCGCTAGTACGCGCCGCCGAAGACGCTGTACGCCCAGAGGGCGACGACGCCTCCGACGCACAGCAGGATCACCCACGAGCCGACGCCGGTGTGGCGCCCCTTGCGCGGACGGGCCGGCCCGCCCTTCGCCGGCTTCGGCTTCCTCGCCGGACGGGACGCCCCGGCCGCCGACGGCGCGGCGTCGGCCGCGGTCTCCGCGAGGAGCCGGCGGCAGACCGCGGCCAGCTCTGCGGTGCCGGACGTCAGGTCCACCACGGCCTCGAGCCGGGCGGGAGCGGTCGTCCCGCCGTCGAGGATCCGGCCGGCCCGGACACGCGCCTGGTCCTTGCCCCCGGTCGGCGACAGGCTGATCCAGCGCCGCACGTGCTCGCCCCGGATCACCACACCGCCGTCGCGCTCGCGGTACACGGTGTGCTCCCGCCACAGGAGTCGGGCCAACTCGGTGGCCGTCTCCCTGAGTTGCGCCTGCATGCGCCTCCCCCTGCCTTACGCCGCTGATCGAACAGGCGCATGACTCTAGCGTCCGCCACGCGCCCCTTTCTCCCGGGGTCGGCCCCTGTCCCGCCGGACACGCACGCGGGCCCGTCCGGCGGAACAGGGGCCGGGTTCGCCAGGCACCCCCAGGCCCGGAGGCCGGGCGTCCCTAGCCCCCGAAGTCGTACACCGTGACCGGTATCCCCCGCGCCGTCAGCCGCCCGGCTATCAGCGGCTCGACCCGCGACCACTTCCCGCCCGCGAGCCCGCAGCCGATCCGGGGCATGTGCACGGAGGCCCCGAGCTCCGCCGCCCGGTCGGCGAGCAGCCCGAGGGCCGCGTCGATCGCCTCGTACCGCACGGGCACTCCGCTGCTGCGCCCCGTCCGGATCCCCCGCTGCCCCACCAGGTTGGCCACCCACACGTACGGCTCGACCTGGACGAACTGGGCCGCGCCGAGGCCGAAGTCGTTCCGCGCGCGCTCGCGGTGCCAGCGGCGGAAGGCCGCCTCGGGCTCGGGCCAGCGTCGCGAGACGGCAAGCACGAAGCCCTTGCCCCAGCCGCCCAGGTCGTTGCAGACATGGGCGATGATCTTGACGCCTTTCCCCCGCGGCGCGGTGGCGTCCCCCTGCACGTACTCGATCCCGGTCATGGCGCCACCGTACGAGCCGCCACTGACAACGCTCCACGCCTTTTACAGAGCTGGTGAGACAGCAATACTGTTGAACCATGGAGCACGCGAGCGACGAGCAGGCGGCCACACCGACCTACACGGTGGACGAGCTGGCCGCCCGGGCCGGGGTGACCGTGCGGACGGTGCGGTTCTACGGGACGCGGGGGCTGCTGCCGCCGCCCGTCATCGGGCCGCGCCGGGTCGGGCACTACGGGCCGGCGCATCTGTCTCGGCTCGCGCTGATCGAGGAGCTGCAGCGGCAGGGCATGACGCTCGCCGCGATCGAGCGCTATCTGGAGCAGCTGCCGGCCGATCTGAGCGCCCAGGACCTGGCGATCCACCGGGCCCTGGTGGCCTCGTGGGCGCCGGAGTCCGCCGAGGTGATCACCCGGCCGGAGCTGGAGCGCCGGGCCGGGCGTCCGCTCGCGGACCGGGACGTGGACCGGCTGGCGGCGATGGGCGTGCTGGACAAGGGGCCGGACCCGGACGTGTTCCGGCTCGACGGCTCCCTGCTGCGGCTCGGTGTCGAGCTGCTCGACGTGCCCATCGAGCACGAGACGATCCTCGCCTCCCGGACCGTGCTCCTGGAGCACGCCCGCAGTGCGGCGCAGGAGCTGGCCCGGCTGTTCCAGGAGCAGGTGTGGAACCCGTACCGGGAGAGCGGCGCGGACCCGGACCACCTGACAGCAATGAAGTCGCTCTCCGCGCACATGCAGCCGATGGTGGTCCAGGCCCTCGTCACGGCCTTCCAGCGGTCGCTCAGCGAGGAGCTGAGGACCGCCTTCAGGAGTCGCTGACGGCCGGCCGCTGACGCCGGTCGCTGACGGCCGAGGCGTCCGGTCCGCGGACCCGTCGGCCCAGGGCGCCGGCCCAGGGCTCCGACCCAAGCCGGCGGCCCAGGGCGCCGGCCTGGGGCGCGCCCCAGGCCGTCAGCCCAGCCGCCCGCTCAGGCGTCCGTGAAGACCTCGCCCCGCTCCGCCTTCTCCACCAGGAGGGCCGGCGGGTTGAACCGCTCGCCGTACGTCGCCGCCAGTTCGCGCGCCCGCTCCACGAAGCCGGCGACGCCGCCCTCGTAACCGTTGATGTACTGGAGCACGCCGCCCGTCCACGCAGGGAAGCCGATGCCCAGGATGGAGCCGATGTTGGCGTCCGCGACCGAGGTCAGGACGCCCTCCTCCAGGAGGCGGACGGTGTCGAGCGCCTCCGCGAACAGCATCCGCTCCTGCATGTCGCGGAACGGGATCTCGACCTCGGGCTTGGTGAAGTGCTCGCGCAGGCCCGGCCACAGCCTGCCGCGCTTCCCGTCCTCGCCGTACTCGTAGAAGCCGGCGCCGCCGCTGCGGCCGGGGCGGCCGAACTCGTCGACCATGCGGTCGATGACGATCTCGCCGGGGTGCGCGATCCAGGTGCCGCCGGCCTCCTCGACGGCCTTCCGCGTCTCGTTGCGAATCTTGCGGGGCAGGGTGAGGGTCAGCTCGTCCATGAGGGAGAGGACCTTCGCCGGGTAGCCGGCCTGGGCGGCGGCCTGCTCGACGGAGGCGGGCTCGGCGCCCTCGCCGACCATGGCGACGCCCTCGTTGATGAAGTGGCCGATCACCCGGGAGGTGAAGAAGCCGCGCGAGTCGTTGACGACGATCGGCGTCTTGTCGATCTGGCGGACCAGGTCGAAGGCGCGGGCCAGGGCCTCGTCGCCGGTGCGCTCGCCCTTGATGATCTCGACGAGCGGCATCTTGTCGACGGGCGAGAAGAAGTGCAGGCCGATGAAGTCGGCCTGCCGCTCCACGCCCTCGGCGAGGACGGTGATGGGCAGGGTGGAGGTGTTGGAGCAGAGCAGCGCGTCGGGCTCGACGACGTGCTGGATCTCCTGGAAGACCTTGTGCTTGAGCGACGTGTCCTCGAAGACCGCCTCGATGACCGCGTCGCAGCCCGCCAGGTCCGCCACGTCGGCGGTCGGCGTGATCAGGGCGAGCAGGGCGTCCGCCTTCTCCTGCGTGGTGCGGCCGCGCGACACCGCCTTGGCGCACAGCTTCTCCGAGTACGCCTTGCCCTTGGCCGCCGCCTCGGCGGAGACGTCCTTGAGGACCACCTCGATGCCGGCGCGGGCGCAGGAGTACGCGATGCCGGCGCCCATCATGCCCGCGCCGAGCACGGCGACCCTGCGGACCTTGCGGGGCTCGACGCCCTGGGGGCGGTTGGCGCCGGAGTTGACGGCCTGGAGGTCGAAGAAGAACGCCTGGATCATGTTCTTCGCGGTCTGGCCGACGACCAGCTCGGTGAAGTAGCGGCTCTCGATGGTGAGCGCGGTCTCGAAGTCGACCTGGGAGCCCTCGACGGCCGCGGCCATGATGTTGCGCGGGGCCGGGTAGGGCGCGCCGTTCAGCTGCTTGCGCAGGTTGGCGGGGAAGGCCGGCAGGTTGGCGGCGAACTTGGGGTTCGACGGGGTGCCGCCGGGGATCTTGTGGCCGGGCACGTCCCAGGGCTGGCGGGACTCGGGGTGGGCGTCGATGAAGGCGCGGGCCTTGGCGAGCATCTCCTCCCGCGTCGCGGCCAGCTCGTGCACGAGGCCGTTGTCCAGGGCGCGCCGCGGGTTGTACTGGGTGCCCTGGAGCAGCACCTTGAGCAGGGCGTCGGTGATGCCCATGAGGCGTACGGTGCGGGTGACGCCGCCACCGCCGGGGAGCAGGCCCAGGGTGACCTCGGGCAGGCCGATCTTGGAGCCGGGCGCGTCGAGGGCGATGCGGTGGTGGGAGGCGAGGGCGATCTCGTAACCGCCGCCGAGCGCGGCGCCGTTGATCGCGGCGACGACGGGCTTGCCGAGGGTCTCGATGCGGCGCAGCGCCTTCTTCATCTCCATGGCGCCGTCGAAGATGTCCTGGGCGTGCTCGGGGCCCGCCTGGATCATGTCCTTGAGGTCGCCGCCGGCGAAGAAGGTCTTCTTCGCCGAGGTGTAGATGATGCCGCGGATGGAGTCCTTCTCGGCCTCCGCGCGGTCGGCGATCGCGACGATCGAGGCCCGGAAGGCCTGGTTCATGGTGTTGGCGGACTGGTTCGGGTCGTCCAGGACGAGGGTGACGACGCCGGTCTCGTCCTGCTCCCAGCGGATGGTGGTGCTCTCGCTCATGCTGATGCTTCTCCGTAAGAAGGGTTCGGACCGGGCGGTCAGAAGCGCTCGACGCGCTCGACGATCGTGGCGATGCCCATGCCGCCGCCGACACAGAGGGTCGCGAGGCCGTAGCGCTTGTCCTGGCGCTCCAGCTCATCGACGAGGGTGCCGAGGATCATCGCGCCGGTGGCGCCGAGCGGGTGGCCGAGCGCGATGGCGCCGCCGTTGACGTTGACCTTGTCGAGGGAGACGCCCATGTCCTTGACGAAGCGCAGGACCACGGCGGCGAAGGCCTCGTTGATCTCGATCAGGTCGATGTCGTCGATGGTGAGTCCGGCCTTGGCGAGCGCCTTGCGGGTCGCGGGGGCCGGTCCGGTGAGCATGATGGTGGGCTCGGAGCCGGAGACGGCGGCGGCGACGATCCGGGCGCGGGGCGTCAGGCCGTGGCGCTCGCCGACCTCCCGGGAGCCGATGGCGACGAGGGAGGCGCCGTCGACGATGCCGGAGGAGTTGCCGGCGTGGTGGACGTGGTCGATCTCCTCGATCCAGTGGTACTTCTGCAGCGCGACCGCGTCGAAGCCGCCGAGTTCGCCGATGTCGGCGAAGGAGGGCTTGAGCCGGGCGAGCGAGTCGGCGGTGGTGCCGGGGCGCATGTGCTCGTCGTGGTCGAGGACGGTGAGTCCGGCGCGGTCCCTGACGGGGACGACGGAGCGGTCGAAGCGGCCGTCCTTCCAGGCCGCGGCGGCGCGCTCCTGGGAGAGGGCGGCGTACTCGTCGACGTCGCGGCGCGAGAAGCCCTCGATGGTGGCGATGAGGTCGGCGCCGATGCCCTGGGGGGCGAAGTTGGTGGCGATGTTGGTCATCGGGTCGGCGAACCAGGCGCCGCCGTCGGAGGCCATCGGCACCCGGGACATGGACTCGACGCCGCCGGCGAGGACCAGGTCCTCCCAGCCGGAGCGGACCTTGGCGGCGGCCAGGTTGACGGCTTCGAGGCCGGAGGCACAGAAGCGGTTCTCCTGGACGCCGGCGACGGTGTCGGGCAGGCCGGCGGCGATGGCGGCGATACGGGCGATGTCGGAGCCCTGGTCGCCGACGGGGCCGACGACGCCGAGGACGATGTCGTCGATGGCGGCCGGGTCGAGTCCGGGGAAGCGGGCGCGGATCTCGTGGATGAGGCCGACGACGAGGTCGATCGGCTTGGTGCCGTGCAGGGCGCCGTTGGCCTTGCCGCGGCCGCGCGGGGTGCGGATCGCGTCGTAGACGTACGCTTCGGTGGTCACGGTGGTGCCTTTCGGGCGAGTCTCGGAGGGTCGGGCTGGGGACTGCGGGTGGGGCGAGGGACTGCGGGTCGGGCCGGGGACTGCGGGTCGGGCGAGGAACTGCGGGTCAGGCGAGCAGGGAACGGCCGATGATCTCCTTCATGATCTCGGTCGTCCCGCCGTAGATGGTCTGGATGCGGCCGTCGGTGAAGGCCCTGGCGACCGGGAATTCGCTCATGTAGCCGTATCCGCCGTGCAGTTGCAGGCAGCGGTCGGCGACCCGCTTCTGCAGCTCGGTGGACCACCACTTGGCCATGGAGGCGTGCACGGCGTCGAGCCCGCCGCCGTCGGGGTCCGTGTGCTCCTCGACGCAGCGGTCGAGGAAGGTACGGGTGACGGCGCATTCGGTGGCCATCTCGGCGATCTCGAAGCGGACGTGCTGGAGCCTGGCCAGCGGGCGGCCGAAGGCCTCGCGCTCCTTGACGTAGGCGGTGGTGAGCTCCAGGAGGTGCTCGGCGCCCGCGATGGCGGCGACCGCGATGGCGAGCCGTTCCTGGGCGAGGTTGGTCATCAGGTGGACGAAGGCCCCGTTGAGATCGCCGAGCAGGTTCTCCTTGGGGACGCGGACGTCGTGGAAGAAGAGCTCGGCGGTGTCCTGCGACTTCTGGCCGATCTTGTCGAGGTTGCGGCCGCGCTCGAAGCCGGCCATGCCGCGTTCGACGACGAGCAGGGAGAGCCCGTGGGCGCCGCCCTCCGGGGTGGTCCGGGCGACGACGATCACCAGGTCGGCGAGGATCCCGTTGGAGATGAAGGTCTTGGAGCCGTTGAGGATCCAGTGGTCGCCGTGGTCCTCGGCGGTGGTGCGGATGGCCTGGAGGTCGGAGCCGGCGCCGGGCTCGGTCATCGCGATGGCGGTGACGATCTCGCCGCTGCAGAAGCCGGGCAGCCAGCGGCGCTTCTGTTCCTCGGTGGCGAGCGAGGTGAGGTAGGGGCCGATGATGTCGTTGTGCAGGCCGATGGCCAGGCCGGGCGCGCCGGCCCGGGTGAATTCCTCGGCGAGGACGGCGCTGTAGCGGAAGTCGGGGTTTCCGCCGCCGCCGTACTCCTCGTCGACGGCGAGGCCCAGCAGGCCCTGCCGGCCTGCGGCCCGCCAGACCTCGCGGGAGACGATGCCGTCCTTCTCCCACTGCGCGTAGTGGGGCAGCACCTCCTTGGCGAGGAAGGTGCGGACGGTCTCGCGGAAGGCCTCGTGATCGGCGGTGTAGAGCCGGCGCTTCATGCCTGCTGCTCCTTGGCGGCTGGGTCGGATACGGGGGTTACGAGTGCCGGTACGGCCCAGTCTCGAGCAACCTCGGCGGTGTCGCCGCCCGGCAGCGCGGGCCCGGTGCGGACCGCGCCGGGTGTGGCGGAGAACCGCGGGGCGGGCGCGGGCTGGACGAGCCCTTCGTGCTCGACGAAGGTGCCGCGGGCGGCGAGGTGCGGGTGGCCGGGGGCTTCGCGCAGCGACAGGACGGGGGCCACGCAGGCGTCGGTGCCCGCGAAGACCTCGGTCCATTCCTGTCTCGTACGGGTGCGGAAGCGCTCGGCGACGGCCTCGCGCAGCGCGGGCCAGCGGGCGAGGTCGCGGCGGGCCGGGGCGCTCTCCTCGATGCCGAGGAGCCGGACGAACTCGTCGTAGAACTGCTGTTCCAGCGCGCCGACGGCCATGTAGCCGCCGTCGGAGGTCTCGTAGGTCCCGTAGAAGGGGCAGCCGCCGTCGAGCAGGTTGACTCCGCGCCGGTCCTGCCAGCCGCCGGCGGCGAGCATGCCGTGGATCATGGTGGCGAGGTGGGCGGCGCCGTCGACGATGGCGGCGTCGACGACCTGGCCCTCGCCGTGCGCGCGGGCGTGCTGGAGGGCAGCGAGGACGCCGATGACGAGGTAGAGGGAGCCGCCCGCGTAGTCGCCGACGAGGTTGGCGGGGACGGTGGGCGGGCCGTCCGGGTCGGGGCCGATCATGCCGAGGGTGCCGGTGAGGGCGAGGTAGGCGATGTCGTGTCCGGCGGTGGGGGCGAGCGGTCCGTCCTGGCCCCAGCCGGTCATCCGGCCGTAGACGAGCCGCGGGTTGCGGGCGAGGCAGGCCTCGGGGCCGACGCCGAGGCGTTCGGCGACGCCGGGGCGGTAGCCCTCGACGAGGATGTCGGCGCGTTCGACCAGGTCGAGCACGGTGTCCGGGCCGCCGTCGGCCTTGAGGTCGACGAGGACGGAGCGCTTGTTGCGGTTGGTGAGGTCGTACGCGGGGTCGACACCGAGGCCCGGGCCGCCGGGCCGGTCGACGCGCACGACGTCGGCGCCGAGGTCGGCGAGCAGCATCGCGGCGAAGGGGCCGGGGCCGATGCCGGCGAGTTCGACCACGCGGACACCGGAGAGCGGGCCGCCTTGGGACGGGCGCGGAGTCGTCATCGAGTCCCCAGGGTGAGCGGAGTGGGTGACAGCGGAGTACCGGACGGTGGGAGCACCACGAGTGTGACAGTGATGATGTAACACCGGAGATGCTAGGAACGTGTTCCACTCCGCACAAGCCCCCAGGGGGTGTCTCGTCGATCGGTCCGGCCGAGGCAGTGCCGGGCGCGCGAGCCCGGCGTGACCGGCGTGACCGGCGGGGACGGCGACCGGGACCGGGCGAGCGCCGGAAAGCTCCCGGCGGCGGGGCCCGCGCTGTCGTCCGCTAGAGTCCGCCGACGACATGCGCGCCGGGGGTGGCGCGGCGACACCGGAGGGGCTGGGCTGGATGGAGACTGGGGCGGCCGTGCGGCCGTACGACGTGGTCCTCTTCGGAGCGACCGGATTCGTGGGCGAACTCACCGCCGAGTACCTGGCCGAGCACGCCCCGGAGGACTGCCGCTGGGCCCTCGCCGGCCGCAGCCTCGGCAAGCTCGGCGCCCTGCGTGACCGGCTCGCCGCGCGGTGGCCGCGGTGCGCCGGACTTCCGCTGCTCGTCGCCGACTCGACCGACCCGGAGTCGCTGCGCGAACTCGCCGGCGCCGCCCGGGTGGTGGCCAGCACCGTCGGCCCTTACGTCTGGTACGGGGAGGAGCTGGTCGCCGCGTGCGCGGAGGCCGGAACCGACTATCTGGACCTGACCGGCGAGGCGGAGTTCGTCGACAGGATGTACGTGCGGTACGACGCCCGCGCCCGGGAGACCGGCGCCCGGCTCGTGCACGCCTGCGGCTTCGACTCGGTCCCGCACGACCTGGGCGTGTACTACACGGTGCAGCAGCTTCCGGAAGGGGTCCCGCTGCGGATCGACGGCTTCGTGCGGGCCGGTGCGATCTTCTCCGGCGGCACCTTCGCCTCGGCGCTCACCGCGTTCGGGCGCGGCCGGGAGATCCTGCGGGCCGCGCACGAACGGCGGCTGCACGAGCCGCGGCTGGTGACCCGGCGGGCCCGGGCGCCGCTCGGCGGGCCGCGGTTCAGCCGCGAGACCGGCACCTGGGCGCTGCCGCTGCCGACTCTCGACCCGCAGGTGGTGGCGCGCTCGGCGCGGGCCCTCGAGCGTTACGGACCGGACTTCCGCTACCGCCACTACGCCTCGGTGAAGACCCTGCCGATGGCGCTCGGCGGTTCCGCGGTGGTGGGCGCGGGCGCGCTCGCGGCCCAACTGCCCTGGGTGCGGAAGTGGCTGATGGGCCGTTACGAACCGGGGCAGGGGCCGAGCGCGGAGCGGCGGGCGCGCAGCTGGTTCTCGGTCCGCTTCGTGGGGGAGGGCGGCGGACGGCGCGTCTTCACCGAGGTGTCGGGCGGTGATCCCGGCTACGACGAGACGGCGAAGATGCTCGCCGAGTCGGCGCTGTGCCTCGCGTTCGACGACCTGCCGAAGACCTCCGGGCAGGTCACCACGGCGGTCGCGATGGGCGGCGCGCTGGTGGAGCGGCTGGTGGCGGCCGGGCTGCGCTTCCGGGTGGCGCACTCGGGCTGAGCGGCCGCGGTGCTCAGTGCCGTACGAGACAGAAGGGGTGGCCGGCCGGGTCGGCGTAGATCCGCCAGGCCCGGTCGCCGCCCTCGGTGTCGAGGCGCCAGGCGCCGAGCGCGACGACCGCCTCGTGGGCCTCGTCGAGGTCCGCGACCCGCACGTCGATGTGGAACTGCTGCTCGGGCGAGCCCCATACCGGCGGGCGGTGGTCGGCCACTCCCTGGAAGGCGAGCACGGGAGCGCCGCCGGCGCCGTGCAGCGTGGCCCAGGCGTCGCCGACCGCCCACTGCGGGTCGGGGCGGTTGATCTCGCCGCCGAGCAACCGCTGGTAGAACTTCGCGAGTTCCATGACGTCGGGGCAGTCGAGGACCACGCACTGCAGGGTGCCGATGGGGGCGGCGGGGGTGGGGCGAGCGGAACGGGGGGATGTCATGCCCACACTCTGCCGCCCGAGTGTCACGGGGCGATATCCGTACGGGTACTCACTCGTCCCAGGCATCACTCGGGCCTCGTGCTCAGCGCCTCCCGGAGGGCTCGGCGGCACAGGGAGTCGGCATGGCGGGTGGTCTCGGGAAGCCGGTAGCGCGGGCTCAGGTGCAGCGTGTGCGCGCAGGCCCGGTCCAGTGAGACGCGGTGCCCGACCGAGACGAAGACCGGCTTGACGCCGGCGCGGGTGCGCAGCGCGCGGCCGACGGTCTCGCCGTCGGCGAGGAGGTCGCCGAACTCGCCGCGGTCGGGGCCTGGTTGGTCGTAGGAGAAGGTGAACGGGTTCTTGGCGACGCCGATGGACGGAAGTCCCGTGAGCACCCCGAGATGACTCGCGAGCCCGAACCGGCGGGGGTGCGCGAGCCCGTAGCCGTCGCAGACGAGGAGCCCGGGCCCGGCGGTGAGCCGCCCGAGCGCGGCAAGCACGGTCGGCACCTCGCGGAACGCCAGCAGCCCCGGCACGTAGGGAAACGACACCCGCCCCACGGCGGTCGCCTCCTCCACCACCTCCAGACTCCGCCCGTCGAGCACGACGGCCGCCGCCGCGACGAGATCCCGCTCGTCGTCATAGGCGACGTCGACCCCGGTCACGTTCCCCTCCCCGACCGCGGGCCCCTCCTCCCCCACCACGAGCCGCCCCCGCAACTCCTCCTGCACGGCCAACGCCGCCACCTCGTCGCCGGGCCAGCCCTCGGGAACCTCGATGATCGTCATGGTGGGGCACCCTACGACGAACCCGGCGGCGGCCTCTCGGTAGCCTGGCGGGCATGTTCGTACTCGAGTTGAGTTACACCGCTCCGATGGAGCGGGTCGACGCGTTGCTCGGTGCTCATGTCGCGTGGCTGGACGCGCGGTACGCCGAAGGGGTGTTTCTGGCGTCCGGGCGGAAGGAGCCGCGGGACGGTGGGGTGATTCTGGCCGGTGGGGTCGGTCGCGCGGAGATCGAGGAGATCGTGGCGACCGACCCGTTCAGCGTCGAGGGCGTGTGCGCGTACCGGATCGTCGAGTTCCACGCCACGAAGACCGTGGACGGACTCGCCCCGTTCCGGGACGAGTTGCCCGTCTAGGGCCTGCCCGGCCCTCGTCCGCCGGGCAGGCCCTGGGCCGCTTCTTCCGGATCAGGGCCGGTGGAGGAGGGCACGTGCGATGCGGCCCTTCTCGCCCGAGGCCCAGCACGCGCCGTCCGCGGTGCAGTCGACCGTGTCGTACGAGCCGGTGTCGACGGTGCGCCAGGTGCGGCCGCCGTCGGTGGTGAGGTCCGTGCCGGTGGGGCCGACCGCGAGCGCGGCCGACTTGGCGTGCGGGAGCCAGGCGACGCCCGAGCGGTAGGCGGGCGGCGGAGTGGCGGACGCGGTCCACGCGCGGCCCGCGTCGCCCGTGACGGCGGCCGCCCGCGGCGAGGGCTGGTCCCTGCGGTAGTCGCCGCCGACCGCGATGCCGTGCCGGCGGTCGCGGAAGGCGAGCCCGAACACGCCCTTGGCCCCCTCGCCCGCCGGGATGGTGGTCTCGGTGGCGGTCCAGGTCAGCCCCCGGTCCGCCGAGTGCAGCACCCGCCCGGTGGCCCCGCCGCCGGTGGCGAGCCACACGTCCTTCGGCCCTGACGACACCAGGCACTGCCCGCTCGCCGCGAAGCCGGCCTCGCCGGGCAGCGCGTCCGGCATGCCGTCGTCCGGCAGGACCTCCCAGGTCCGGCCGCCGTCGCGGGTCGACAGGATGCGGTACCTGCCGTCCACCGGGTCGCTCATCGCGAGCCCGTGCCGCCGGTCGAAGAAGGTCATGCAGTCGTAGAAGGCGCGCGGGTCGGTGTTGCGGAAGGACTCCGTCCAGGTCTCGCCGCCGTCCTCGGTGCGGTAGACCCGTGAGGCCTCGCCCTCGCCGATCGCGAGGACCACCGCGCGCCGGGCGTCGAAGGCCTCCACGTCCCGGAACTCCAGCTCCCCGGCGCCGGCCGGCGAGACGTTTCGCCAGCTCTTCCCGCCGTCGGTGGTGCGCAGCACCGTCCCCTTCGACCCGGCGGCCCAGGCCACCGACCGGCTGACCGCCGCCAGCCCGCGGAACCGGGCGTCGGTGCCGGTCTCGGTGAGCCGCCACTCGCCGGGCACGCGCTCCCCCGCCGCGGCCGGCGCCGCCGTCAGGGCCGTCGCCAGCGCCGCCCCGGCGAGTCCCGCGGCGAGTCCCGCCGCCCACAGCCGGCCCGGCCTCCGCGTCCCCGCCTGTCGCGCCTGTCGCGCCTGTCGCGTCCTGCTCGTCTCTCGCGTCTCGCTCGTCTTCCCCATGGACGTCATGCCGCCGGAAGCTAGCCCACCCCGAAGATCCCGTCCAGAGTGCCGGAGTGCGCACCGCCCGCCGCCTTCCTAGGCTGGGTCGCATGACGGACCGCACCACCGACCCCGTCCCGGACGAGGCGCCGAAGCTCAAGGAGTACGACGGCGAGGGGATCACCGTCACCTTCGAGCCGCGTCGCTGTCTGCACGCGGCCGAGTGCGTCCACGGTCTGCCGAGCGTGTTCGACGTGTCGAAGCGCCCGTGGGTGCAGCCCGACGAGGCGGCCCCGGACCTGGTCGCCGAGGTGGTCCGCCGCTGCCCCTCGGGTGCGCTGCGCTACCACCTGGCGGACGACGCCGCCGAGCCGCCGGACTCCCCCACCACCGTCCGCCGCATGCCGGACGGGCGTCTGGTGATGCGCGGCGACCTGCTGGTCCGCTCCGGCCGGGGCGAACGGCACGAGACCCGGGCGGTGCTGTGCGGCTGCGGGGCCTCCGGCAACCAGCCGTACTGCGACCACTCGGGACCCTGCGCGGGCGGCGACTTCGACCGCGCGGAGGAGCGGTGACGCGGAGCGACGACGCGATGCGGTGACGCAGCTCACGTACCCCCGCAGTGCACGTCGGCGCCTCCTCGTTCGTCTCTCCTGGTGTCGGGGAGACGCAGGAGAACGTGGCCCGTAGCCGCGCGACAGGAGGCTGGCCCCATGTCCACCGTCATCGAGCAGGCCGTGCAGGCCCGTCTGGTCGCGTCCGCGCCCCGGGCCGAGTCCGTCGCCGCCACGCTGCGGTACGACCGCGAGGACCCGTACGCGGTGAGCATGGCCTTCCCGCCGCCCGCGACCCTGGAGGGCGTCGAGGTGTCGTGGGCCTTCGCGCGCGAGCTGCTCGCGCAGGGCGTGGACGGACCGGCGGGCGTCGGGGACGTGCGCGTGCGCCCGTACGGATACGACCGCACGGTGGTCGAGTTCCACGCTCCCGAGGGCGTGGCCATGGTGCACATCCGCACGTCGGAGCTGCGGAGCTTCCTGGAGCGCTCGCAGCACCTGGTGCCGAGCGGGCGCGAGCACCAGTACCTGGACTGGGACCAGGATCTGGCGCAGCTCCTGGAGGAGCACCCGTAATTCGGTTGCCGTCGCCCGTCCCCCGGTCGTAACGTCGTCGACGGTCCTGTTGTCGCCAGATCGGAGAAGGCCGTTGCTCGTGTGAGGTCCGAGACACCGTGCCGCGCGTGCCGCCTTGCCGCCGCGTGTGCCGTCCTCGACCTCGGCGTACGAGCGCTGCCCCGTACCGGTCCTCCCCGGCCGTCCTTGCCGGCCCCTTCCGACCGATCCGGCTTCCGCCCGCGTCCCGGTGTCTCACGCGTTGCCCCTGACCACGCATCGCAACCCGGGAGGCTTCCATGGCGACCCGCCCCACCTTCATCACCTGTACGTCCCTGTCCTTCTCCTGGCCCGACGGGACCGCCGTCCTCGACGACTTCCGGCTGGCGGTCGGCCCCGGCCGGACCGGCCTGGTCGGTCTCAACGGCTCCGGCAAGTCGACCCTGCTCAAGCTGATCGCCGGCGAGCTCACGCCCTCGGCCGGCACCGTCCGCATCGCCGGCGAGGTGGGGTACCTCCCGCAGAACCTGGTCCTGAACACCGGACTGCGGGTCGACGAGGCCCTCGGCATCGACACGACCCGGGCCGCCCTTCACGCCATCGAGTCGGGCGACACCGCCGAGGAGCACTTCGCGGCGGTCGGCGACGACTGGGACGTGGAGGAGCGGGCGCTGGCCGTGCTCGACCAGCTCGGTCTCGGGCACATCGGCCTCGACCGCACGATCGGCGAGATCTCGGGCGGCGAGTCCGTGCTGCTGCGACTCGCCGCACTGCTGCTCGCCCGGCCCGACGTGCTGCTGCTCGACGAGCCGACCAACAACCTGGACCTGCACGCGCGGCGCAGGCTCTACGAGGCGGTGGACGCCTGGTCGGGAGTCCTGGTCGTGGTCAGCCACGACCGTGAACTCCTGGCGCGGGTCGACCAGATCGCGGACCTCCGGGAAGGCGAGGTCACCTGGTACGGCGGTGCCTGGTCGGACTACCGGGCCGCGCTCGCGGCCGAACAGGACGCCGCCGAGCGGATGGTGCGGGTCGCCGAGGCGGACGTCCAGCGCCAGAAGCGTGAACTCCAGGAGGCTCACGCCAAGTTGGCCCGGCGCAGGCGGTACGCGCAGAAGAGCTACGAGAACAAGGTCGTTCCGAAGATCGTCGCCAACAACCGCCGGGCGGCGGCCGAGGTGTCGTCGGGCAAGCACCGCGCCCTGCACGCCGACCGGCTGGCCGAGGCGCGCTCGCGCCTCGACGCGGCCGTGGAGGCGGTACGGGACGACGACGAGATCCGCATCGAGCTGCCGCGCACCACGGTGCACCCGGGTCGGGAGGTCCTGCTGCTGCGCGACCTGGAGATGCCGTACGGGGCGCGGGTCGGCGGGGAGTTCGAGCTGCGGGGGCCGGAGCGGGTGGCGCTCCTCGGCCGGAACGGGGCCGGGAAGACGACCTTGCTGCGCACGATCGCGGGTGAGCTCGCGCCGGTCGCGGGCGAGGCCGCGGTGCGGGTTCCGATGCGCTTCCTGCCGCAGCGGCTCGACGTGCTGGACGACGAGCGGAGCGTGGTGGAGAACGTCGCCCGGTTCGCGCCGGGGGCCACGGTCAACGAGATCCGGGCGCGGCTCGCCCGGTTCCTGTTCCGCGGCGCCCGGGCCGATCGGCCGGCGGGGACGCTGTCGGGCGGCGAGCGGTTCCGCGCGACGCTGGCCGCGCTGCTCCTCGCCGAACCCGCTCCGCAGCTGCTGCTGCTCGACGAGCCGACGAACAACCTGGACCTGGCGTCGGTGCGCAGTCTGACCTCCGCGCTCGACGCCTACGAGGGGGCGCTGGTCGTGGTGAGCCACGACGTGCCGTTCCTGGAGTCGCTGGGGATCACCCGCTGGCTGCGGCTCGACGGTGAGCTGCGGCCGACGACGGCCGAGGCCGTGCGGGTGGAGGATCCGTCGGCGTACGTCCCTCGGGAGGAGGACTCGGGGGACGTGGATCCTCGTCCGGCGATGCCGCAGGCGGTGAACACCCGCGTGGGGTCACACCGCTAGCGGTGGAGCAAGGCCCAGGACTTGGTGCCGCCGCCCGGCGTGAGGACGGGGGCGAGGCCCCAGTCGCCGCCGTGCTCCTCGACCGCCGCGGCCAGCAGCCACATGCTGCGGCTGCGGCGGTCGCGGCATTCCTCGGCGGTGGCGGGTGTGTCGTGTGCCGGGTGCTGGTCGTACAGCACGATGCGCAGCGCCTCGTACTGCCAGCGCACCCGCAGGATCATCTCGTGGTCGGGGGTGAAGCGGTACGCGGCGGAGACCAGCTCCGAGGCGGCGAGCACGGCGGTGTCGACGAGTTCGGCGAGGCCGTGGCGGGTCAGCAGGGTCCGGACGTTCTCGCGGGCGAGTCCGGCGCAGTAGGCGCCCCCGGGTAAGAGGATCGAATAGCTGAGGTTCTCGGTGGCGGGAGGTACGGGTCCGGCCGCGGCTCGAGCGGCCGGAAGGCAACGCAATGCGCCCTTCATCAGGTTCTGCTCACATTTCCTGTGGTGTGGGGGTGCTCACAGCCGAAAGCGATAGCCCCGTGTGAGACTGGCGCTACCGACCGTAGCGTAGAACCGGAGCACAGTGCTACTACTTGCCAGTACTCGCTGGCACTTATGCGGTTCCGGCCGTTTCTCCGGGATTCACCCGGAACCGAAGGGGGAGATCGAGCGTGCCACCCAGGAGCACCCCGACCGCGCGCCAGCAGCGCCTCGGGCAGGAACTGCGCAAGCTGCGCGAGCAGTCCGGCATGTCCGTCCAGCAGGCCGCGGCCCTCCTGGGCGTCGACCGCACCCGCATCCCGCACATCGAGTCCGGCCGCTTCGGCATCACCCCCGAGCGGGTCCGCACCCTGGCCTTCAACTACGGCTGCCCCGACACCGGCCTGGTCGACCTCCTCGCCGCCATGGCCCAGGAGCGGGACCGCGGCTGGTGGGAGCAGCACCGCGGACTGCTGCCGCCCGCCCTGCTCGACATCGCCGAACTCGAGTTCCACGCGCACGAGTTGGTCACCTCGGTGACCACGCACATCCCCGGGCTGCTGCAGACCGAGGAGCACGCGCGGGCGGTGTTCGACACCGCCGTGCCCTCGCTGCCGGAGCGGGACCTGGAAGCCCGGCTGGCACTGCGGCTGCGCCGCCAGGACGTACTCGACCGCGACCGGCCGACGCGGTACGAGGCGGTGATCCACGAGGCCGCGCTGCGCATGCGGTTCGGCGGCCCGAAGGTCGCGCGGGACCAGCTGGAGCACATCCTGGAGCGCTCGGAGCGGGAGACGATCACCGTGCGGGTCATCCCGTTCACCGCGGGCGGTTTCCCCGGGGCCGGCCAGTCGTTCACCTATGTGTCCGCGCCCGTCCCGCAGCTCGACACCGTGCAGCTCGACTCCTCCCACGGCTCCATACTGCTCGACACGGACATGCAACTGCGCCGCTACCGCGGCCTGTTGGAGCGGCTGCGCGGACTCTCGCTGCCGCCGTCCGCCTCCCGCGACTTCATCCGCACCATCGCCCAGGACCTGTGAGGGACCTCCACATGAACGCCACCCACGACTCCGCCGCACCCCGGGACATCACCTGGAACGAGGCGTTCTGCAGCGAGGGCGCCAACTGCTTCCGCTTCGGCGTCGACGGCACGGGCCGCGCCTACATCGGCTCGACGCTGACCCCCGACGCGTACGTCACCGACTCCGTCGAGGCGCTGCGGGCCCTGATCTCCGCCGTGAAGGCGGGGGCCGCCGACCATCTGCTCTGAGTAGCCGCCCGGGCACCCCGGCGCGACCGAGCAGGGGGCGCACCGGCGCGTGACCTGGGTCTCCCGCGCCCCTCGCACGCGCCGCGTGACCCGGTCACATAACCGAACGTAACCGGACATCGCCGAGACGGGCTTGGCCACCGCCTTATGGGGCCTTTAACCTACGGTCTCGTAACCTACGAATCCGTAGGTAGTTCCGTATGCCCTTCTCCGCCCCCAGGAGTTCCCCGTGACGCTCACTTCTCCCCACCTCGGCAGCTCGGCAGGGTGGACCGACGCGCGGCTCCTGTACGCCCTGGAAGAGGTCGTGGAGAAGGAGCTCGAGCGGCACCTGAAGGTCACCAAGGACTGGATGCCGCACGAGTACGTGCCCTGGTCCGACGGCCGGAACTTCCCCGGCTTGTTCGAGGACGGCGAGGCCTGGGACCGCTCGCAGTCGAAGGTCACCGACGTCGGCCGGATCGCGCTCGTGGTGAACCTGCTCACCGAGGACAACCTCCCGAGCTACCACCACGAGATCGCCACCCTCTTCGGCCGGGACGGCGCCTGGGGCACCTGGGTGCACCGCTGGACCGCGGAGGAGGGACGCCACGGCATCGTCATGCGCGACTACCTGCTGGCCTCACGCGCGGTGGACCCGGACGAGCTGGAACGTTTCCGCATGGCACACATGAGCGAGGGATTCGAGTCCGACAACCGGCACTCGATGCTGCACTCGGTCGCGTACGTGGCCTTCCAGGAGCTCGCCACCCGCATCTCCCACCGCAACACCGGCCACCAGTCCGGCGACCCGGTGTGCGACCGGATGCTCGCCCGCATCGCGCTGGACGAGAACCTGCACATGATCTTCTACCGCAACCTGCTGGGAGCGGCCTTCGAGATCGCCCCGGACCTCACCATGCAGGCGGTGCGGGACGTGGTCGTCGGCTTCCGGATGCCCGGCCACGGCATGCCCGGCTTCGAGCGCGCGGCGGCCCAGATGGCGATCGGCGAGATCTACAACCTGCGCATCCACCACGACGACGTGCTCCAGCCGGTCCTCCGCTTCCTCAAGGTGCTCCAGATCGAGGGCCTCGGCCCGGACGGGCTGCGCGCCCAGGAGGAGCTGGGCCTGTACATGGACGGCCTGGACAGCGAGGCGCGCAAGTTCGACGAGCGGCTGGCGGCGCGCAAGGCGCGGATGGCGGCCCGGGCCGCGGGCTGAACCGGCCGGGCGCCGGCGGCGACGGCAGCGGCGGCGGGCGAGGCCAGGGGCGAGCCGGGGCACCGAGCGGGGCGCGGACTCCGGCCCTGCCGGAGCACCTGAGCGGGGCGCGGGAGGCCGGCTCTGCCGGAGCGGTCAGCCCCGGCGGCGCTTGAGCCGGATCCGCTCCTTCTCCGAGAGCCCGCCCCACACGCCGAAGCGCTCGTCGTGCGCCAGCGCGTACTCCAGGCAGGCGACGCGCCCCTCGCAGGCCCCGCACAGCAGCTTGGCCTCGCGGGTCGAGGAGCCGGGCGCCGGGAAGAAGAACTCCGGCCCGGCCTGGGCGCACAGCGCGTCCTGCTGCCAGGAGAGGTCGTCGGCCAGGAGGGTCTGCGGGGCGGAGGGCATGGTGTCGGTCTGCATGGGAACCAGGCTGGTCCGGCGTCCTAAACGCGCCATCAACGTCCGATCAACGTGCTTCGCGAAAGCCGTCAACACGGCGCGCCGGGGCGCGCAGGCCGCCGTTTTCGGCCATTTCCCCTCCCGCCCCTCGGCCTCGCCCCCCTCACCTGCCTCGCCCGACCGGGCCACCGACGCCCCACCGCCTCCCACGGCGTGGGAGGGCTCGTGAACGGTGTGTTTCCGGCGCCGGATCCCGGCCGGACGCCCTCCCGTCATGTGGCAGCGTGAGGTCATGACCACCCAGGCCCAGCCCGCCCCCGCGTCCCTGTCCGCCTCCGTGCCGGCGCCGGCCCCCACCGGCTCGCCCGCGGGGGCGCAGGCCGTCCGCCGGGCCCTGGACGTCCTGCACTGTTTCCACGACAACGGCCCCGACCCGACCGCCTCCGACCTCGCGCGCCGGCTCGGTCTGTCCACGTCCACCGCGCACCGGCTGGCCAGGACCCTGCTCGCCGCCGGTTTCCTGGAGCAGGACGCGCGCACCGCGCGCTACCGGCTCGGCCCGGCCGTCACGGAGCTCGGCCGGCTGTCGTACCACCAGCGCGGACTGCACCTGGCCGCCCCCGAGCTGCGCGACCTCGCCGAACGCACCGGCACCACCGCGGCCCTGGCCCTGCGCAGCGGGGCCCACGCGGTGATCGTGGCGGGGGGCACGGTCACGCCGAAGGCGGGCCTGCGGCGCCCGCTGCGCTTGACGGCGCCCGGCAGGGTCCTGCTCGCCTGGCCCGGGGACGGTGAACCCGCCCCGCCGGACGGCGAGTCGGCGCTCGTACGGGAGCATGGCCACGCCCTGGACGACGATCCGGGCCGGGGCGAGCGCACGCTCGCGGTGCCCGTGCTCGACCGCTCGGACCGCGCGCGCTTCGCGCTGGCGGTACGGGCCGCTCCTCCGGCGCTCTCCGGCACCCGGCTCGACCGTCTGCTTCCCCAGGTACGGGCCTGTGCCAGGGCCTTGGAGGTGCTGCTGCTCACGCCCGGTGAGCGGCGGGTCCCGGAGGCGTAGGACCCGGCGCGTACCGGGCCCGAGAACTGTCCGCACGATCGTGCGGACAGTACGATGGGCGCATGACAGGCAGCACGAAGACGGACGGGCGCGTCGAGCGCGGCAACCAGACCCGGCGGCTCGTCCTGGGCCGCACGATGGACATCGCGTCCGTCGAGGGCCTGGAGGGACTGTCGCTCGGACGGATCGCCACCGAGCTGAAGCTGAGCAAGAGCGGGGTCTTCGCCCTGTTCGGCTCCAAGGAGGAGCTCCAGCTCGCGACGGTCCGGGCGGCCACCGCCGTCTTCGCACGCCAGGTCGTCACGCCGCTGGCGGACCTGCCGCCGGGCCCCGGCCTGGTGTGGGCGCTGTGCCGGAACTGGCTGGCGTACTCCTCCGAGCGGGTGTTCCAGGGCGGCTGCTTCTTCTACGCGGTCTCCGCGGAGTACGACGCGCGGACGGGCCCGGTGCACGACGCCGTCGCGCAGGCCCGCCGCGACTGGGTCGCGTACGTGGAGCGGGCCGTCGAGGAGGGCCGCGCCGCGGGCGGCTTCGTCGAGGACGTCGACGCGCCGCAGCTCGCGTTCGAGATCATCGCCCTCATGGAGTCGGCCAACGCCCAGTCCGTGCTCCTCGGCGACCCCTCCGCCTACGCGCGGGCCGAGCGGGGGATCGCCCGGCGGCTGCGCGCCGAGGCGACCGACGGGGCACGGGCCGAGATCGACGCCCCGGCGGACCTGAGGGCACCCAAGGACTGACAGGACGGGAACGACAGAAAGGCCGGGAAGGATGTCCGCCGCGCGCTTCAGCGGGCGGCGACCGCCTTCTGTCGCTCGGCCGTCACGAACTCGACCGCCTGCGCGACGATCTGAGGGTCGCTCAGAATCCGTCGGTGACCGAGGCCTCGGGTGACGACCAGGCGAGCACGCCCGGCGTGTGCTTCGGCGAGGACGTGCGCGTGCGGGAGCGGCACCATGTCGTCGGCCTCGTCGTGGAAGAGCAGTACGGGCGCGTCGAGGTCCTCGGGGCGCCAGGCGGCCTCCAGGTGCTCCCAGACGCCCGGCTCGTCCGGGGCGAGCCGGCGCTCGACATGGCGACGCATCGCCCCCATCGCGCGGTCGCCCATCCCGAAGGCGCCCTGGAACCAGGCGGTGAGCATCGCGAACGAGCCCACGCCCGAGATCCCGACGAAGCGCCCGGCGCGCACCCCGTCGCGCAGCGCGAAGAGGGCCGCGCTGACACCGAAGGAATGGGCGACGACGGCGTCGAAGTCGCCGTGCAGGGCATGCAGTTGGCGGATGATCGCGCGGTACTCGACGATGTTGCCGGCCCGGCCCGGCGCGTCACCGTGGCCGGGCGCGTCGAAGGCGACGGGGCTGTAGCCCCGGTCGAGCAGTGCCTCGGCGAAGGCGGCGAGGCGCGAGGCGCGCGAGGACCAGCCGTGGACCAGCAGCACCGGCCGTCGCCCGTCTCCCCACGCGTAGGTGACCGCCTCCTTCTCGCCGACGCGTATCCGGCCGACCCGGGCGGCGGCCATGAGCGGCTCCTCGGCGGTTTTGACGCGGGCGCGGCCGGCGGGTCGGACGAAGAGGTGGAAGACGGCCCGCCCGGCGAGGGCGGGAGCGATGTACGCGGCGGTGTTCAGCGTCGTGCGGACCAGCAGGGCCTTCGGAAACATGCCGGATCTCCTCGGTCGTCCTCGATACGAGAAAATGTTAGCACGACCGTTCGTGTTGTTTTTGGTCGCGACCACGCCGCCGTGCGGACGCCGCAGCGCCCGCACCTCCACCGCCCGGTCGGCGACCCCCGGCCATCCGGCGCCCCGCCTGCTACTCCTTCTTCGCCCGACTCGGCTGCACCCGCTTGGGTTCGCCCGGCATCTTCGGGTACTCCGGCGGATAGGGCAGATCGCCGAGCCCGTGGTCGGCCTCGTCGCGGCGGGCGAGTTCGAGCAGCGACTCCAGGCTGTAGCGCTGGTCGTCCATGTCCGCGTGCACGTCCCCGAGTTCGGCGTACCGGCCCGGCATCGTGCGGATGTCGAAGTCCTGCGGCACGGCGTCGTCGACCTCCTCCCAGCGCAGTGGCGCCGAGACGGGCGCGTGCGGCCGGGGACGGACGGAGTAGGCGGAGGCGATGGTGCGGTCGCGGGCGGTCTGGTTGTAGTCGAGGAAGATCCGCTCGCCGCGCTCCTCCTTCCACCACTTGATGGTGACCCGCTCCGGCATCCGCCGTTCCAGCTCCCGGCCGCAGGCGATGGCGGCCCGTCTCACCTGGGTGAAGGTCCACTCGGGCAGGATCGGCACGAAGACGTGGAGGCCCCGCCCGCCGGAGGTCTTGGGCCAGCCGCGCAGCCCGTGCTCGTCCAGGACGGCGCGCAGTTCGTGGGCGGCGCGGACGGCGTCGGCGTAGTCGGTGCCGGGCTGGGGGTCGAGGTCGAGGCGCAGTTCGTCGGGGTGGTCGGTGTCCTCGCGGCGTACCGGCCAGGGGTGGAAGGTGACGGCGCCGAGATTGGCCGCCCACAGCACGGCGGCCGGTTCGGTGGGGCACATCTCGTCGGCCGAGCGGCCGCTGGGGAAGGTGATGTGCGCCGTGGGGATCCAGTCCGGCAGGTACTTGGGCGCGCGCTTCTGGAAGAAGGACTCGCCGGTCACGCCGTCGGGATAGCGCTCCAGGGTCGTCGGCCGGTCGCGGAGGGCGCGGGTGATGCCGTCGCCGACCGCCAGGTAGTAGGAGACCATGTCGAGCTTGGTGTAACCGGTCTCGGGGAAGTACACCTTGTCCGGATTGGACACCTTCACGGTCCGGTCGCCGACCTCGAGTTCCACCGCTGCCGCCTTGCCTGCCATGCCGGTCAGCCTAGGTCGGCCTCACATGACGCGCATATCGGGACGAATCACCACGGGACTCCTAGACTCGCGCCATGGACCTGCCGGTGATGCCGCCCGTGAAACCGATGCTGGCGAAGGCCGTCAAGAAGATCCCGCCCGGCATGCAGTACGAGGCCAAGTGGGACGGCTTCCGCGCCCTGGTGCACCGTGACGGCGCGGAGGTCTTCATCGGCAGCCGCACGGGCAAGCCGCTGACCCGCTACTTCCCCGAGCTCGTCGACGCGTTCCTCGGCCGCCTTCCGGAACGCTGTGTCGTCGACGGCGAGATCGTCATCGAGCACGACGGACGGCTCGACTTCGACCGGCTCACCGAGCGGATCCACCCGGCCGACTCGCGGGTGCGGATGCTGGCGGAGACGACGCCCGCCCGGTTCGTGGCCTTCGACCTGCTCGCCCTCGGCGACGAGGCCTTCCTGGACACCCCGCTAGCCGAGCGGCGCACGCGCCTGGAGAGGGCGCTCGCCGGTGTCACTCCCCCGGTCCACGTCGCACCCGCCACGACGGACGCGGAGCTGGCCGCGAGCTGGTTCGAGCAGTACGAGGGCGCCGGCCTCGACGGCGTGATCGCCAAGCCCCTCGACCTGCCGTACCGCCCGGACGAACGCCTCATGTACAAGATCAAGCACGAGCGCACGGCCGACGTCGTCGTGGCCGGATACCGATTCCACAAGAGCGGGCCCGTGGTCGGCTCCCTGCTGCTCGGCCTCTACGACGACCGCGGCGCCCTCCAGCACGTCGGCGTGTGCGCGGCCTTCACCGCCAGGCGCCGCGCCGAGCTGATCGAGGAGCTGGCCCCGCTGGTCATGGACCCGCCCACGGGACATCCGTGGGCGGCCTGGGCGGACGCGGCGGCGCACGAGGCCTCGCGGCTGCCGGGCGCGCCCAGCCGCTGGTCGGGGAAGAAGGACCTGTCCTGGGTGGCGCTGCGGCCCGAGCGGGTCTGCGAGGTGGGTTACGACCACATGGAGGGCGACCGCTTCCGGCACACGGCCCAGTTCAAGCGCTGGCGCCCGGACCGGACGCCGGAGTCCTGCGGTTACGGGCAGCTGGAGGAGCCGGTCTCGTACGAGCTCGGCGAGATCCTCTCGTAGCTCCGCTCGTGGTTCCGCGTCCTCCTCCGGGCCGCACGGAGATCGTTCCGCCTCGGGGCCGACGTGAGATGCCCCACACCGGGTTTGGCGGCAACGGTCATTTCCCGTCCTGCCGTTCGACGGACTGATGCTCGATCGGGTCGGGAGACCCGGTCGCACCTGCGGGAACGTCCGGTGGACCGGCGGGGCCTTCCGCACGCCTCGCCGAGGGCCGGCCGCGGGTGTTGCCGGGCGGTGACGGGGCCTGCATCGAACCGGCACCCCCATCCGGTACGTATGGAAGTACGTACGGACGAGAGAAACCCTCTCGCCGCCCCACGAGCCCCACAAGGACCGACCGTGATCGCCTCGCCCTCGACCCTCGTCCCCGTGCCGATCCCCGACCGCGTCGCCGCGCTGATCGGATCCTGCCTGCCGCTGCACGTGCTCCAGGCCGAGGTCGACGCCGACTGCGCGGCGCGCGAGGTCTACCGCTTCCGGGGACCGCTGTGCGCGGAGGACCGGGCGGACCGGGAGCACGCGCTGGCCGCGCTCGCCCGCGCCAACAAGATCCTGGCCAAGCACCACCCGAAGCTGCCGGTACGCCCGGACTGCTGACGCGGCGACCGCCGGGCACGCGACCGCAGGGCCGCGCAGCACGCAGCACGGCGCGGCACCGCACGCCCGCCGGCCGCGTCCCACAGCCGCCGGCCGCACCGCACCGGTTCGGGCGTACCCCACATGCGGGACACGGCCACCGGTGTGACCCTGCGAGAGTGACCACCACCAGCGAAGCAGCGCCCGCGCCCCCCGCCGCCGAGCCGCCGGTGCTCGACAGCCGCCGTCGCAACATCGTCTTCGGCACGATCATGCTCGGCGTCCTCCTCGCCGCGCTCGACCAGACGATCGTGGGCACCGCCCTGCCGACGATCGTGTCGGACCTCGGTGGCGCCGCCCACATGTCCTGGGTGGTCACCTCGTACCTGCTGGCGGAGACCGTCGCGACCGTCCTCGTCGGCAAGTTCGGCGACCTGTTCGGCCGCAAGGTCGTCTTCCAGATCTCGGCGGTCGTCTTCATCACCGGCTCGTTCCTGTGCGGTCTCGCGACCAACATGACGCTGCTCATCGTGTGGCGCGGTCTGCAGGGCATCGGCGCCGGCGGTCTGATGGTCACCTCGATGGCGCTGATCGCCGACGTGATCCCGCTGCGCGAACGCGGCAAGTACCAGGGCGCGATCGGCGCCGTGTTCGGCGTCTCGACCGTCATCGGACCCCTGCTCGGCGGCCTGTTCACCGACCATCTGAGCTGGCGCTGGGCGTTCTACGTGAACGTGCCGATCGCGATCCTGGTCGTGATCGCGGCCGCCCGCACGATCCCCTCCGTGCGTTCCGCGAGCCGGCCGGTCATCGACTACATGGGCATCGCCCTGGTCGCCGTCGGCTCCAGCGCGCTGATCCTGGCGACGAGTTGGGGCGGCAACGAGTACGCGTGGGGCTCCGGCGTCATCATCGGCCTCTTCGCCGGCGGGCTGCTCGCCCTCGCGGCCTTCTGCTGGGTGGAGACCCGGGCGGCCGAACCCATGCTGCCCATGCGGCTGTTCCGCAACCCGGTCTTCACCGTGTGCTCGGTGCTCAGCTTCGTCGTGGGCTTCGCGATGCTCGGGGCGATGACCTTCCTGCCGACGTACCTGCAGTACGTGGACGGGGACTCGGCGACGATCTCCGGCATCCGCACGCTGCCGATGGTCGTGGGCCTGCTCATCGCGTCGATCTTCAGCGGCAACGTCGTCAGCAAGACCGGCCGGTACCGGATCTTCCCGATCCTCGGCTGCCTGGTGATGGGCCTCGGTCTCTACCTGCTCTCCCTGATGGGCCCGGACACCAGCACGTGGCTGGAGTCGCTGTACATGTTCGTGCTCGGCGTCGGCATCGGCCTGTGCATGCAGGTGCTCACCATCGCCGTGCAGAACACCGTCGACTACGCGGACCTCGGCACCGCCACCTCGGGCGTCACCTTCTTCCGTACGCTCGGCAGCTCCTTCGGCACCGCCGTCTTCGGCACCATCTACGCCAACTCCCTCAAGCCCAACCTCGCGGAGGGCGTCGGCGAGGCCTCGGCGGTCGCGGCGGGCCTCGGGCTGGACCCGGCGGCCCTGCCCGGCGCCGCGCAGAGCCCGGCCGGGGTCCACGGGCTGCCCGACCGGGTGGCGGAGCCGATCGTGCAGGCCTACGCGGACACGCTGCACACCGTCTTCCTGTGGACCGTGCCGGTGGCGGCCGTGGGCTTCGTCGTGGCGCTGTTCCTCAAGCAGGTGACGCTCCGCGACACGGCCCGCGCCTCCGCGCCCGACATGGGCGAGGGCTTCGCCTCGCCCACCGCCACCGGCGACTCCGCCAAGCTGCTCGAACTCTCCGTCGGCCGGATCATCCGCAGGACCGACCTGGACACCGCCCGGCGGATCGTCGACGCCTCCGACACCCGGCTCGACATCGCGGGCGCGTGGGCGGTGATGCAGGTGGAGCTGTTCACCCGGCTGGTCGGCCACGCCAGCCTGGGGCTGATCTCGGCGGGGCGGCGGGTCCCGCCGGAGGTGCTGCTGCCGGTCTTCGACCGGATGGTCGACGAGGGCTTCCTCACCCGGCACGGCAACCTGCTGTCGCACACCCCCGCCGGCAAGCGGGAGGCCGACGTCATCACCAGGGCGTGGGGCGACTGGCTCAGCGACCGCATCGAGCAGGAGCGCGGCCGGCCCAGCGGCCCCGAGCTGCGGGCGGCGACGGACGCCATCGCGAAGAAGCTGATCGCGGAGGACCTGGCGCAGGGCCTGCCGCGCAGCGAGCGGGAGCCGGTGGGAGCGGTGGCCCGGTGAGCGGCGCTCCGGGAGGCGGAGCCGGTGAGCCCCGCCGGCTCGGCGGGTCCGGCGGGTCCCGCGGCCCTGCCGCAGCCGCGGATCAGTCGAGGAAGTCGCCGTCCACGTACACCCAGGCACCCTCGTGCCGGGTGAACCGGCTGCGTTCGTGGAGCTCGCCCGGCGCGCCGTCGTGCGTGAAGCGGGCCCGGAAGGTGACGGTGCCGCGCTGGTGGAAGGCCGTGCCGTCGCCGGTCTCCTCGATCTCCAGCCCCGTCCACCGCAGTTCCGGGTCGAAGTCGACGTCGGCGGGCCGGGTCTCCGGTGCCCACGTGCGCAGCAGATAGGGCTCGTCGCGGACGACGAACGCGCTGTAGCGGGAGCGCATGAGCAGTTCGGCGGTGGGCGCGGTCCCCGGCCCGGCGTGGAAGCGGCCGCAGCACGCGCCGTACGCCGCCGGCAGTCCGCACGGGCACGGCGAGTCGGCGGTGACGGCCGGCGCGGCGGCGGTCCGCGGCCGGCCGGAGGAGGCGGAACCGGTCGTACGACCGGATGAGGCGGAATCGGTCGTACGGGCGGTGCGTGCGGAGCCGGTGGGGCGGGCGGGGCGGGCCTTGCGTCGGGACATGCGCCCATTGTCGCGTGACCGCCGCCGCCCGCCCCACCGAGGGCCGGTCCGGCCGTGATCCGCCGGACCGGCCGCCGTGGCCGTGGTCGTGGCCGTGGCCGGCGCGTAGGCCCTGAGACGCCGCGGGATCAGCGCGGGTCGCGCCACATCCCCCACAGCACCGGGCCGCCGCCCGGCAGCGCGAACTCCTCGCGCACGGTGAAGCCGAAGTGCTCGTACACCGGGAGGTTGGCGGCCTTGGAGGACTCCAGGTAGACCGCCTGCCCCGCCGCGTCGGCCTGGGCCAGGCCGGAGCGGAGCAGCGCGGCGCCCTGCCCCTTGCCCTGGGCGGCGGGCGCGGCGCCGATCAGCGCGAGCGACCAGTGCGGCTCCCGCGGCGTGTGCTCGGCGGCCGTCTCGACGGCCTCCTTGAACAGTCCGGCCCGGTCGCCCAGGATGCCGATGAGTTCCTGGATGGTGTCCGCGTCGGGCACCGCCTTCTCCTGCGCCTCCGTGGGCACCCAGAAGGCGGCCGCGGCGTCGGTGCGCTCGCACACGCCGTTGAGCAGGTACTGCCGGGTGAAGAGGGTCGAGAAGTAGCGGCCGAGGGTGGCCTCGCGGGAAGCGGCCTCGGGGAAGAACCAGCGCATCATCGGGTCGTCGTCGAAGGCCAGGGCCAGCGTGCGGCTGATGTCCCCGGCGTCCTCGATCACTGCCTTCTTGGGCATGCTCGTGTTCGCCATGCGGACATTCTGACCTCAAGCGATCTTGAAACGGTCAGCGGGGGTACCCGGGGCGAAACGGGCGTCCCCCGGGGCCAAAGGCACCTGCTACGGCCGGTACCGCAGCGGGTGGTCCGCCGGGACCTCCACCACGGCGATCCGTACGCCGTCCGGGTCGGCGAGCCACATCTCGACGAGGCCCCAGGGTTCGGTGACCGGCTCGCGCAGCACCGTCACGTCCTTGTCGCGCAGTTCCTCGTGGGCCGCGTGGACGTCGGCGACCTGGAGCCAGAGCCGGATCCCGGGCTCCGGCGGCGGGGCGGCGGCGCGGCCGGAGAGTTCGAGGAAGCCGCCGCCGAGGAAGTAGACGGTGCCGCGGTCGGGACCGGTGCCGAACTCGCGGTAGACGGCCAGGCCGAGGGTCTCGCCGTAGAAGCGCCGGGAGCGCTCGGGATCGGTCGGGCGGAGCAGAATCCTGCTGCTCAGTACCTGCATCCGAGTAGCGTACGGGCATGAGACTGACGATTCTCGGAGGCGGCGGATTCCGGGTGCCGCTGGTGTACGGCGCCCTGCTCGGCGATCACGCCGAGGGGCGGGTCACCCATGTCACGCTGTTCGATCCGGACCCGGAGCGCCTGTCGGCGATCGCGCGGGTGCTCGCCGAGCAGGGTGAGGGCGTGGCGGACGCGCCGGCGGTGACCGCGACGACCGATCTCGACGAGGCGCTGCGCGGGGCGGACTTCGTGTTCTCGGCCATCCGGGTGGGCGGGCTCGCGGGCCGGGCCGCCGACGAGCGGATCGCGCTGGCGGAGGGCGTGCTCGGCCAGGAGACGGTGGGCGCGGGCGGCATCGCGTACGGGCTGCGGACGCTGCCCGTGGTGACGCACATCGCGCGGCGGATCGCCGAACTCGCCCCGGACGCCTGGGTCATCAACTTCACCAACCCGGCGGGGATGGTCACCGAGGCGATGTCGCGGATCCTCGGCGACCGGGTGGTCGGCATCTGCGACTCGCCGGTGGGTCTGGGCCGCCGGGTGGCGCGGGCGCTCGGCGCGGCGCCGGACGAGGCGTGGATCGACTACGTGGGCCTCAACCACCTGGGCTGGCTGCGCGGGTTGAAGGTCGGCGGACATGACATACTGCCGCGGCTCTTCGAGGACGACGCGCTGCTCGGCTCGTTCGAGGAGGGCAGGCTCTTCGGGACGGAGTGGCTGCGCTCGCTCGGCGCGGTCCCCAACGAGTATCTGCACTACTACTACTTCAACCGCGAGGCGGTGCGCGCCTACCGCGAGGCGGAGCGCACCCGCGGGGCCTATCTGCTCGACCAGCAGGCAGGTTTCTACGAGGAGATGGGCAAGACGGACACTCCGCCCCTGGACACCTGGCACCGGGTCCTCGCCGACCGCGAGGCGACCTACATGGCGCACAACCGGGAGGCGGCCGGGGTCGGCGAGCGCGACGAGGCGGACCTGGAGTCGGGCGGCTACGAGAAGGTGGCGCTGGCCCTGATGCGGGCCATCGCGCGCAACGAGCGGGCCACGCTGATCCTCAACGTCCGTAACCGGCACACCCTTTCGGTGCTCGACGCGGACGCGGTGATCGAGGTGCCGTGCTTCGTCGACGCGGCCGGCGCCCATCCGGTGTCGGTGGATCCGCTGCCGTACCACGCGGTGGGTCTGGTCACGGCGGTGAAGGCGGTGGAGCGCGAGGTGCTGGCCGCCGCGGAGAGCGGTTCGCGGGAGACGGCGGTGAAGGCCTTCGCGCTGCACCCGCTGGTCGACTCGGTGACGGTGGCCCGCCGGCTGGTCGACGGATACACGGCCGAGCACGCGGGGCTTGCGTATCTGCGTCGCTGACATGGACGGCTGACGAACATCTTTACGGGGTCGGGGGCGCGGCCTAGGCTCGCGCCCCATGACTTCACTGCGACGCAGGGGTGTGCGAAGAGGAGTTGCCCGGCTCGCCGCGGCCTGTCTGCTGGCCGCGGGTCTGGTGAGCACGGGATCCTCGGCCGTCGGCAGTACGGCGGCCGGCGAGGTGACCGGGGCGGCTGTCGTTCCGGTCCAGACGACCGGGCCGGCGGACAAGCGGTTCAACCTGGTGCTCATGGGCGACGGCTACACGGCCGCGGAGCTGCCCCGGTTCCGGGCGGACGTGGAGCGGCATCTGAGCATGCTGTGGAGCATCGAGCCGTTCGCCTCGTACCGCTCGTACATCAACGTGTGGGCGGTGGAGCTGCCGTCGAACGAGTCCGGCGTGGACTGCGATCCCTCGCTGGACGCTCCGGCCCGTGACACCGCCCTCGACATGGGCTTCTGGGGTGGCTGCAATCCGGACAGCGTGCAGCGTCTCCTCACGGTCGACGGCCGCAAGGCCGCCGCTGCCGCCGACCTGGTGCCGGGCACGAGCAGCGCCAACCGGCAGGTCGTGGCCCTCGCGAACAGCTCCACCTACGGTGGCGCGGGCGGGAGTTACGCGACGGCGTCCGGAGGCAACGCGCTGTCGGCGCTCATCACCCCGCACGAGATAGGCCATTCGCTGGGCAACCTGCAGGACGAGTACGACTACTACGCGCGCGGGGTGCCGGGCGGCGCCTACGCCGGCGGCGAACCGTCCTCCGTCCACCACACGCTCCTGACGGAGCAGCAGATGCGTGACCAGCGGGCCAAGTGGTGGCGCTGGCTGGGCGAGGAGAGCGAGTCCGGTGGGGTCATCGGCCGCCACGAGGGCGGCCTGTACAGCACGAAGGGCGTGTGGCGGCCGAGCCGGCACTCGATCATGAAGACCCTCGGCTACGCCTTCGACCAGGTCGAGCGCGAGGTGATGGTGCGGGCGATCTCCGCGAAGGTGAACCTGGTGCAGGACCACACGCCCACCGAGCGGCCGCTCGGGGCGGACCGGACGGTGTGGGTGGACACGCTGCACCCGGTGGGCGGTGAACTGGCCGTGGAATGGCGGCTCGACGGCCGTCCGCTGACGACCGGCGGCGCCCGTACGGTCGACCTGCGCACCCTGGGCCTCTCCCCCGGGCGTACGTACGCGCTGACGGCGACGGTCACCGACCCCACGCCGTTCGTCCGCGACCCGGCGGTGCGTGGCTCGGCGGCCCTGACCCGTACGGTGAGCTGGACGGTGAACCCGGCGCTCGGCACGCCCGAGGACACCACGCCCGCGGCGTTCACCGGTCACACGGCGACCACGGCGCCCGTGGGCGCGCGTTCGGTGGTCCACGCCGACACGACCCATCCCGTCCGCCGCGTCCCGGCCGTGTCCTGGTCGCTGGACGGCCGGCCGGTGTCCAACCCGGGCAACGACCGCGACCTGGACCTGCGTGCACTGCGGCTGACCCCCGGCACGCACTCCCTGACCGCCCGAATAGCGGGCACGGACCGGGAGTTGAGGTGGACGGTCGACGCGCTGGCCGCCTCCGCCTCGTACGAGCTGTCGCCGCCGCTGCGCACGGTCCGGCGGCCGGGCCAGCCCGTGGAGTACGTCTACGACGGCCCGTTCACCATGCGGCTGGCCGCCCGGGACGACCAGGACGGCGCCGTGGTGAGCCAGTTCCGGGTGGACGGCGACGGCTGGTACACGTACTACGGCTGGCCGACGGACGCCGGCGCGCCGTTCCTCTTCTCGCCCTCGGGCACGGTGATCGACGACCTCGTGTACGGCAAGCTGGGCCGGAGCCGCGCGGTGCCGTGGGACGACGCCACACCGGACTACGGCACCCACACGGTCGAGTACCGCACGGTCGACGCGGCCGGGAACGTCGGCCGGGCGCAGAGCTTCCTGGTGACGCTGGTCCGACCGTAGGGCAGGGCACGACGAGAGGCCCCCGCCGGTGCGCCGGCGGGGGCCTCCCTCGTCGTACGGGTGACGGGGTCAGCGCTTGCGGCCGACCGCCGCCCAGCCGGGGATCGGGTCGTCGCCCTGGACCGGCACGGGCTCGCCCAGCTCCGGGTGCCACTCGGCGGTCAGGGACACACCCGGCTCGACGAGCTCGAGGCCGTCGAAGAAGGCCGCCAGCTCCTCGCGCGAGCGCGGGCGCAGGGTCAGGCCGCGCGCCTTGTACATGGCGGAGGCCTTCGCCGCGCCCTCGGGGTCGAAGTCCCCGGTGACGTGCGAGAGGACGAGGTAGCTGCCCGGGGCGAGCTTGTCGACGATCTTGGCGACCAGGTCGTACGCGCCGTCCTCGTCGCCGACGAAGTGCAGGAGGGCGAGCATCGACAGGGCGATGGGCCGGTCGAAATCAAGGACCTTTCCGGCCCTTTCGAGGATGACCTCGGGGTCGCGGGCGTCCGCCTGGATGTACTCGGTGGCCCCTTCCGGGGTCGAGCGCAGCAGCGCGGCGGCGTGCGCGAGCACGATCGGGTCGTTGTCGCAGTAGACGATCCGGGACTCCGGCGCCGCCTCCTGCGCGATCTGGTGCAGGTTGGGCTCGGTCGGGATCCCGGTGCCGACGTCCAGGTACTGACGTACGCCGTGGGCGCTGAGCCAGCGGATGGCGCGGTGCATGAAGGCCCGGTTGACGCGGGCCATGTCCCGGCCCCGGGCGTCGACGGTGAGGAGCTGACGGGCCATCTCCTCGTCCACCGGGTAGTTGTCCTTGCCGCCCAGGAACCAGTCGTACATGCGCGCGGGGTGCGGCTTGCTGGTGTCGACGCGTATCTCGCCGCGCGGGGATGCGGCGGGTTCCTGGCTGGTCATCGGCTCTCCTCGGCGGCGGACGAACGGTGGCGCTTACAGCAAGAGTTACGCGACGGACGGGGCGGGGCGGAAGGGTCAGGTGAGCAGGAAGTCAGCCTGACCGGATTTGGCCCCCTGGATGAACGCGGCGATCTCGCCGTGGGTGTAGATGAGCGCGGGTCCCTCAGGGTCTGCGGACTGTCGCACGGCGACCCTGCCGTCGGCCAGCTTCATGGCCTCCACGCAGTTGCCCCCGTTCCCGCCGCTCCACGGCTTGTGCCATCCCTCGGCACCGAGCTCGGCGGCGGGCATGCCGTTGTATATGCGATCCATTCACAGCTCCTTGCGGAGATCCCGGAGGATCTCCTTCGTGCGTTGTGCAGTCGCGGCCTGGGCCGCCATGCGGTCCATGACCTCGAGGTGGGAGGCCACCTCGGGGCGCGCGTCGAGGTAGACGGCGCCGGTCAGGTACTCGCTGTAGACCATGTCCGGGAGTTCGGGCATGGCGAAGCGGAAGAGGACGAACGGTCCGTAGGTGCCGGGGTGGTGGCCGGACGCGTACTCCGCGATCTGCAAGGTGACGTTCGGCAGCTCCGACGCTTCGAGCAGCCGGTCGAGCTGGTCGCGCATCACTTCGGGCCCGTCGCCGACCGGTCGGCGGAAGACGGTCTCGTCCATGATCACCCAGAACTTGGGCGCGTCCTCCCTGGTGAGCAGGGACTGGCGCTCCATGCGGAGGGCTACATGGCGCTCGGTCTCCTCGGCCGCGTCCTTGGCGCTGCCGACGCCGACGGCCCCGCTGCGCAGGATGGCGCGGGCGTAGTCCTCGGTCTGCAGCAGACCGGGGACGAACTGGGGCTCGTAGGCCCGGATGAGGCTCGCGGCCCCCTCCAGGCTGACGTACATGGAGAACCAGCTGGGCAGCACGTCGTGGAACCGCTGCCACCAGCCGGGGAGGTTGGCCTCCTCCGCGAGGGCGACGAAGCCCTCCGCCTCGGAGTCCGTGACGCCGTACGCCTTGAGCAGGAGCTGGACGTAGGGAATCTTCAGCGCGACCTCGGCGGTCTCCATGCGACGGATCGTGGCCGGAGCCACCCGGAGGATCCTGGCGGCCTCCTCCCGCTTGAGGCCGGCCCGCTCACGCAGATCCTGCAGACGTCTGCCGAGGACGACCTGTCCCACCGTGGGGGCGGACCGCGGCTCGCTCACTCTTCAGACCTCCCCGACGCGCTGTTTCGACGAGTGTGCCACGAGGCCCGTCCAGAGAGAACACCGCACTCTGCAATTTTCAGAGTGCCACTTGCCAAGTGTCCGCGTCGGGAGCACAGTATTCCGGTGAACCAGTACGCATGCCGTCGTGCGCTTCGCCGCGCCGGTATGCGTACGGCACTCCTGCCCACAGTTGTGAGGATCCGGTCGTGGCTTCTGGTAACGCGCACTCCTCAGGTCTCATGAGCGCCCGCGTCATGACCCAGCGCCCACGGCCGCACGCCGAGTTCCGCCGCTTCGCCTTCGAACTGCCCGCGCGCACCGCGTCCGTCGCCCGGGCCCGCAGACTCGCCGAGGAACGCCTCATCCTCTGGGGCTGCGACCCCGAGATACGCGACACCGTCGCCCTCGTCGTCTCCGAACTGGTCACCAACGCCGTCGTGCACACCGCCAGCGGACGCGTCGTCTGCGAACTGCGCGAGGGCGAGGAGCGCCTGCGGATAGCCGTGCGCGACGAGGGCGGCCCCGCGGGACCGCACATCCGCGACTGCGGCGAGGAGGAGCGCGGCCGCGGACTGATCCTGGTCGACGCCCTGTGCGCCGCCTGGGGCGCGGACCGCACCGGCCACGGAACGGCGCAGATCGTCTGGGCGGAACTCGCGCACGGCATGGGAGAGCCGTGCTGAGGTCGATGGCGACGCTGCTCGTCCCGCGCGCCCGCAAGAGCCGCGCGAACGCCTCCGCACCCTCCGGAAACCCCTCCTCCCTCTCCTCCTCTCCCGTCGGCGTGACCCGGCTCCCCGTGCCCGTCGACCTCCCGGCCACCCTGGGCTGCGACGCCGTCGGCGTCCCCGCCCGCTACGGCTTCCGCATCCTGTCCCGGCTGCCCGCCAAGGGCTGCGTCTACGCCGACGCCGACTGGTGGTGGTGGCTGGTGCCGGCCGGCTCCGACCTCGACCTCACCTGGCCGCTCCCCGCCTGCTACGCGCCCGGCGCGGTGATCCCGGACCGCCGGCCACGGCTGATCCACCATCCCGACGGCGGCTCCCCCTACACCCCGCCCATCCCCCTCTACCTGCTGATCTGCCAGCTGACCGGCACCGCCCCGGCGTGGAGCGTGCCGCCGCAGGTGAGCAGCGCGCTGTGAGCGGGCGCGCGCGAGCCGTAGGGTCGGGGGCATGTTCTCCCCCGAGGGCCCCACGCTCCGCGAACTGACCCGTCAGGCGCTGTCCTCCGTCGAGCACGGCTACGACCTGCTCGCCGCGAAGTTCGACGCCACACCGTTCCGCACCCCGGACCGCCTCCTGACGGCGGTCGCGGACACGCTGGAGCCGCTCGGCCCCTTCGAGTCGGGTCTGGACGTCTGCTGCGGCACCGGCGCGGGGCTCTCGGTGCTGCGTTCGGTGTGCGCGGGCCGGACCGCCGGGGTCGACTTCAGCGACGGGATGCTCGCCGAGGCCCGCCGCGCCCACCCCACCGCGACCCTCGTCCGGGCCGACGCCCTGGCCCTGCCCTTCGCCCCCGCCTTCGACCTGGCCGTCAGCTTCGGCGCCTTCGGGCACTTCCTGCCCGCGGAGCAGCGCACCCTCTTCGCCCAGGTCCACGCCGCCCTGCGGCCCGGCGGCACCTTCGCCTTCCCGCTCCCGGCGCCACCGCCCGTGGGCTCCGCCCCGTACTGGATGCTGTGGGGCTTCGACGCGGTGATGCGGGTGCGCAACGCTCTGTGGCGACCGCCCTTCGTCATGTACTACCGGACGTTCCGGCTCGCCGACGTCCGCGACCGTCTGGAGGGCGCCGGCTTCACGGTGGAACTGCTGCCGGTCCGGTCCCTCGGCGTACGGGACGACGGCAGCCCGCGGTGCCGGCTGGTGGTGGCCCGCAAAGGCCTGGAACACGACGGTGTGGTGACCGGCACCCGCTGAGGCGGCCCGTCCCGCGATCGCGCCGAGGCGACCCGTACCGCGACGACGAGGCGTGAAACGCGGAAGGACCCCGACATCCGTCGGGGTCCTTCCGTCTTGTGTCCGAGGGGGGACTTGAACCCCCACGCCCGATAAAGGGCACTAGCACCTCAAGCTAGCGCGTCTGCCATTCCGCCACCCGGACCAGGTGTCTCGCCGCCCCGGGTGTTCCCCGCGGCGACATGGATAACTCTACCAGGGGTTCGAGGTGGCTTTCACCAGCGTTTCCCGTGGTCAGTGCGGCGCGGCCGCCCTCCCGCCCTGGCCCGCCCCCGAACGGTCCGCGATGCCGGGCGGGACCCGGTCCCGTCGTCCGGGCGGGCGTACAGGGTGTCGCCGTCCGCGTACACGGAGTGGAGACGGCGGAGGACTAGCCTGCGCGAGGTGAGCCAGCTTCCTCCGCCTCCGCCGCTTCCGCCCCGCACCGCCCGCTATCCCCGGCCGCGGATGCTCTCCCCGCTGCGGGAGCACCTCCGGGACACCTTCTGGTTCGCCCCCGTCGCCACCATGGCCCTGGTCGTCCTGGTGTGGTGGCTCTGCGACGGGACCGACCGGGCGATCGTCGACGCGCTCCGGGAGGAGGGCGAGTACGAGGCACTGGGCGACCTCGTCGGGATCGCCGAGGACGCGAAGACCGTGGTGACCACCGTCAGCTCGGCGATGATGACCTTCATCGGTGTCGTCTTCTCCATCTCGCTGGTCGCGGTGCAGATGGCCAGCGGACAGTTCAGCCCCCGGGTGGTGCGGATCTTCATCCGCAGCCGGATCACCAAGGCGACCTTCTCGGTCTTCCTCGCCACCTTCGTGCTGTCGCTGCTCGTGCTCACCTCGTACGAGAGCGAGACCGACCCGCGGTACGTGACCAGCGTGCCGCTGGTGCAGTCGATCGTGACGCTGGCGCTCGTCGGGCTCAGCCTGCTGCTCTTCGTGGCGTACGTGAACTCGACGCTGCGCCTGATGCGGGTGGGCCACGTGGTGGACCGGATCACCCAGGAGTCGTTCCGGGTGCTGGCGAAGATGCCCTGGTACGAGGGCGGGGGCGGCGACCTCGGGCCGGTGACCGGACACGTGGTGCACCGGGGTCGGGCCGGGGTGCTGCGGGACGTGAACGTGGTGCGGTTCGTGCGGGTCGCGCGGCGGCACGGTCTCGTGCTGCGGCTGCTGCCGCGGACCGGGGACTTCGTGGTCCCGGGAACCCCGGTCCTCGCGGTGCACGGCGGGGCGGTGCCGAAGGGGCTCGGGATCTCCGTGTCGGTGGGAATCGAGCGGACCTTCCACCAGGATCTCGGCTTCGGACTGCGACAGCTCTCGGACATCGGGCTGCGGGCACTGTCACCGGCCGTCAACGACCCGACGACCGCCGTGCAGTGCCTGGACCGGATCGTGCAGTTCCTGGCGGCGCTCGCCCACCGGCCGCTGGGCGCGGTGGAGTACCGCGAGGGGCGGGACGGCCGCGGGCCGGTCCGGCTGGTGCAGGACGTGCCGGAGTGGACGGACCTGGTCGATCTGGGCTTCGCCGAGATCCGGGGCGCCGCCGGGACGAGTCCCCAGGTGTCGCGGCGGATGCTGGCGGGGCTCGACGACCTCCTGTCGATGGTGCCCGACGAGCGCCGTGAGCCGCTGCTGCGGCACCGCGCGCTCCTGGTCGAGCTGGTGGAGCGCGCGGTGCCGGCGGCCGCGGACCGGGCCTTCGCCCTGGAGGCGGACCGCCAGGGCATCGGTTAGCCGGTCAGCGCTCGTCCCTCAGGGAGGGGAGGGCCGGTCAGCCCTTCCTCCTCAGGGAGCGGAGGGAGTGGAGGGACGGTCAGCCCTTCTCCCTCAGCGAGTGGAGGTGGGCGCTGGAGCGGCGGGCGAAGGAGAGCGAGTCGACGGGGTTGTCGCGCTCGGCCTGCCAGTGGTGGCCGGGGCGGCCCTGGTGGCCGCGGGTGACCTCGGAGATGAAGCGCCGGTAGTCGATGTCGCCGTCGCCGACGTCCGTCATGCGGTAGCCGTAGGGGGCGGCGGTGTCGTCGCGCTCGCCGTCCTTGACGTGGAACAGCGGGTAGCGGTGGGGCTGGGCGAGGACGTAGTCGAGCGGGTCGAAGGGTGCGGGGGTGCCGTCGGGGCGGCGGGAGTAGCGGTGCTGGCCGACGTAGGCCCAGAAGACGTCCATCTCCAGGTGCACCAGGTCGGGGTCGGTCTCGGCGAGCAGGACGTCGTAGAGGCGCACGTCGGGACGGTCGCTCGCGAAGGAGAACTCCTCGGAGTGGTTGTGCTGGTAGAACTTCATGCCGCGCGCCTTGGCGGCGGCGCCGAAACGGTTGAACTCCTCGGCGCAGCGCTTCCAGCCGTCGACGGTGGAGCCGTAGCGCCAGGGGCCCGAGGCGGTGCCGATGTGCGGCAGGCCGAGGGCGGCGGCGTCGTCGAGGACCCGGTCGAGGTTCTGGGCGAAGGTGTACGCGGCGGGGTCGGAGGAGTAGTAGCCGACGTGGCTGCCGATGCCGCGCAGTCCGTGGTCGGCGGTGAGGGCCTTGAGTTCGGCGAGGCTGATCGGGCCGGCGGAGCCCTGGGTGTATCCGGCGAACTCGACCTCGTCGTAGCCGTACTTCTCCAGCTCGGCGAAGACGGCGGCGAAGCCGAGGGTCGCGACCTTGTCGCGCAGGGAGTAGAGCTGGATGCCGAGGCGGCCCGGAGGCAGCACGGGGCGGCCGTGGCCCCGGCCCTGGGCGGCGGGGTCGGCGGCGTTGTCGGTGTCGGCGGCCTGGGCGGGGGCGGCGGCCGCGCCGAGGAGGGCGGCGGCGGTCGCGCCGGCGGCGACGCCGAGCATGTTCCGTCTGCTGAGGCGGTGGGTGAGCTCGGGGTCGGCGGAGCCCCGGCGGGAGGTGAGCGGGGATGTCGGTCGGGGGGTGAGTGGGGAGGTGTGTCGGGAGGTGCGGCTCATCTGTGGATAACTCCTTCGTCGTCGGATTCGCCTGCTTCACTGAAAGCAGTCCGGGAGAGACCGGCCAGCTGGAGCAGCAGGGCTTTCACATCGGTGGCCGCGACGCGGCCGGGAAGGGCGCGGGGGGTGGAGCACAGGATGAGCGGACCTTCGTCCTCGCTCGCGGGGAGGCGGCCGTGGCTGCCGCGAATAGGTGAGGGATCGAGCGGCACGACCGCCATGCGGTAGCGCATGCCGAGTTTCTTGCGGGCGACCGCGCTGGCCGCCTTGAGCCGTACGTACGGGTCGAGCGGGTCCATGAGGAGTTCGGCGGGGTCGTAGCCGGGCTTGCGGTGGATCTCGACGAGCTGGGCGAAGTCGGGGGCCCGTGTGTCGTCGAGCCAGTAGTAGTACGTGAACCAGGCGTCGGGCTCGGCGAGGGCGACGAGTTCGCCGGAGCGCGGGTGGTCGAGTCCGTGCTCCTTCTTGCCGGCGTCGTCGAGGAGCCGGTCGAGGCCGGGGAGTCCTTCGAGGGCCGCCCGGGTGGCTTCGAGGTCGGCGGGCCGCCGGACGTACACGTGGGCGATCTGGTGGTCGGCGACGGCGAAGGCGCGCGAGGCCATGGGGTCGAGGTACTCCATGCCGTCCTGGGTGTGGACCTCCAGGAGTCCCGCGCGGCGCAGGGCACGGTTGATGTCGACGGGGCGGTCGGCGCGGGTGATGCCGTACTCGGACAGGGCGACGACGGTACGGCCCTCGTCGCGGGCGTCGGCGAGCAGCGGGGCGAGCGCGGCGTCGAGTTCGGCGGCGGCGCGGTGGGCGCGCGGGTCGTCGGGGCCGTGGCGCTGGAGGTCGTAGTCGAGATGGGGGACGTAGGCGAGGGCGAGGTCGGGACGGCGGGTGCGCAGGACGTGCCGGGTGGCGTCGATGATCCAGCGGCTGGAGACGAGGTCGGCGCCGGGTCCCCAGAAGCGGAAGAGAGGGAAGGTGCCGAGTGTGTCGGTGAGTTCGTCGTGGAGGGCGGGTGGCCGGGTGTAGCAGTCGGGTTCCTTGCGGCCGTCGGCGTAGTAGACGGGGCGGGGTGTGACGGTGATGTCGGTGTCGGCGCCCATGGCGTACCACCAGCAGATGTTGGCGACGGTGTAGCCGGGGTGGGCTCGGCGGGCGGCGTCCCAGAGCCGGTCGCCGTGCACGAGGCCGTTGTGCTGGCGCCACAGCAGGACGTCGCCGAGTTCACGGAAGTACCAGCCGTTGCCGACGATCCCGTGCTCGGAGGGGAGGGTGCCGGTGAGGAAGGTGGACTGGGCGGTGCACGTCACGGCGGGCAGGACGGTCGAGAGCGCGGCCTGCGAGCCGTCCCGGGCGAGGGCCCGCAGATGGGGCATGTGAGGCAGCAGCCGCGGGGTGAGCCCGACGACGTCGAGGACGAGGAGCGGGGTGGGGCCTGGAGCTGAGGGCGGGCACGGGGCTGAGGCAGAGGCGAGGGGCGGGGACGGGGCTGAGGCAGAGGCGAGGGGCGGGGACGAGGGCTCGGGTGGGAGCGGGGGCGGGCAGGGAGGTGGGGAGGGGGGCGGGGGCGGGGTCATGGGAGTTCCTTGAGGCCGAGGTCGGTCAGCAGATCGCGGGCCAGGGTGAGTTCGGCGGCGATGCCGTCGGCGAGCCGGGCGCGGGTGCGTGGCCGGCGTTCGGGCGGGAGGGCCTGCCAGGTGTAGGTCTCGACCTCCAGATGGCGGGTGCGCGGGTGGGGGCCGCCGACCAGGAGGGCGAGGCTTTCCTGGAGGACGGGGAGCGTGGAGGTGAGCGGGGGCTCGGGCGGGGCGTGCAGCGGGACGTGGAAGTGGGCGCGCCAGGGTGTGGAGTCGGGCAGGGCGTCGCCGGTCAGGGCCTCGGGGAGGTCGTCGGTGCCGCGCAGGCCGGCGGCGGTCAGGGTGCGGGTCTGGTGCAGGAAGCGGGGTTCGGCGAAGGAGGCGAGCGCTTCGCGGACTTCGGGGAGGTGCGGGTGTTCGGCGTGCAGGGCGGCGGAGAGCTGGGCCTTGGGGATGGGGATGCCGGCGGTGCCGAGGGCCGCGAGGGCGGTGTGCGGGTCTTCGAAGGAGGTGGCGAGGTGGCAGGTGTCCAGGCAGACGCCGATGCGGGGGCTGGCGACGGCGGCGAGCGGGGCGAGGGCGTCGGCGACGGTTTCGACGGTGCAGCCGGGTTCGGGTTCGAGGCCGACGCGGACAGAGCGGCCGGTGAGCTCTTCGAGGGCGTCGAGGCGTTCGGCGAGGGCGGTGAGCGCGTCGCGGGCGGTGTCGGCGGCGCGCGGACCGTAGGGGGTGCGCCAGGCGATCGGCAGGGTGGAGACGCTGCCTTCGGTGATGTCATCGGGGAGGAGGGCGGTCAGGAGCCGGGCGAGGTCGGTGGTGTGGGCGAGGCGTTCGGGGCGGGTCCAGTCCGGCTGGTAGACGCGGTACTTGACCTCGTCGGCGCCGAAGCCCTCGTAAGGGAAGCCGTTGAGAGTGACGACCTCGAGGCCGCGGCGGTCGAGTTCGGCGCGCAGGGCGCGCAGGGCGGCCGGGTCGGCGACGAGGGAGCGGGCGGCGTCGCGGGCGAGCCAGAGGCCGATGCCGAGGCGGTCGCGGCCGAGCCGGCGGCGGACGGGTTCGCAGTGGTCGCGGAGCTGGGCGAGGACGCCGTCGAGGGTTTCGGCGGGGTGGACGTTGGTGCAGTAGGCGAGGTGCACGGTGGAGCCGTCGGGGTGGCGGAAGCGCATGTCCGGCCTCCTGTCACTCGCCGCCGCGCCTGACGGAGTTGCCCTCGTGGAGGGCTCCGTACGGGTCGGGGCCGGCCCGGTCGGCTCCACCCAAGTCGGCTCCGGCCGTGGCGGGCGGTTCGGGGGTGAGGCGGCCGCTGAGGCCGTAGAAGGCGAGGGGGTTGCGCCACAGGACGCGGTCGACGTCGTCGTCGGTGAATCCGGCGGCGAGCATGGCGTCGGCGACCTTACGGGTCTTGAGCGGGTCGCTGTGGCCCCAGTCGGCGGCGGAGTTGACGAGGACCCGTTGCAGTCCGTGGGTTCTGAGGACGGCGACCATGCGGGTCTCGTCCATCTTGGTGTCGGGGTACACGGAGAAGCCGAGCCAGGCTCCGCTGTCGGCGGCCTCCTTGACGGTGGTCTCGTTGAGGTGGTCGAGGAGGACCCGGCCGGGGTCGAGGGCGGACTCCTTGACGACGTCGAGGGTGCGGCGCAGTCCGGCGAGCTTGTCGCGGTGCGGGGTGTGGACCAGGGCGGGCAGTCCGTGGTCGGCGGCGAGCTGGAGCTGGGCGGCGAGGGCGTGGTCCTCGGCCGGGGTCATGGAGTCGTAGCCGATCTCGCCGACGGCGACGACGTGGTCCTTGTCGAGGTAGCGGGGCAGCGCGTCGAGGACGGGGAGGCAGCGGGGGTCGTTGGCCTCCTTGGGGTTGAGGGCGAGGGCGCAGTGGTGGGCGATGCCGTACTGGGCGGCGCGGTAGGGCTCCCAGCCGAGGAGGGAGTCGAAGTAGTCGAGGAAGGAGGCGGGTGAGGTGCGGGGCTGTCCGAGCCAGAAGGAGGGTTCGACGACGGCGCGGATTCCGGCCGCGTACATGGCGCGGTAGTCGTCCGTGGTGCGGGAGGTCATGTGGATGTGCGGGTCGAGGATGCGCATCAGGTCTCCTGCTCGGTCGGGGACTGTCCGCCGGGCCAGGGCCGCACGGGCCCCAGGGCGAGGGCGAGGACCCGGTGGAGGTCGGCGGGGACGGGCCGGCCCGCGGCGGTGCGTTCGGCGGCGTAGTCGTGGAGCATCCGGGCGAGTTCGGGGTCGCCCGAGGCGCGGCGGTCGAGGGCGGCGACGGCGTCGACGGGGACGGCGGTGAAGAGGCATTTGAGGACGGCGTGCCGCCAGAGGTGGGCGGGGAGGTGGGTGGCGGCGTAGGGGCCGAGGGCGGCGGCGAGCAGGGTGGTGTCGTGGGTGCGCAGGGCGTCCTCGACGAGCGGGAGGGCGTCGGGTCCGGTGACGAGGGACGGGAGGGCGAGGAGGACGGCCCGGCGTTCGGCGGAACTGCCGTGCCGGTAGAGGCGGGTGAGGGTGGCGGGGTCGGCGCGGGCGGCGGTGAGGAGCCGTAGCCGGGCGGTGTCGGCGTGGTCCTGGCCGCAGTGGCGTCCTGCGGCGGTGAAGCGTGACTCCCAGGCGGGGAGTCGTGCGGTGGCCTCTGCGAGGGCGTTGTCGAGCCAGGCGCGGGCGGGTTCGGTCAGCACGGGGCGGCCTCCCGGGAACGCAGGAAGGAGAGGGAGGTGCGGGCGAGTTCGGGGCCCGCGTGGGAGTGGCGGGGCAGCTCGACGACGGTGAGGCCCGGGTATCCGGCGGCGGTGAGTTCGGTGAGGGCGGCGAGCAGCGGAGGGAAGTCGATCTCGCCGTCGCCGAACGGGAGGTGTTCGTGGACGCCGCGGCGCATGTCCTCGATCTGGACGTGGTGGATCCAGGGTGCCGCGGCGCGCAGGCAGTCGGCGGGTGGCAGGGGTTCGAGGCAGTGGCAGTGGCCGAGGTCCAGGGTGAGGCCGAGGACTGCCGGGTCGGGTGCGCCGAGGAGGGTGCGGAGGTGGTGGAAGTCGTCGAGGGTGGCGAGGAGGTGGCCGGGTTCGGGTTCGACGGCGAGCGGTACGCGGGCGGTGGCGGCCGTGTCGAGGAGCGGGGCGAGTACGGCGGCGAGGCGCTGCCAGGCGACGGGGGCGGGCGTGCCGGCGGGCGGGGTGCCGCTGAAGCAGTGGACGGCGTGGGCACCGAGTTCCTCGGCGATCCGGAGGGCGGTGCGCAGCAGTCCGGCGCGGGTGGCGCGTGCGCCGGGGTCGGGGTCGAGGAGGGAGGGTCCGTGTTTGCGGCGCGGGTCGAGGACGTATCGGGCGCCGGTCTCGACGGTCACGGTCAGCCCGAGCGCGTCCAGTCTGCGGGCGAGGCGCGCGGTGCGGGCGGGCAGGTCGGGGGCGAGCGGGTCGAGGTGCATGTGGTCGAGGGTCAGCCCGACGCCGTCGTATCCGAGGTCGGCGAGCAGGCCGAGGGCGTCGTCGAGCCGGAGGTCGGCAAGGCCGTTGGTCCCGTATCCGAGGCGCAGACGGCTGCCGCCGGGGGCCGGGGTCATGTGGGGCTCACCTTTTGGGCGAGGGTTCGGCAGAGCGGGGCGAGGGCTCGGGAGAGCGGGGCGAGGTCTACGTCGACGCGGGCGCCGGCGACGCCGCCGGTGCCGAGGCCGCGGCAGGGACGGCTGCCGCCGGGGGCGGTCCGGGTCATGTGGGGCTCACCTTTCGGGCGAGGGTGCGGGCGAGCGGCGCGAGGGTGAGGACGGCGAGCGCGGTGGCGGGGGCACCGAAGCGGGCCGCGAGGGTGGCCTGGAGGGGGACGAGGGCGCGGATGCCCGCGCCGACGGCGCGTTGGGTGAGGGGCGGCGAGGGGTTGAGCGCGGCGTGCAGCAGGGGCGTGGCGGGTGTCCGGGCGTAGTCGGCCGCCAGCACGGTGGCGAGCGGTGCCCCACCGCCTCTGCCCGCCGCCGCGGCGACCCCGGCGGCGACCGCGAGCGCCACGAGCGGCGCGGTGGCCGCGCCGCCCTGCGTCTCGTGGCGGGAGACCACGGTGACGGCGTAGGTGTGCGCACCGAGGAGTCCGGCGGACGCCGCGGTCCGCCGCCATGCCGCGGGGCTCGGGACGGTGTGCGGGAGGCGCGCCGGGAGGTCGGCGCCACGGGTGGCGGGCCCGGTGTGTCGCGCCGAGGTGGCCGTGGCTCCCAGGAGCAGGTCCAGGGCGCGGGCGGTGGCCATCGCGGCCGGGCCGAGGCGGGTGTGCTTGAGGTGGAGGTCGTACGACCAGACGGTCGCCGCGAGCGCACCGGCCACGGCCAGTGGGGCGCGGCCGGCGCGGGCGGCGAGGGCGAGACCGGCCGCGGTCAGGGCGGTGGAGGCGGCGAGTGCGGCGCCGGGGCGGATCCGGCCGGAGGGCAGCGGGCGGTGGGGGCGGTCGAGGGCGTCCTCGGCCCGGTCGGCCCAGTCGTTGAGGGCCATGCCCGCCTCGTACAGGCACAGGGAGGAGCCGAGGGCGAGCAGTGTCCCGCGGTTGGGGCGCGTGCCGAGTGCGGCGGCTCCGGCGAGCGCGTCGCCCGGCACGGTCGCGAGGGCCGACACCCGCAGCAGCTCGGCCCAGGCACCGATCCGGCCGCCCCGTCGCAGCCGGAGCCCTCGCGCCGCGGCCCCGGCGTAGCCCCCCGGCCCGTACCCGGCTGACCCGTAGCCCCCCGGCCCGTACCCGGCTGCCCCGTGGCCGACCGACCCGCCTCCGACTGACGCGTGCCCGACCGACCCACGTCCAGCCGACCCGCGCCCGACCGACCCGCGCCCGACCGACCCGCGCCCGACCGACCCGCGCCCAGCCGACCCGCGCCCGGCTGACCAGCGCCCGCCCACCGCGCTCTTGAACGTCCCGTCCCTCCTCACCGCTCGCCCTCCCCCAGCCGCGCCGCGAACGCCACAAGCCGGGTGTACTGCTCCGCAAGACTCGCCGGTGGGGTGCCGTCCGGGTCCTTGAAGTAGAAGGCGAGGTCCTCCAGGGGGCCGGTCAGGCCGCGGGCGTGGGCCTTGGCCGTGAGGCGGGCGAGGTCGAGGACGAGAGGTGCGGCCAGGGCGGAGTCGCAGCCCTGCCAGATGGTCTGGAGGATCATGCGGGAGCCGAGGAAGCCGTCGAAGGCGACGTGGTCCCAGGCGGTCTTCCACTCCCCCAGGGCCGGGACGTCGTCGATGTGGACCTGTCCCTCGACGTCGGGGCCGAGGATGTCGTCGAGGACGCGTTCCTTGCCGGCGTTCTTGGCCGCGGCGGCCGCCGGGTCGGCGAGGGCCGCGCCGTCGCCGCCGCCGAGGAGGTTGCTGCCGGACCAGGCGCGTACGGTGAGGGCCCGTTCGCGGAACATCGGGGCGAGCACCGACCGGAGCAGGGTCTGGCCGGTCTTGCCGTCGCGGCCCGCGTGGGGCAGGCCGCTGGCCTCGAGCGCGGCCGACAGGCGGGGATGGCGCAGGCCGGTGGACGGTGTGAAGTTGACGTACGGGCAGCCGGTGCGCAGCGCCGCCGCGGCGTACAGCGAGCTGGGCGGGAGCCCGACGCCCCCCGACGCCGGCTCCGTGGAGGCCACATTCACCACTACGACCCGTTCCAGGTCCAGTCCAACGCGGAAGTCCGTCAGGTCGGCGGCGAGGGCGGCGACGATTTCGTCCTCGGTGCGGGTGTCGCCGGGCTGCGGGCCGCCGGGGCGGATGCGGGCGTCGGCGGCCTCCAGTTCCGCGGCGACGGCGGCGGCCAGGCCGGGCGGGAGCACCCCGGCGGCGGTCAGTGCCTCGGCGCGTTTGGGCAGGGGGCAGTCGGCCGTGTCGTGCCCGCCGAAGACGAGGGAGGCGAGGGGAGGCAGCGTCGCCGCGGCGAAGGGGGCCGTCTCCGTCACCATGCCGGTCGGCGGGTGGAGGCCCGCGGTGACGGCGGCACAGCCGGCCACGGCCGTGGTGGCGACGGAGCCCCTCGCTCCGACGAGCCAGACTCCGGTGCGCGCTTCGCTGGTCACGACTGCCCTCCTTGCGGGAGTTGCTGGGAGTTCCGAGAGTTAGGGGGTTAGGGGGTTAGGGGGTTGCGGGAATACGGGCGTCACGGAAGTTATGGGAGAGCCTCTGGAGTCCCGTGCGTACGAGTGGGGTGACGGCGGGCGAGGGGTACGGCGCCTCCCCGCCCGCCGTCGGCCGGTGGGGAGCCGCTAGGGGGCGAGCTCCTTGATCCGGATGTTGCGGAAGGACACCTGGTCGTCGGCTCCGTGGTTCTGGATGCCGATGTGGCCGTCGGCCAGGCTGCGGGCGGGGTCGGTGTTGGTGAAGTCGTTGATCTTCACGCCGTTGAGGAAGACCTGGAGGCGTTCGCCCTGGACGCGGATCTCGTAGCTGTTCCACTGGCCCGGGGGTCGCAGTGCCTGGTCGCGGGCCTTGAGGTCGGCGGACTTGAAGCCGTAGACGGCGCCGGTGGTGCGGTCGGCGGCGTCGGTGGCGTCGATCTGGATCTCGTAGCCCTTGTTCACCGCCGACCACGGGTCGTCGGAGGCGGGGAAGCCGACGAAGATCCCGGAGTTGTCGTCGCCGTCGAGCTTCCAGTCGAGGGTGAGGGAGTACGCGCCGAACTCCTTGGCCTGGTACCAGAGCAGTCCCATGCCGCCCACCGACCTGAGCTCGCCGTCGGCGACGTCGAAGCCGCCGGGGCCGGCCTGCTTCCAGCCGTCCTTCGTCTCCCCGTTGAAGAGGGAGCGGTAGCCGGTCTGCGGCCGGCAGTCGGCGGTGACCTGTCCGGTGGCGTAGCGCAGTCCGCCGAGCAGGTGCTGCCGGAAGGCGGGTTCGGCGTAGGACTCCTTGGTGTGGCCGCCGCCGGTGTAGAAGGAGCGGCCGCCGCCGTAGCTCTGGCACCAGGCGATGGGGTGGTCGCCCTTCATGGTGCCGCCCTCGTAGCTCGTCTCGTCGAGGGTGGCGAGGATCCGGGCCTGGCCGCGCGGGTTGGTGCGGTAGTTGTACCACTCGTCGGTGCGTTGCCAGGTGCCGCCGAGGTGGGCGGTGGCGGGGTGCGTGTGGTCCTCGACGCGGACGGTCGCGGGCTGGATCTGCGGGTGGGACTGGAAGTAGGCGCCGACGAGTCCGCCGTAGAAGCCCCAGTCGTACTCGGTGTCGGCGGCTGCGTGGACACCCATGTAGCCGCCGCCGGTGGAAACGTAGTTCTCGAAGGCGGTCTGCTGCTCGGTGTTCAGGACGTCGCCGGTGGTGGAGAGGAAGACGACGGCGTCGTAGCGGGCGAGGTTGGCGGTGGTGAACTGGCGCGGCTCCTCGGTGGTGTCCACGGTGATGCCGCTGTCGGCGCCGAGTTCCCTGAGGGCGGTGATGCCGGCCGGGATGGAGTCGTGGCGGAAGCCGGCGGTCTTCGAGAAGACGAGGACGCGCTTCGCGGTGCGGTCGACGGGCCGGTCGGTGATCGTGAAGTCGTCGACGTCGTAGAGGGCTCCGGTGCCGCCCTTGAAGACGAGGAAGAGTTCGGTGGTGCGGCGCGGGACGTTGCGCAGCGGCACGTCGACGTCCTGGAAGGTCTCCCAGCCGCCGGTGACGGGGACGGGTGCGGAGCCGAGCAGGGTGCCGGTGGGCGATCCGGTGCGGACCTCGAGGAAGCCTCCGCTTCCGCCGGAGGAGACGCGGGCGGTGAGCTTGGTGGAGCCGCTGAGGTGGTACGGGGTGAAGGAGATCCAGTCGCCGTCGTGGACGTCGCCGACGGTGCGGCCGCCGTTGGCGGGGGCCTTGTCGATCACGGAGATGCCGGACTGGCGGTCGAAGTGCTCGGCCTGGCGGTGCCGTGGCTGGAGTTTGGCCTGGTCACGGCCGGTGAGCGGGGCCTGGCCGCCGCCACCGTTGTCGGTGTATTCGGCGCTGAAGACGGCGAAGATGTTCGCGTCGTCGTCGTGGCCTCCGTCGGCGTCGGTCTTGATGGTGCCGGTGCAGCCGTTGGCGGAGGTGACGGGGTGGCCGTGGCTGTCGTGGCCGAGGACGTAGGTGACCTTGATCTTGGCGCAGTCGATCGGCGCGGTGGCGCCGTCCTCCGGGTCGGTGACGGTCACCTTGAACGGGATGTCGTCGCCGAAGGTGAAGAGTGCTCCGTCGGCGGGGAGTTGGAGGTCGACCTTGGGTTCGGTGTTGCCGACGACGACGCGGACGGAGGCGGAACCGGTGCGCCCTGTCGGGTCCTTGGCGGTGACGGTGGCGGTGTAGGTGCCGTTGGTTCGGTAGGTGTGGGTGGGGTTGGCCGCGGTGGAGGTGGCGCCGTCGCCGAAGTCCCAGCTGTAGGTGAGGGCTTCGCCTTCGGGGTCGGTGGTTCCGGCGGAGGAGAACGCGACCTTGAGGGGTGCGGTGCCGGAGGTCCTGTTGGCGCTCGCTTCGGCGGACGGCGAGCGGCCGCCGGTGGCGTTCTCGATGCGGTAGAGGCCGGAGTTGTCGTCGCCGCCGAACCAGGCGGTGCCGTAGTCGAGGACGTAGAGGGCGCCGTCGGGGCCGAAGGCCATGTCCATCACCTGGGTGCCGGTCCACGGGACCGGGTTGACGGAGCGGACGGTGCCGTCGGTGTCCTGGTCGATGCGCTTGATCCAGCGCCGGCCGAACTCGCCGGCGAAGAAGTCGCCGTCGTACGCCTCGGGGAACTTCACCGGTGAGGTGCTGGCCGGGTCGTAGCGGTAGACGGGGCCGCCCATGGGGGACTCGGAGCCGTTCCCGAACTCGGGCACGGAGCCGCCGTTGTAGGGGATCCAGGCGGGTTCGGCGGGCGGCAGGTCGACGAGTCCGGTGTTGTGCGGGGAGTCGTTCTTCGGGGCGGCGCAGTCGAAGGCGGCGCCGGAGACCTTGGTCGCGAAGTCGTAGTCGACGTACGGGTCGTTGGCGCCGGTGCAGAAGGGCCATCCGTAGTTGCCGGGCTTGGTGACGCGGGCGAACTCGACCTGTCCGGCGGGGCCGCGCAGGGGGTCGGCGGCGCCGGCGTCGGGGCCGTAGTCGCCGACGTAGACGATGCCGGTGGCCTTGTCGACGCTGAAGCGGAAGGGGTTGCGGAAGCCCATGGCGTAGATCTCGGGCCGGGTCCGGTCGGTGCCCGGCGCGAAGAGGTTGCCTTCGGGGATGGTGTACGAGCCGTCCTCGGCGACCTTGATGCGCAGGATCTTGCCGCGCAGGTCGTTGGTGTTGCCGGAGGTGCGGCGGGCGTCGTAGGCGGGGTTGCGGCCGGGGCGTTCGTCGATCGGGGTGAAGCCGTCGGAGGCGAAGGGGTTGGAGTCGTCGCCTGTCGACAGGTAGAGGTTGCCCTGCGCGTCGAAGTCGATGTCGCCGCCGACGTGGCAGCAGATGCCGCGGGTCGCCGGGATGTCGATGACCTTCTTCTCGCTGGCGTTGTCGAGCGTGAAGTCGGTGTTGAGGGTGAAGCGGGAGAGCCGGTTGACGCCGTCGAACGGGGCGAAGTCGGCGGCGGTGCCGTCGTTGGGCGCGTCGCCGGCCGGGGTGTCGAGCGGCGGCGCGTAGTAGAGGTAGACGGCGCGGTTGCGGGCGAAGTCCGGGTCGAGGCCGATGCCTTGGAGGCCTTCTTCGTCGTGGGTGTAGACGGGGACCTTGCCGACGACGGTGGTGTTGCCGGCGGCGTCGGTGCGGCGCAGTTCCCCGTTGCGCGAGGTGTGCAGGACGCTGCGGTCGGGCAGCACGGCGAGGGACATGGGTTCGCCGACCTCGGCTGCGCCCTTGGCGAGGGTGACCTGCTGGAACTCCTCGGCGGCGGCGGGCGCGGGCGCGGTGGTGTCGGGGTCCGCTGCGAGTGCCTGGGGCGTGCCGAGGGCGAGCAGTCCGACCGTGAGCAGGGCGAGTGACGACCTGGGTCGGAGAGTGGCTCGGAGTCTGGCTCGGAGACTGCCTCGGAGACTGGCTCGGAGACTGGCTCGGAGACTGGCTCGGAGTCGTTGTCTGTGCACGGATGTCCTCCGGAGTCGGGCCGGGTGTGCGGATGTCCGGGGACCGGCGTGCGCCGTCACGCTGGTCGGTTCGTCCACTTACGTCATGTACACATCAGGACCGTAGCGAGGTTCGTCCATGTCGTGAACCCCTTGTGCACGGATCCTTCGAACTTTCCACCGCGAGAGGACAAAGCCCCTCGCGGTGACGGGAGAAGACGGGCAGCCGCCCGCCGCGACGACGTCAGTCGCTGCCGCCGAAGGCCGCGTCGAACGAGGCCGCCGGCGGGTCGAAGTCGAACCGCCTGAGATGGGCGAGCGCCTCGGGAGCGCCGGTCAGCCGGTCCATGCCGGCGTCCTCCCACTCCACCGAGACCGGCCCGCCGTACCCGATGGAGCGCAGCATCCGGAACACGTCCTCCCACGGCACGTCGCCGTGCCCGGCGGAGACGAAGTCCCAGCCGCGCCGCGGGTCGCCCCAGGGCAGGTGCGAGCCGAGCCGCCCGTTGCGGCCGTCGAGCCGCTTGCGGGCCTCCTTGCAGTCCACGTGGTAGATCCGGTCCCGGAAGTCCCACAGGAAGCCCACCGGATCCAGGTCCTGCCACACGAAGTGGCTGGGGTCGAAGTTGAGCCCGAAGGCCGGCCGGTTGCCGACCGCCTCCAGGGCCCGCTGCGTGGTCCAGTAGTCGTAGGCGATCTCGCTGGGATGCACCTCGTGCGCGAATCGCACTCCCTCGGCGTCGAAGACGTCGAGGACCGGGTTCCAGCGCTCCGCGAAGTCCTCGAAGCCCCGCTCGATCATCCGCTCCGGCACCGGCGGGAACATCGCCACCAGGTGCCAGATCGACGAGCCGGTGAAACCGACGACGGTGTCGACGCCGAGGGCCGCCGCCGCCCGCGCCGTGTCGGCCAGCTCGCGGGCCGCCCGCCTCCGTACGCCCTCGGCGTCGCCGTCGCCCCAGATCCGGGCCGGCACGATCGCGCGGTGCCGCTCGTCGATGGGGTCGTCACAGACGGCCTGCCCCACCAGGTGGTTGGAGATCGCCCAGCACTTCAGTCCGTACCGGTCCAGGAGTTCACGCCTGCCCTTGACGTACGCGGGATCGGCGAGGGCCTTGTCGACCTCGAAGTGGTCGCCCCAGCAGGCCAGTTCGAGGCCGTCGTAACCGAAGTCGCGGGCCAGCCGGCAGACCTCCTCCAGCGGCAGGTCGGCCCACTGGCCGGTGAACAGGGTGAAGGGACGGGGCACGTCACGCCTCCTGTCGGGGTACGGGGGTGTACACGGCGTTCTTCTCCGCGCTCTCCTCCACCGCGGCCAGCACGCGCTGGACCTGGAGGCCGTCCGCGAAGGACGGCGCCGGGGCGGTCCCGGACGCGACGGCCAGGACGAGGTCGCGGGCCTGGTGGACGAAGGTGTGCTCGTAGCCGAGCGCGTGCCCGGGCGGCCACCAGCCCTCCAGGTACGGGTGGGCCGGCTCGGTCACGAGGATGCGGCGGAAGCCGGCCGAGACGGCCGGCTCGGTGTGGTCGTGGAAGGACAGTTCGTTGAGCCGTTCCAGGTCGAAGGCGAGCGAGCCCTTCTCCCCGTTGATCTCCAGGCGCAGGGCGTTCTTGCGTCCGGCGGCCATCCGGGTCGCCTCGAACGAGGCGAGCGCACCCGAGGCGAGCCGCCCGGTGAACAGGGCCGCGTCGTCGACCGTGACGGTTCCGTACGCGTCCGAGCCCGGCCCCGCCGAGAGCCCGGCCGCGGCCCCGGTGAGCAGCGGCCGCTCCCGTACGAAGGTCTCGGTGAGCGCCGACACACCCACCAGGTGCTCCCCGGCCAGGTACTGGGCGAGGTCCACGGCGTGCGCGCCGAGGTCACCGAGCGCGCCCGAGCCGGCGTGCTCGCGCTCCAGGCGCCAGGTGAGCGGGAAGTCCGGATCGACGAGCCAGTCCTGGAGATACGTGACCCGCACGTGCCGCAGCTCGCCGAGCCGGCCGTCCGCGACGAGGGTCCGGGCGTACGAAAGAGCGGGCACGCGGCGGTAGTTGAAGCCGACCATGGCGACCTGGCCGCGGGCTGCGGCGGCCTCGGCGGCGGCGGCCATCAGCTCCGCCTCGGCGACCGAGTTGGCGAGCGGCTTCTCGCACAGCACGTGCTTGCCGGCCTCCAGGGCGGCGACCGCGATCTCGGCGTGGCTGTCGCCGGGCGTGCACACGTCGACGAGGTCGACGTCGTCACGGGCGATCAGGGCCCGCCAGTCGGTCTCCGCGGCCGCCCAGCCGTGCCGGTCGGCCGCGGCCCGGACGGCGGCGCCGTCCCGTCCGGCTATCGCGGCGAGGACCGGACGCAGCGGCAGGTCGAAGACGCGCCCCGCGGTGCGCCAGCCCTGTGAGTGGGCCGCGCCCATGAAGGCGTAGCCGACCATGCCGACGCCAAGCGTCTCTTCCATTGGTGTTCCTCCCGTTGGGTGGTGCGGCTGCCGGCGACGCTGGTCAGTTGAAGCCGGTGGGCAGGTACTCGTCGACGTTGTCCTTGGTGACGACGGCCGAGTAGAGGGTGACGGACGCGGGGATCTCCAGCTCCGACATGCCGCCGACGCCCTTCTTCTGGCCGAGGGCGCGGGCCAGGTCGATCGCGGACGCGGCCATGGTCGGCGGGTAGAGCACGGTCGCCTTGAGCACGCTGTCGTCGGCCTTGATGGCGTCCATCGCGGACTTCGCGCCGGCGCCGCCGACCATGAGGAAGTCCTTGCGGCCGGCCTGCGCGATGGCCCGCAGGGCGCCCACGCCCTGGTCGTCGTCGTGGTTCCACAGCGCGTCGAACTGCGGCTGGGCCTGCAGGAGCTGGGCCATCTTGGCCTGGCCGGACTCGACGGTGAAGTCGGCGGCCTGGCGGGCCACCTTGGTGATGTTGGGGTAGTTCCTGAGCGCGTCGTCGAAGCCCTGCGTGCGCTGCCTGGTGAGCTCCAGGCTGTCCATGCCGGCGAGTTCGATCACCTTGGCGCCGGGCTTGTCCTTGAGCTTCTCGCCGATGTAGCGGCCGGCGTTGAGTCCCATGCCGTAGTTGTCGCCGCCGATCCAGCAGCGGTAGGCCTGCGGGGAGGCGAAGATCCGGTCGAGGTTGATGACGGGGATCCCGGCCTTCATGGCCTGGAGGCCGACCTGGGTGAGCGCCTTGCCGTCGGCGGGCAGGATGACGAGGACGTCGACCTTCTTGTTGATGAGGGTCTGGATCTGGCCGATCTGGGTGGCGGTGTCGTTGGAGCCCTCGGTGATCTCCAGGGTGACGTCGGCGTACTTCCTGGCGCGGTCCTTGGCGTTCTGGTTGATGGCGTTGAGCCAGCCGTGGTCGGCCTGGGGCCCGGCGAAGCCGATGGTGACCGGGGTGCCGGGCCTGTCGTCGGCGGCGGGCGCGTTGCTCGCGGCCGGGCCCGCGCCGCCCGCGTTCTTCGGCTCGTTGCTGGTGCAGGCGGTGAGCAGGGCTCCGGCGGAGACGGCGGCGCCGCCGAGGAGGAGGGATCTGCGGCTGGTCGCGGCGATGTTCTCGGGCATGGCGGATCGACCCTTCGGGCGTGGGCGGGCGGTGCGGGAGCGTGCGGACGGTGCGGCGCCGGTGGCGGAGAGGTCCACCGTCGGTGACAGGGAGGTGCGCGGTCGCCGGCGGGAAGGTCAGGCGTCGGCGACGGGGAGGTCAGGCGTCGGTGTCGCGGGCGGTGCGGCGCTGGACCAGGACGGCGGCGACGATGATCGCGCCCTTGGCGATCTGCTGGACGTCGCTCTGCAGGTTGTTGAGGGCGAAGATGTCGGTGATGGTGGTGAAGACGAGGACGCCGAGGACCGAGCCGACGATGGTGCCGCGGCCGCCGCTGAGCAGCGTCCCGCCGATGATGGCGGCGGCGATGGCGTCGAGCTCGTACAGGTTGCCGTTGGTGTTCTGTCCCGAGCCGGACAGCACGATCAGCAGGAAGGCGGCGATCCCGCAGCACAGGCCGGAGAGCAGGTAGAGGTAGAGGCGCTGGCGGCGTACGTCGATGCCGGCGAGCCGGGCGGCCTCCGCGTTGCCGCCGACGGCCACGGTGCGGCGGCCGAAGGTGGTGCGGTTGAGGACCAGCCAGCCGGCGACGGTCACGGCGGCGAAGACAAGCACCAGTGGCGGGACGCCGAGGACGTACGCGTCGGGGACGCCGAGGTCGAGCACCGACGGCACGGTGACGATCTGGGTGCGGCCGTCGGTGATCTGCAGGGCGAGCCCGCGGGCCGAGGCGAGCATGGCCAGCGTGGCGATGAAGGGCACCATCCCGCCGTACGCCACGAGCAGTCCGTTGACCAGGCCGCAGCCGAGTCCGACGACGACCGCGGTGAAGAGGATGCCCGCGAAGCCGTACTCCTGGGTGGCGACGGTGGTGGCCCAGACGGAGGCGAGCGCGACGATCGCGCCGACGGACAGGTCGATGCCGCCGCTGGTGATGACGAAGGTCATGCCGACGGTGACGACACCGATGACGGAGGCCTGGGTGAGCACCAGCTGGAGGTTGGAGGTGGTCAGGAACTCCGCCGGTCTGGTCACGCCGCCGACCACGACGAGCGCGGCGAGCACACCGAGCAGGGAGAGGTTGCGCACGTCGGGCGTGAAGCCGAGGGCGGGGCGGCGGTGCTCCTGTGCCGGGGACTTGGCGGTGGACAGCGTCATGCCGCGGGGCTCCCTTCCATCACGAGGTCGAGTACGCGGTGTTCGTCGAGGTCACGGGCGGGCGCGGTGTGCACGACCCGGCCCTCGCGCAGGACCAGGACGCGGTCGGCGAGGCCGAGGACCTCGGGGACCTCGCTGGAGACGAGGAGCACCGCGAGCCCTTCGTCGGCGAGGCGGCGGATCACCGCGTACAGCTCGGCGCGGGCGCCGACGTCCACGCCGCGGGTCGGCTCGTCCAGGAGCAGCACCCGGCAGCCGCGCAGCAGCCAGCGGGCGAGGACGGCCTTCTGCTGGTTGCCGCCGGACAGGGTGCGGATCCGGGCCTCGGGCCGGTCGGGGCGCAGGGACAGCTCGCGGGTCGCGGCGCGGGCGGCGTCCCGTTCGGCGCGGCGGTCGATCCAGCCGGCCCGGGAGAAGCGGCCGAGGGAGGAGACGGAGACGTTGCGGGTGACGGACTCCAGGAGGAGCAGGCCCTGGGCCTTGCGTTCCTCGGGGGCGAGGCCGAGTCCGGCACGGACGGCGGCACGGACGCTGCCGGGTCGCAGCGGGGCGCCGTCGACGAGCACCTGTCCGGCGGTGGCCCGGCGGGCACCGTAGATCGTCTCCAGGATCTCGGAGCGCCCGGAGCCGACGAGTCCCGCGAGTCCGACGATCTGGCCGGGCCGGACGTCGAGGTCGAGCGGGGCGAACTCGCCTGTGCGCGCGAGCCCTCGGACGCGGAGCACGGGTTCGGTGCGGGGCGGCGAGGCGGGACGGTCGGGGAACACGTACGGGACGTCCCGGCCGGTCATGAGGGCGACGATCTCCGGGGTCGGCGTGTCGGCGGCGGGCAGTCCGGCGGCGACGGCCCGGCCGTCCTTCAGCACGGTGACCCGGTCGCCGATGCGCCGGATCTCCTCCAGGCGGTGGGAGATGTAGACGACGGCGACGCCGTCGGCGGTGAGCGCCTCGACGATGCGGAAGAGGTTGGCGACCTCGTCGGGGTCGAGCGCCGCGGACGGCTCGTCCATGACGATGAGCCGGACGTCGTGGGAGAGGGCGCGGGCCATGGACACGATCTGCCGCTGGGCGGCGGAGAGTTCGCCGACGCGACGGGCGGGGTCGATCTCGGGGTGGCCGAGCCGGGCGAGGAGTGCGGCGGTCCTCGCCCGCGCGGTCCGGGCGCGGACGACGAATCCGGCGGTGGTGGGCTCGTGCCCGAGGTGGACGTTCTCGGCGACCGAGAGGCCTTCGACCAGGTCGAGTTCCTGGTAGATGGTGGCGATCCCGAGCCGTACGGCGGCGCTCGGGGAGCGCAGGCGCACGGTTTCGCCACGCCAGGTGATGGTGCCGGTGTCGGGCTGGTGGGCGCCGGCGAGGACCTTGATGAGCGTGGACTTCCCGGCCCCGTTCTGCCCGAGGAGGCAGTGCACCTCGCCGGGCCGCACCTCCAGGTCGACGCCGTCGAGGGCGCGGACTCCGGGGAACGACTTGGTGATGCCGGACATGGTGAGCAGGGGTGACGGAGGGGACAAGGGTGACAGGGGGGACAGGGGTGGCTGGTCTGGGGGCATGACGGGGATCCCCTCGGCGGGTGTGACCGTGCGCGGGCGTGGTGGGACCAGGGGGGTGGGCGTACAGGAGCGTGCGCGGGTGCGTGTACGGGTGTCACGGGCATGGACACGGGCCGGTCCGGGCCGGTGCCCGTGACCATCGGCGATGCGGACGGCGGTGAGGGCGTACGCCGGTGGAGAAGGTGGACGCCGGTGAAGGCGGATTTACGCCGGCGAAGACGGGTCTACAGGGATTGCAGGTTTGCCGCTTACGGGCTTACGGGGTACGGGGGACGCGGGATTACGCCGGTGAGAAGACGTGGTCGCTGATGAGGCGGGCCGCGCCGATCACGCCGGCGGCGGGTCCCAGTTCACCGAGGACGATGGGCAGGTTGCCGGTGGCCAGCGGGAGGGACTGGCGGTAGACCTGGGTGCGGACACTGGCGAGGAGGTTGTGACCGAGGCCGGTGACACCGCCGCCGATCACCACCAGACCGGGGTTGAAGAAGCTGACGAGTCCGGCGATGACCTGCCCGACCCGGTTGCCGCCCTCACGGATGAGGGCGAGCGAGGTGGCGTCACCGGCGGCCGCGGCCGTGGCGACGTCGACGGCGGTGAGCCGGCCGGCCTCGGCGAGGCGGCCGGCGAGTTCGTCCGACCGGCCGGCCCGTGCCGCCTCCTCGGCGTCGCGGGCCAGGGCGGCACCGCCGAAGTGGGCCTCCAGACAGCCGGTGTTGCCGCAGGCGCAGGGGCGGCCGTGGGGATCGACCTGGATGTGGCCGATGTCCCCGGCGCTGCCCGTCGTACCGCGGTAGACGTCTCCGCCGACGACGATGCCGCAGCCGATACCGGTGCCGATCTTGACGCACAGGAAGTCGCCGACGGAGCGGGCGACGCCCGCGTGCTGCTCACCCATGGCCATCAGGTTCACGTCGTTGTCGACCATGACCGGGCAGCCGAGTTCCTGGCTGAGTGCCTCCCGCACGGGGAAGCCGTCCCAGCCGGGCATGATCGGCGGGGCGACCGGGACGCCCTCGGGGAAGCGGACGGGCCCGGGGACGCCGATCCCGGCGCCGTCGAAGCCCTCGGCGAGGCCCGACGCGCGCAGCTTCGCCGCCATGGCGAGGGCCTGTTCGAAGACCGCGACGGGCCCCTCGCGGACGTCCATCGGGTGGTTGAGGTGCCCGAGCACCTCCAACTCGGCGTTGGTGACGGCGACATCGATGGAGGTGGCGCCGATGTCGATGCCGAGGAAGCGGAGTTCGGGCGCGAGCCGGATGTTGTGCGAGCGCCGCCCGCCACGCGAGGCGGCGAGCCCGTCCGCGACGACGAGTCCGGTGTCGAGCAGACGGTCGACCTCGACGGCGAGCTTGGAGCGCGAGAGGTCGATCTGATCGCCCAGCTGCGCACGGGAGTTGGGCCCCCCGTCGCGCAACAGCCGTAGGAGTCGCGCCTGGTGGGCGTTGGCAGGTCGTGCCGTCATGCGTCTCACGCGCCCCTCCCTTGACCGTCTTCGCGGAAGCTCCGCGTCGGGCTTTCGAGGGGAACGTAGCAGCGGGGTCCCGGGGTGGGAAGAAGTCGTGCACGAATCCGCGCCGACTTTTTCCCGGAAGTGGACAAAGAAGGGTTCGGGTTCGGGAAAGGGCCCGGTACGGCAGCAGGGGCGGGGGCAGGTGCGGGGGCGGGGCCACTCAACGGACCTCGGTCAGGCGGGCGAAGACGACGACGTTGCTCTCGTAGCCGCCGTCCGGTGAGTAGCGGCCGCCGCAGGTGATCAGCCGCAGTTCCGGGCTGCCCGTGGAGCCGTAGACCCGCTCGGCGGGGAAGCCGGTCCCCTTGGGGACGACCTCGACTCCGTACACGGTGAACACCGCCGTCCGCCCGTCGGCGCGGGCGACCTCGACCCGCTTGCCCCGGGCCAGCGCACCGAGGTCGTAGAAGACGGCCCTGCCGCCGGGCGTGTCGACGTGGCCGACGACGACGGCGGTGCCCCGCTCCCCCGGCGTGACCGCGCCGGTGAACCAGCCCGTCAGGTTGCGGTCGTCGGGCGACGGGGCGTCGATCCAGCCCTCGGCGTCCAGGCCCACGCGGGTCACCGGGGCGTCGATCCGGACGGCCGGCACGCGGACCCGTACCGGCGGCGAGGCGTTCAGCGGGGCGGGCACCGCACCGGTGGCGGCATGCGACAGGGCGGGCGCGGCGGCCGCGAGGGGCTGGGGAGGGCCGTCGGCCCGCAGGTCACCGGTCCCGTCGCGGACCAGGTGCACGCCCACCAGGAGGACCACGGCGATCACGCCCCAGGCGCCGCGCCGCCCGTGCCCGTACGACCCCTCCACGTGCGTCCCGCCCTCTCCTCGTCCCGCCGACCCGGCTGTTCGTCCCCGCCGGCCCGGCCCGCGGTCGTGTGGCGCCCCTCCGACCCGGACCTCGTCACACCGGGGCGGAGGGGCTGTCTCGGTCCCCCTGGGCGCCCCGTCAGCGCTGCGTGGTGTCGGCGGGTTCGCGGCGGCGCATCAGGGCGACGGCCGAGCCGAGCGCCCCGGCGATGAGCACCGCTCCGGTGACCATCTCGGTGGTGCCGACGCCGTCGGAGCCGAAGCCGGCCTTCACGCCCTTGTGGGCGCCGGTGGTGGGGTCGGTGTGGTGGCCGCCGCCGCCCGCGATGGTGAGCGTGGTGGTGCCGCGCTCGCCCTTGCAGTCGAAGGTGACCTCGTACTGGGCGCCGACCTTGGCGTCGAGGTCGACGGTGGCGGTGCCCTCGTGGCCTTCGCTCAGGGTGACGGTGTCGAAGACCCCCGACTCGACGGTCACGGTGGGCACTTCACAGCCGTCGGACTTGAGCGTCACGGTGCCGCCGGGGGCGACGGTCCGGGGCGTCACGGAGAAGCCGAAGGACGTGATGCCGTGCCCGGTGCCGTCCTTCGGGAAGTCGCCGCCGTCCTTCGGGAAGCCGTCGGCGTCCTTCCCGGAGTCGCCGTCCCTCGGGAACTCGGTGACTTCCTCGGGGAAGCCGGTGTCCTGCTTCGGGAAGCCGCCGCCGTCCGGGAGGCCGTCGTCGTCCGCCAGGGCCGAGGGCGCCGCCAGGAAGAGCGGGACGGCGGCGATCGTGGCTGCGGTAGCTACGCGTATCGCGCGGCGCATGGCGGTCCTCCAGATCACGCGAGGGCGGACGCGGAGGGTTTCCGCGGACGTCCGGGCTGCAGACCCTCGCCGCGTTCGAAGCTAGGCCCGCCCCGACGCCCCCGCCACCGGGCTCCGCCGATCGGGTCACACCCGGGGCCGGGAGCACCGCGGGCCGGGGGGCGGAAGCGCCGTTCCCTCCCGCGTCAGGTCGTCGGCGGAAGCGTGTTCCAGCCGCGGGTGATCTCCTCGTGGAGCGAGCGCGCGTCCGGCACCGTGTGGCCGGGGCCCTCGGTGAGGAGGGCGAGGAGGGCCGTGCCGTCGGCGGGGCGGTCCGCGGGGCGGGTGCGGAGGGCCTGCCGTACGGCCGCTCCGAGGGCCGGAGCGACGGCGTCGACGGCGGCGAGTGCGGCCGGGTCCGGGGTGCCCTCCGTGATCCGTCGGTACGCGGCGCCGATGCCGGTCGCGGCGAAGGGGCTGTCGCCGTGGGCGGCGCAGACGACGCAGCAGGCCCACGCCCACACGTCGGCGGCCGGTCCCGCGGGTCCGTCCTCGAACTGTTCCGGTGCCATGTAGCCCAGCGTGCCCGGGGCGGCACCGGTCGCCGTGAGCCGCGTGCGGTCGACGATCGTCGCGATGCCGAAGTCGAGCAGGCGCGGCCCGGCGCTGGTGAGCATGACGTTGCCCGGCTTGAGGTCGCGGTGGACGAGTCCGAGCCGGTGCACCGCGGCCAGTGCCGCGGCGAGCGCGAGCGCGAGGGAGCGGAGCGCCTCGGGGCCTCGGAGCGGGCCGCGTTCGCGCAGGTGGCGGTCGAGCGGCCGGCCGTCGAGCAGTTCCATGGCGAGGTACGGCCGTCCCTCGTCCACGCCCGAGTCGAGCACCCGCGCGGTGTAGGCGCCGGACACCATGGACAGCACCTCGGACTCGCGTTCGAAGCGGCTCAACAGCTCGGTGTTCCCGAGGAGTTCCGGGTGGATGGTCTTGAGGGCGACCTGGGTGGCGGAGCCGTCCCGCCGGGCGAGGTAGACGGTGCCCATGCCGCCTGCCCCGATCCGGCCCAGGAGCTGGTACGTGCCGATCCTCCGCGGTTCGTGCGCGGCGAGATCCCGTACGACGGCCGGCGCGGGGGGCGCTCCCGGCGCGTCGGGCGCTCCCGGCGCGGGGCAGGCGGCCGGCACGAACCCGGGAGCGGCCGGGGCGACTGCCGATGTGACGGGCGGGGCGGCGGCGGCCGTCGGGGCGGCGTGCGCCGCGGCGGCGGCCGGGGCGAAGGCGGGCATCGGCGGCGCGGGCCGGGCCGCTTCGACGGGCGGATGACGGCGGCTCGTCAGGAGCGCGACGGCATGGAACACCAGGAACGCGGCCGTCGCCCCGACCGGCAGCACCACCACCGTCAGCACCAGCTGCAGCAGGAACCCGCCGATCACCCGCAGGCGGGTCCGGGAGGAGAGCCACAGCTCCTCGGGCATGCCGGCGGTCAGCAGGTTCTTCTGCGTCAGCACCCACAGGACGGTGGACAGGACGCAGAAGGCGAGCCCCACGTAGAGCGCGTCGTAGGACAGGCCGTGGTGGCCCGAACTCGCGAACTCCAGGAACAGACTGCCGAGGTCGACGGGGTTGCCGGCGGCCCCGGGCCAGAGCGCCACCGACAGCTCGTGCTGGAAGTCGATCGGCTCGGCGACGTTGGCGAGGAGGGTCAGCAGGCCGGCGCCGAACGTCACCATCAGCGCCCGCTCGAAGAACGGCGCCGCCCAGTCCGCGCCGCCGGACCGGGCGCCCGAGAAGGCCGCCGCCTCGCGTTGTCTGACCGCGCGCTGCGTGCGCAGCAACAGGGGCAGCAGGGCCAGCCGGACGACCAGCGCGCCGACGACGAGGACGAGCCAGGCGGTCCCTGACGTGGACGCCTCTTCCGCAGCCTTGACCATCTCTCCCCCGTCCGGCGGCTCCGCGACGCGCTGGAGTATAGGGGACGCCGCCGTGGCGGCCCGGGCCGTGCTACGGGATCAGGACGACCTGGCCCGCGTACGACAGGTTTCCGCCGAAGCCGAAGAGCAGTACCGGCGCTCCGGACGGGAGTTCGCCGCGTTCGACGAGCTTGGCGAGGGCGAGCGGTACGGAGGCGGCGGAGGTGTTGCCGGAGTCGACGACGTCCCGGGCGACGACGGCGTTGACCGCGCCGATCTTCGCGGCGAGCGGCTCCACGATCCGCAGGTTGGCCTGGTGGAGCACGACTCCGGCCAGGTCCTCGGGGCGGATGCCGGAGCGCTCGCAGACCTGCCGGGCGAGGGACGGGAGCTGCTGGGTGGCCCAGCGGTAGACGGTCTGGCCCTCCTGCGCGAAGCGCGGCGGGGTGCCCTCGATGCGGACGGCGTGGCCCATCTCCGGGACCGAGCCCCACAGGACGGGGCCGATGGCGCCGGTGTCGGTGTCGGTGGCCTCGACGACGGCGGCGCCCGCGCCGTCGCCGACCAGGACGCAGGTGGTGCGGTCGGTCCAGTCCGTCACGTCGGTCATCTTGTCGGCGCCGATGACGAGCGCGCGGCGGGCGGCACCGGCGCGGATCGCGTGGTCGGCGGTGGCCAGGGCGTGGGTGAAGCCGGCGCAGACCACGTTGAGGTCCATGGTGGCGGGCGAGCCCATGCCGAGGCGGGCGGCGACGCGGGCGGCGGTGTTCGGCGAGCGGTCGATCGCGGTGGAGGTGGCGACGAGGACGAGGTCGATGTCGGCGGCGGCGAGCCCGGCGGCGGCGAGGGCCTTGCCGGCGGCCTGCGCGGCGAGTTCGTCGACCGGCTCCTCGGGTCCTGCGACGTGCCGGGTGCGGATGCCGACCCGGCTGGTGATCCATTCGTCGCTGGTCTCCACGAGGGCGGCCAGGTCGTCGTTGGTGAGCACCTTGGCGGGCTGGTAGTGCCCGAGCGCGGCGATGCGAGTGCCCGTCATCCCGGGGACCCCCTCGGTGGTTCGATTGCGGCAGGAGGACCCAGTCTTGTCAGCGACTGATGGGTAACCGGTGACGTAAACCACCAAGATTCACCCGAAGTGCCTGTTCGACCGTGACAAGAGGAGAATGGGCCGGTCAGGCCCCCTGGGGGGCGTTCCACGGGGACAGATGCGTCCCGCACGGACAGAAACGGTGCAGCGACCATGGGACGGGTCACGGAGCGACGGCGTGTGGTGCGCGTGCGGGGCGCGGCGGTGAACACGCGGCCGGACACGCTGGTGGCGGAGGAGCCGCTGGAGATCCGGCTGAACGGACGCCCGATCGCCGTCACCATGCGCACGCCCGGCGACGACTTCGCGCTCGCGGTCGGCTTCCTGGTGAGCGAGGGCGTGCTCGCCGCGGCCTCGGACGTGCGGAACGTCGTGTACTGCGCGGGCGCGACGGCGGACGGCTCGAACACGTACAACGTGGTGGACGTGCAGCTGGCGCCGGGGGTGGCCGTCCCCGACATCACGCTGGAGCGGAACGTCTACACGACCTCGTCGTGCGGGCTGTGCGGCAAGGCGAGCCTGGACGCGGTGCGGACGACGGCCCGCTTCCCGATCGCCGACAACCCTCCGCTGCGGCTGACGCCCGGACTGCTCGCGGCGCTGCCGGAGCGGCTGCGGGCGGCGCAGCGGGTGTTCGACCGGACAGGTGGGCTGCACGCGGCGGCGCTGTTCTCGGAGGACGGTGAACTGGTCGACGTACGGGAGGACGTGGGCCGGCACAACGCGGTCGACAAGCTGGTGGGCCTCGCCCTGCGGGAAGGGCGGCTGCCGCTGGAGCGGTCGGTGCTGCTCGTGTCGGGGCGGGCCTCGTTCGAGCTGGCGCAGAAGGCGGTGATGGCGGGCGTCCCGGTGCTCGCGGCGGTGTCGGCGCCGTCCTCGCTCGCGGTGGACCTGGCGCTCGAGTCGGGTCTGACGCTGGTCGGCTTCCTGCGGGGGCAGGACATGAACGTGTACGCGGGTGAGCACCGGATCGCGCTGGGGACGCCCGGCTAGGGCGTCTGCACGGGACCGGGCCGGGTGAAGGAGCGGCGTCCGGCAGGTGTGCCGGACCCGGCCGTGATCCGGAAGACGCCCACCAGGGCTGTCCGGCGGCCGCTCGTCGCCGGTGCGGGCCGCCGGAGACGGGCCCTGGTGCTGCGGCTAGTTCTTCGGCGGGTCGATCATCTGGAGTTCGAGCGTGGCCGGCGGCGGGGCGATGCCGGGGCCGCCGGCGGCGGTCCAGGCGAGGATGTCGTCGAGGCAGTCGTCGTCGGCGCTCCAGCCGATCCAGGCGGCCCGGCCGCCGCGGCGGCGGCCTTCGGTGGAGGGCTGGACGACGAGGACGTTCGCCTGCGCGCAGGGCCCGAGGCAGTCGCTGGTACGGAGGAGCAGCCGGCCGCCGGAGGCCGCGGCGGCCTCACGGAGCCGGGTGAGCTGTCCGTCGTGGTCCTGGCCGGGGTTCTTGCGGGCGTCGCCGCAGCAGCAGCCGCGGCAGACGACGAGGGAGCAGGGGCGGGCCCCGTACCGTATCGGCACCCGGTTCACTCGGCGCCGCCCAGGGTGATCGCGGCGGCCGGTGCGACGGTGCCGAGGCGCGGGAAGTCCAGCTGGACGGAGGCGCGGTGCTCGTCGGCGGTGAGGGCGGTCATGGCGTCCTCGGCGAAGACGAGCTCGTAGCCGAGGTCGGCGGCGGCGCGGGCGGTGGACTCGACGCCGAGGTTGGTGGCGATCCCGCCGAACACGAGGGTGGTCGCGCCGTGCTTCTGGAGCAGGTCGTGGAGGCCGGTGCCCTGGAAGCCGCCGATGGTGTTCTTGACGACGGTCTCGTCGCCGGGGTGCACGAGGCCGGCGACGAGTTCGCTGCCGGGCGGCTGGGTCTCGACGCCCGGGCGTTCGACACGGATGTGGACGACGGGCGCGCCGGCGTCGCGGAACGCGGCGGCGAGGCGGCCGGCGGTGCCGAGGACGTCGGCGCCGGAGCGGGGCGCGAGGGGCAGGGCGACGATGCGTTCCATCAGGTCGACGAGGACGAGCGCGGTGCGGCCGGGATCGAGTGCGGGCATGGGAGCACCGTATCGGCCCGGTTGATCATCGCGGGGCGGTCGGGGATGTGATCCCGCCAACGGGTCGAGGGGCCCGTCTCCCGTGATCCGCCGCGCGGACCCCCGGGCGGCGCGTCACTGCCGCGGAGTGGCCTCCTGGGTCGCGGGCTCGTCGGGAGTGAAGGCGACACGGCGGAGCAGGGCGAGGAACTGGACGCGTTCGTCGGAGGACAGCGGCGCGAGGAGTTCCTCGTTGGCGCGGTCGGCGAGGCGGCGGCAGCGGGCCAGGAGGCGGCGGCCTTCGGCGGTGGCCGTGATCGCGTTCTTGCGCCGGTCGGCGGGGTCGGGCTCGCGGCTGATGTAGCCCTCGGTCTGGAGCTCGTTGAGCACGCCGACCATGTCCTTGGGGTCGATGGCGAGGCTGCGGCCGAGTTCGGCCTGTGCGACCGGGCCGCGTTCGGCGACGGCGGCGAGCACCGCGTGGTGCCACATGCGCATGCCCTCGTCCGCGAGTGCGGCGGCGACGAGGCCGCGGCCCCGGGCGGCGGCGCGGCCGAGGACCCAGCTGGGAAGGTCGGCGATGAGCCGCGGGGCGGGCGGGGTATGGGCGGCCATGACCGGAAGTCTACGCCGGATCCGAGGAAATCGTTGGACACCCCCACGGTCGCGCTCTAGGGTTCAGATCGTTGGTGTTCCCCATGAATTCGTCGAATCCGATGGTTCTCCCGGCTTCTGGAGGTGTCGCGCGTGCGGCGTGTGCGTCATACGGTCAACGGCGGTCCCGAGGTCCTCTTCGTCGAGGACGTGCCCGCTCCCGAACCCGGCCCCGGCGAGCTCCTCGTCCGGGTCGAGGCGATCGGCGTCAGCCTGCCCGGTGTACGGCGGGTGCGCTCGGACGGTGAGGCCCGGCCGCTCGGCGGCGAGGTGGCCGGCGTCGTGACGGCGCTCGGCCCCCGGACCTCCGATGCCGGGTTCGCCCCGGGCGACCGGGTCACCGGGATCTGCTTCGGCCACGGCTACGCGGAACAGGCCCTGCTGCGCACCACGATGGCCTCGCGCGTGCCGGACGGCGCGACCTCCGAGGACGCGGTCGCCCTGGTCCGGAGCGGCCTGGTAGCACGCGGCACGCTGGCCGCCGCCGAGCTCAGGCCCAGCGAATCGGTCCTGGTCACGGGCGCGGCCAGTGGCGTGGGGCAGCTCGCCGTCCCGCTGGCGAGACTGCTGGGCGCGCGGCGGGTCGTCGCGGCGGCGAGCGCACCCGAGAAGGCCGCGTTCCTGCGCGCGCTCGGCGCGGACGAGGTGGTCTCCTACGGCCAGGAATCCTGGGGCGAACCGGTGGACGTCGCCGTCGACGCGGTCGGCGGCGACCTGCTCCCCCGCGTCGTGGCCGCACTCGATCCGGGCGGCCGGCTCGTGGCGTACAGCTCGGGCGGCGGCACGATCCAGGCGCACGACCTGCTGTCCGGCGGCAAGTCGGTCATCGGCTTCCAGATGGCCCACCTGGCACGGACCCGGGCCGCCGACTACGCGGCCTGGCGCGACGAACTGTGGGCGCTGCACGCCGCCGGGCGGTTGCGGCCCGCGATTCACGCGCGCGTGCCGCTGGCGCAGGCGGCCGAGGCGCACGCGATCATCGAGCGGCGGGAGAACCTGGGGAAGGTCGTCCTGGTGCCGTGACGGCGACCGGCGACGGCGCCGCCGCTGCGGACTGCTCCGCGACCGCGACCCCCTCCGCCTCCGCCTCCGCCTCCGGGTCCCCGGCACGTCGACGGGCGATCACGGCACACACCATCAGCTGCATCTGGTGGAACAGCATCAGCGGCAGCACCGCCAGCGAGGCGTGCGCGCCGAAGAGGACGCTCGCCATGGGCAGCCCGGCGGCCAGGCTCTTCTTGGAGCCCGCGAACTGGATCGCGATCCGGTCCGACCGGCCGAAGCCGAGCCGCTTCGCGCCGTACCAGGTCAGGCTCAGCATCGCCGCGAGCAACATCGCCTCGACCACCATCAGCAGCCCCAGCCGGGCCGGCGTCACGAGCTGCCAGACGCCGCGGTTCATGCCCGCGCTGAAGGCCGTGTAGACGACGAGAAGGATCGAGCCGCGGTCGACGTAACCGAGCACCTTCTTGTGGCGGAGCAGGAATCCGCCCAGCCAGCGGCGCAGCAGCTGTCCGGCGAGGAACGGGACGAGCAGCTGGAGCACGATCTTGCCCAGCGAGCCGGCCGACAGGCCCCCCGCGCTGTTGCCGAGCAGCAGCGCGGCGAGCAGCGGGGTGAGGACGATGCCGGCCAGGGAGGAGAAGGAGCCGGCGCAGATCGCGGCGGGCACGTTGCCCCGGGCGATCGACGTGAAGGCGATCGAGGACTGGATGGTCGACGGCACCAGGCACAGGAAGAGGAAACCGCTGTAGAGGTCCGGCGTGAGGACCGTCGGCACGAGGCCGCGCGCCGCGAGACCGAGCAGCGGTAACAGCAGGAACGTGCAGGCCAGGACGGTGACGTGGAGCCGCCAGTGCTTCAGTCCGTCCAGCGCCTCCCGGGTGGAGAGGCGCGCCCCGTAGAGGAAGAAGAGGAGCGCGACGGCTCCCGTCGCCGCCCCGTTCGCGACCGTCGCCGCCGCCCCGGAAGCGGGCAGCAGCGCGGCGAGGCCGACCGTGGCGAGCAGCGCCAGGATGTACGGGTCGATCGGCAGCCAGGCCGGCAGGAGGGGCCTGCGGGGGCCACGGCTCGCACGGAATGTGCGCGCCGTGCGAGACGGCCGGGACGTGCGGGACGCGCGGGAACTCATGCGTCCATCCTGGTGCACGGCCCGGCGATCGGGAATCCCGTACAGCGCACTGACTGTCATCACGAATCGCGATAACGTCGTCACCATGCCCGCCCCGTTGTACGAGCCGAGCCAGCTGCGGACCTTCCTCGCGGTCGCGCAGACCCTGAGCTTCACCCAGGCCGCGCGGCGGCTCGGACTGCGGCAGTCCACCGTCAGCCAGCACGTGCGGCGGCTGGAGGAGGCGACCGGCCGGCCGCTGTTCACCCGGGACACCCACGGCGTCGAGCTGACCGAGGACGGCGAGGCGATGCTCGGCTTCGCCCGCTCGATCCTGGAGGCGCACGAGCGGGCGGCGGCCTTCTTCACCGGCACCCGGCTGCGCGGCAGGCTCCGCTTCGGCGCGTCGGAGGACTTCGTCACCACCCGGCTGCCGGAGATCCTGGAGGCCTTCCGGCGAGAGCATCCCGAGGTGGACCTGGAGCTCACGGTCGAGCTGTCCGGCACGCTGCAGGCGCGCCTGGAGGCGGGTCGGCTCGACCTGATCCTGGCGAAGCGGCGCGGCCGGGAGGGCGGGGAGCGGTCCGGCGGAGAAGGCACGGACGGCGGAGAAAGCGGAGAAGGCGGAGAAGGAAAAGCAGGCGAGAACGGCCGAGCGGGCGGGGGCGTGCGAGAAGGCGGGAGCAGCCGAGAGGACCGGGGCGGTCGAGAGGGCAGGGACGGCCGAGAGGGCAGGGACGGTGGCGGTCCGGACGGGGGCGGCGAGCTCGTCTGGCAGGACGTCCTCGTGTGGATCGGCGCGCCGCGGCTGCGGCTCGACCCGGACCGACCGGTGCCGCTGATCGTCTTCCCGCCGCCGGGCATCACCAGGGCGCGGGCCCTGGAGGCGCTCCAGGCGCAGGGCCGGCCGTGGCGGATCGCGTGCACGAGCACGAGCCTGAGCGCGAACGTGGCGGCGGCCCGGGCCGGGCTCGGCGTGATGGCGCACACCCGCGGCCTGATCCCGCCCGGACTCGTCGAGGTACCGGCCAGGGCCGGGCTGCCTGAGCTGGGCGCGGTGGACTTCGTGCTGCGCAAGGGGCGGCGGCGCGGGGCGACCCAGGACGCGGCCGACGCGCTCGCCGCGGCGATCCTGGCGGGCGGCGACCGGTTGCACCGGCCGCGCGGGGCCGTGCGGGGCTGACGATGCTTGCGGGGCTCCCTGCGGGCCGGTCCGTGGGCCGGCCTGTGGGTCTTCGCGCGGGCCACGGCGGACCCTCCGATCGGTCGTGACCGGCCCTCCCGATCGCGCCGCCGCCGTGATCGCCTCGTACAGATTCCGTGGAGATTCCGGCCACCGTGGCTTACCGGCGGTTCGGCAACGGCGGCCGGGAGGCTCGCACTTGCCTCCTCTCCTGTCGCTGACCTGTGCATATGCCCAATGTCCCGGCTTGGTGAAGGCCCTCCCGCCCGGCTGCGCGGTGGGGTAGTTTCACCCGCGCCGTACGAGCGCGACGTCGAGCGGGCGAGGGAGCAGGTCAGTGCGTGAGTTCACCGTGCCGCCCGTCGCGGCGGCGCCTCAGGTCGGCGGTCTGGCCGACGCCGTGTTCGACCTCGCCGAGAAGGATCCCGACCGGATCACGCTGGGCCGCAAGGGCGCGGACGGGCAGTGGCGGGACGTGTCCGCGGCCGGGTTCCGCGACGAGGTGCTCGCGCTCGCGAAGGGGCTGATCGCGCAGGGTGTGCGGTTCGGCGACCGGGTCGCGATCATGTCGCGGACCCGCTACGAGTGGACGCTGTTCGACTTCGCGCTGTGGACGCTCGGCGCCCAGCCGGTGCCCGTCTACCCGACGTCCTCGGCCGACCAGGTGCTGTGGATGCTGCACGACGCCGAGGTCACGGCCTGCGTGGTGGAGCACGAGGACCACGCGATGACGATCGGTTCGGTGATCGACCGGCTGCCCCGGCTCCAGCGGCTGTGGCAGCTGGACGCGGGCGAGGGGGCGGTCGCCGAGCTGATGGCGGCGGGTGCGGACATCGACGAGGACGTGGTGCACCGGCACCGCAGGGCGGTGACGCCCGAGTCGGTGGCGACGGTGATCTACACGTCGGGGACCACCGGCCGCCCGAAGGGCTGTGTGATCACCCACGCCAACTTCATGTTCGAGACGGAGATGCTGGTCGGCCGGTGGGAGTCGGTCTTCCACTCCCGGCCGGGCGACGAGGCGTCCACCCTGCTCTTCCTTCCGCTCGCGCACGTCTTCGGGCGGATGGTGGAGGTGGCCGCGGTGCGGACCGGGGTGAAGCTGGGGCACCAGCCGGTGCTCGCCGCCTCCGAGCTGCTGCCCGATCTGCAGGCCTTCCGGCCGAGTTTCGTGCTCGCCGTGCCGTACGTCTTCGAGAAGGTCTTCAACGCCGCGCGCCGCAGGGCCGAGTCGGAGGGGAAGCGGGGGCCGTTCGACAAGGCGGTGGAGGTGGCGGTCCGGTACGCGGAGGCCATGGAACACAAGGCCTTCGGCATCGGCCCGGGTCCGTCGGCGGGCCTGCGGATGCAGCACCAGTTCTTCGAGAAGACGGTGTACGCGAAGGTGCGGGAGGCGCTGGGCGGCCGGGTGCGGCACGCCATGTCGGGCGGTTCGGGGATGGACCGGCGGCTCGGGCTGTTCTTCGAGGGCGCGGGCGTGACGATCTTCGAGGGTTACGGCCTGACGGAGTCCTCGGCGGCGGCGACGGCGAACCCGCCGGAGCGCACCAAGTACGGCACGGTGGGTCAGCCGGTGCCCGGCACGACGGTGCACATCGCGGAGGACGGGGAGGTGTGGCTGCACGGCGACCACGTCTTCTCCGGCTATCTGAACAATCCGCAGGCCACGAGCGCGGTCCTGAACGACGGGTGGCTGGCGACCGGGGACCTCGGGATGCTCGACGAGGACGGCTATCTGACGATCACCGGGCGGAAGAAGGAGATCCTGGTGACCTCGGGCGGCAAGAGCGTGGCGCCGGCCGGCCTGGAGGAGCGGGTGCGGGCGCATCCGCTGGTGGCGCAGTGCATCGTGGTCGGCAACGACCGGCCGTACGTCGCCGCGCTCGTCACCCTGGACCAGGAGGCGGTGGAGCACTGGCTGGCGATGCAGAACCGGCCGCCGCTGCCGCCCGCGGAGCTGGTGCACGACGCGGCTCTGGAGACCGAGATCCGGCGGGCGGTGGTGGCGGCGAACACCAAGGTCTCGCAGGCGGAGTCGATCCGCACCTTCCGGATCCTGGCGCATCCGTTCAGCGAGGAGCACGGGCTGCTCACGCCGTCCCTGAAGCTGAAGCGGAAGGCGATCGAGCAGGCGTACGCGGGCGAGGTCGAGGCGCTGTACCCCTGACAGCCGCCACTCCCAAGCCTCCTGACGCACCATCAAGTGACGGTGCATCAGTTATTGACGGTTCATCAGGCCGGTCACAGAATGCGGTCACCCGACGGAGGGATGACCGACCGTGTCCAGAACGCTCCGCACCCTCGCCGCAGCGGCAGCGGCGCTCTTCCTCGCCACCGCCTGCAACTCCGCCTCCACAGGCGGCACTTCGGCCAAGCCCGGCATCTCGGGCGGCACGGTACGGGGAGTGACCGCCGACACGGTCAAGGTGGGCGGGATCGTCTCCATGACGAGCGCCAGCGGCTACTCCAAGAAGGACACCGACCTCGGCGCCCGGGCCCGCTACGACCGGGCGAACGCCGAAGGCGGGATCAACGGCCGCCGGATCGAGTACCTCGGCGCCGAGGACGACGGCCAGGACCCGGCGCGCAACCTCGCCGCCGCCCGCAGACTCGTCCAGCAGGAGAAGGTCTTCGCCGTCGCCCCGATGAGCTCGGTGACCTTCGCGGGCGCCGACTTCCTCGACTCGCAGGCGGTGCCCACCGTCGGCTGGGGCACCCTGCCCTCCTTCTGCGGACCGAAGCACATCTACGGCTTCAACGGCTGTCTGGTCCCCACCCCCGGCGGCACCCTCAACCAGACCTGGCCCGAGGGCCTGGCCACCGTCCTCGGCGGCGCGAAGGGCCGCTCGGTCGCCCTCATCGCGGGCGACAACGACGCCGGCAAGTTCGGCATTCGCACCTTCACCCAGGGCTTCAAGGCGGCCGGTTTCGACCTCGCGTACGCCAAGGCGTCCGTGCCCGCCGGTTCCGTGCCGAGCGACTGGTCCGCGTACACGAAGGAGATCCTGCGCTCCGGGCCCGGCGGCAAGGCGCCCGTCGCCGTGGTGTCCGTGATGCAGACCCCGTACAACATCGGCCTGTTCACCGCCCTCAAGCGGGCCGGGTACCAGGGCGTGCTGTCCGACCCGACCGACTACGACCCCGGACTGCTCGCCAAGGACGCCACGCGGCAGGCCCTCGACGGTGTGCTCGTGCTGCTCCAGTTCCAGCCCTTCGAGGCGGACAGCCCGGCGATGCGGCAGTTCAAGGCGGACATCAGGAAGGCGGCGGGCAAAGAGGTCCCCCTGAACATGCACATGCTGACCGGATACATGTCGGCCGACCTCTTCCTCGCCGTCGCCGCCAAGGCCGGCAAGGACCTCACCGTCGAGTCGTTCCAGAAGGCGGCGAACGGCTTCTCCGACACCGGGACCCTCGTCGGCGACCGGGCCGAGCCCAAGGGCCAGAAGGAGAGCTTCGGCTGCGGCGCGCTCGTCCGGCTGACCGGCGGGCGGTACGAGGTGGCCGTACCGTTCCGCTGCTATCCGCCGATCCCGTTCCGGTGAGGAGCGCGGTGCCGTGGGTGACCTGCTCGGCTTCGTCCTGAGCGGTCTGGTGTCGGGTGCGCTGTACGCGCTGCTCGCGACCGGACTCGTGCTCTCGTCCGCCGCCTCCGGGCTCTTCAACTTCGCGCACGGGGCGACCGCCTATCTGTGCGCGCTCGCCTTCTACGAACTCCACTCCGGCTTCGGCTGGCCCGCCGTGCCGACGGCGCTGCTGCTCGTGCTGCTCGTCGCGCCCGGTCTCGGCTGGGTCCTGGACCGGCTGATGTTCCGCAAGCTGGCCCGGGTCGGCGAGACCGCCCAGATCACGGCCACGATCGGTCTGCTCGTCGCGCTGCCCGCGGCCGGGCTGTGGGTGGTCGAGGTCCTGGAGCGGGCCGGGGCACCGGTGAAGCCGGCCGAGAACCAGTTCGGACTGCCGGGTGTCGGGCCCAGTCCGGCCGTTTCCTGGCAGCCGTTCGCAAGCCTCGGCATCGACGGCGTCGGCGTCGGCGTCGACTCCGACCAGCTGATCACCTGGCTGGTCACCGCCGCCGTGGCGGCCGGCCTCTGGGCGCTGCTCCGGCACACCCGGCTCGGGCTGCGGCTGCGGGCCGCCGTCGACAACCGCTCGCTCGCCGAACTCCGGGGCGTGGACGCCGACCGGCTGTCGTCCGTCGCGTGGATGCTGTCCTCCGGACTCGCCGGACTCGCCGGTGTCCTCGCCACCCCCCTGCTCGGGCTCTCCGCGCACGACTACACGCTGTTCCTCTTCGTGTCGGCGACGGCGGCGGTGCTGGGCCGCTTCGCCTCCGTGCCGCTGGCCTTCGCGGGCGGACTCGGGCTCGGCGTGGTGCAGAACCTGGTGGCCGGGTACGCGAGCTTCGCCGAGGGCGTCACCGGCTTCCGTACCGCCGTGCCCTTCCTGATCCTCTTCGCCGGGCTCGTGCTGCTCGCCCGCCGGGAACGGGTCGCGGGCACCGCGGCCGCCGACCCGCCGCCCGACGACCGGCTCGCCGGCCTCGGACCGGCGCGGCGGTGGGGGCCGTGGGCGGTGGCGGCGGTGCTGCTCGCCGTCGCCTTCTACACCCTCACCACGCCGTTCTGGAGCGGCATCCTCACGCAGGGCCTGGCCGTCGGGCTCGTCTTCCTGTCCTTCTCCGTGGTCACCGGGCTCGGGGCGATGGTGTCGCTCGCCCAGTCCACGTTCGTGACCGGCGCTGCGCTGGTCGCCGGGCTGCTGATGAGCCGCGGCTGGCCGTTCGCGGCGGCGGCGCTCGCCGGTACGGTCGTGGCGGCGCTGCTCGGCGCGGTGGTGGCGCTGCCGGCGCTGCGGCTCGGGGGCCGTTCGCTGGCGCTGGCGACCCTCGCCCTCGCCTTCCTCGCCGACCAGGTCCTGTTCCAGGTGGGATGGCTGCGCAACGGCGACACCGGCTGGGAGATCCCGCGGCCCGTCCTCGGCCCGCTCGACCTGTCCGACGACCGGGCGATGGGCGTCACGCTGGTCGTGCTGTGCGCGGCGGGCGTGGCGGGCCTGAGCCGGCTGCGCGGCTCGCGGCGCGGCCGCGCGATGCTCGCGGTCCGCTCGGCACCGGCCGCGGCGGCGGCCTCCGGGGTGTCGGTGGTACGGACGAAGCTGCTGGTGTTCGCCGTCTCGGCGGGCCTCGCGGGCTTCGGCGGGGTGCTCTACGCCTCGTACAACACGCGGATCACCGCGACCGACTTCCCGGCGATGGCGGGCCTGGTGTGGCTGGCGGTGGTGGTCGCGGCGGGCGTCCGCAGGCCGCAGTACGCGGTGGTGGCCGGGCTGGTCTTCGCGGTCGCGCCCCACCTGCTCGCGACGTACGTCACGGACTCGGCGCACCTGCCGGTCGTCCTGTTCGGCCTCGCGGGCCTGGCCCTGGCGAACGACCCGGACGGGTATGTGGCGGCGCTGCCGACGCGGTGGGCGCGGCGGCGCGGCCGGCCGGTGCCGGTCGTTCCCGGGCCCCGCGCCGTTCCGGAACCGGGGGCGGGCCCCCGGCCTCCCGCAGCGGCACCCCAGGGGCGGGTTCCCCACGCTCCTGGCGACGTCACGGGTGCCGCTTCCGCGGCGGGGGCGGGACCCGGGGCCGTGGCGGGGCCGGGACCGGGGTCAGGGTCAGGGCCAGAGCCGGGGCCGGGGTCAGGGGCAGGGCCGGGGTCAGGCCCAGAGCCGGGGTCAGGGCCAAGGCCGGGGTCAGGGCCAGAGCCGGGGTCAGGGTCAGGGCCGGGGTCAGGGTCAGGGCCGGGGTCAGGGCCAAGGCCAGAGTCAGGGCCGGGGCCAGGGCCGGGAGCCCGCTCGGACTCCCGGGCCCAGGCGGAGCCCCGTGCCGGAGCGGAGCCCGCGGCCGCAGCGGAGGCCCTGGCTGGGGCGGCGGCCCTGGCCGGGGCGACGGCCATGGCTGGGGCGGCGGCCGGTGACGGACCGGCGGCCCCGTCCCTCGCTCTCGCCCTGGAGTTCGACGGTGTACGCGCCGGGTACGGCGGCGGTGCGGACGTGCTGCACGGGGTCCGGCTCGGGGTGCGCCGTGGGGAGATCGTGGCCGTGCTCGGGGCCAACGGGGCCGGGAAGTCGACGCTGTGCCGGGTCGCGGGCGGGCTGGTGCCGGTCCGGGACGGCTCCGTACGGGTGGGCGGAGCCGAAGCGCGAGGGGACTCCGTGGTCGCGAGGGCGCGCCGCGGGGTGCGGCTCGCGCCCGAGGGGCGGGGCATCTTCGCCGGGCTCTCGATCGAGGAGAACCTGGCTCTGCAGCTGCCCTCGGCCGGGGACCGGGAGGCCGTGTACGGCCGCTTCCCGGCGCTCGCCGCCCGCCGTACGGTGGCCGCCGGCTCCCTCTCCGGCGGGGAGCAGCAGCTCCTCGCGCTCGCCCCGCTGCTCCAGCGCCCGCCGGCGGTGCTGGTCGCCGACGAGCCGTCCCTGGGGCTCGCGCCGCGCGTGGTGGACGAGGTCTTCGCGCTCCTGTCGGAGCTCAGGGCGCGGGGCACGGCACTGCTCCTGGTGGAGGAGAAGGCGGCCGAGGCGCTGGGGATCGCGGACACCGTCGCGTATCTGGCGGAGGGACGGATCGTGTGGAGCGGACCGCGCGCGGAGGCGGACGCCGACCGGCTGGCCGACGCCTATCTGGGGACGGGGGTGCGGACGTGACAGGCGAGGTTCTTCTGGAGGCGCGCGGGATCGGGGTCCGCTTCGGCGGGGTCCGCGCGCTGGACGACGTGACGGTCGCGGTACGGCCCGGGGAGATCTGCGGGCTCATCGGGCCCAACGGCGCGGGCAAGACGACCCTGTTCGACGTGGTGTCCGGCATCCGCCGCCCGGACCGGGGCCGGATCCTGCTGGACGGCGCCGACATCACCCGCCGCTCCCCCGTGTGGCGGGCCCGGCACGGGCTGCGCCGTACCTTCCAACGGCAGCAGCTCTTCGGGCAGCTGACCGTCGAGGACAACCTGGTCGTCGCCCAGGAGTGGCGACGGGGCGGCGGCCGGGCCGTCACCGCCGCCCGCCGGGCACGGGCCGCCGAGGTGCTGCGCTCCTGCGGGCTCGACCCGCTCGCCGCGACGTACGCGGGCGTGCTGCCGGTCGGGCGGGCGCGGATGGCGGAGCTGGCGAGGGCGCTCGCCGATCCGCCGCGGCTGCTCCTCCTCGACGAGCCGGCGTCCGGCATGTCGGCCGAGGAGCGCGGCCAACTGGCGGCCGTGGTGCGGTACATGGCCGGTGAGGAAGGGTGCGCGGTGCTGCTCGTCGAGCACCACGTCTCCTTCGTGACGGAGTTGTGCGCCCGGGTCGTCGTGCTCGACCTGGGCCGGGTGCTCGCCGAGGGACCGGCGGACGAGGTACGCGCCGACCCCCGGGTCCGGGCCGCCTATCTGGGGACCCGCGGGTCCGCCGCGAACGGTTCCGGGCCGGACGGAATGCGATCGGACCCGTGATCGTTGACGCTGTGAGGAGTACTCCCGACGACGTAAGGATCCACCTCTCGTGAGCACGGACAGCAAGGTCCCCTCCCTCACCCTCAACAACGGCGTCCGCATGCCTCAGCTGGGCTTCGGCGTCTGGCAGGTGCCGGACGACGAGGCGGAGGCGGCCGTGAGCACGGCCCTGGAGGCGGGCTACCGCTCGATCGACACCGCCGCGATCTACGAGAACGAGACCGGCACCGGCAAGGCACTCGCCGCCTCGGGGCTCCCCCGCGAGGAGCTCTTCGTCACGACCAAGCTGTGGAACAGCGAGCAGGGCTACGACTCGACGCTCCGCGCCTTCGACGCCTCGCTCGACAAGCTGGGCCTGGACCACGTCGACCTGTATCTGATCCACTGGCCGGTCCCGGCCAAGGACGCCTACGTCGACACCTACCGGGCCTTCGAGAAGATCCTGGCCGACGGCCGGGCCCGCGCCATCGGCGTGTCGAACTTCCTGCCCGAGCACCTGGACCGGCTGATCGGCGAGACCTCGGTCGTGCCCGCCGTCAACCAGATCGAGCTGCACCCGCAGCTCCAGCAGGCCGGGTCCCGCGAGGCGCACGCCAGGCACGGCATCGCGACGGAGGCCTGGTCGCCGCTCGGCCAGGGCAAGGGCCTCCTGGAGGTCCCGGCGATCGTGGCGATCGCGCAGAAGCACGGCCGCACGCCCGCCCAGGTGGTGCTGCGCTGGCACCTCCAGACGGGGAACGTGGTGATCCCGAAGTCGGTGACCCCGTCCCGCATCCGCGAGAACATCGACGTCTTCGACTTCGAGCTGGACGCCGAGGACCTGGCGGGCGTCGCCGCGCTCGACGAGGGCCGCCGCCTCGGCCCGAACCCGGCGGAGTTCAACGCCGGCGCCTGAGCGGCGCGCACCCCTGGGCCGACCCCACCCGGCGGGCAGCACCTGGGCGGGGAACGGGGGGCGAAGGGGAAGCGGGGCACGGTGGTCGGACCGACCGCCGTGCCCCGCCCGCGTTCCTCGCCGGGCGCCCGGCCGCCCGGGGCGCCCCGTCAGACCTTGCGCGCCGTGTGCACGGTGCGGGCGGTCAGCAGGTAGGCGTCCGGACGCCGGTGGAAGGACAGCGGGTCCGCCGGGTCGAGCAGCCGTTCGACGGCGGCGCGGTCGTCGTCCGCGAGGCGCTCCGCCAGGCCCTCCCGCAGCCGCTCGTAGTGGGCGACGATCTGCTCGCGCACGGAGTCCGGCAGCGGCGCGGGGATGTCGGAGAGGAAGCTGCGGGTGCCGCTGGGAGCGAGCCCGGCGTCCGTGAGGAGAGCAGCCCAGTCGTCGATCTCCTCCTTGCTGTCGGGCAGCGACGCCCGCATCTCGCCGAACCACTCCGCGTTGACGGCGTCGATCCGGGCCTCCAGGCCGGGCCGGCCGACGCCCGCGTTCCACGGCAGATGACGCTGCGGAAGGCCGCCCTCGGCGAGGGCGATCAGACCGCCGGGGCTGAGCAGTTCGGCGAAGGACGCGAGGGCGGCCCGCTGGTCGCCGATGTGGTGCAGGGAGTTGCTGGCCCAGACGAGGTCGGCGGTGCCGAGTTCGCCGAAGTCCTCGGGGAGTTCGGCGCGCAGGGTGGCGACCCGGTCGCCGAGGCCGCGTGCTTCGGCGCGTTCCCGGGCGAGCGCGAGGAGTTCCGGCGTGGCGTCCACGGCGACCACCTCGGCCTCGGGGAAGGCCTCGGCGAGCAGCGCGGTGACGACGCCGGGGCCGCTGCCGACGTCGAGGACGCGGCGGACCGAACCCGCCGGTACGAGGGAGGCGAGCCAGGCTGCCGCCTCCGCGTAGAGGGGGCTCTGGGTCTCCGCCTGCCGGGTCAGCAGCGGGGCCATCTCCGCCCAGTCGAGGTGGGTGTGATCGTGGCCGTGGCGGTGTCCGTGGCCCTGGCCCTGGCCCTGGCCCTTGCCGGCGTGGGTGCCGTTCTCGCTCCCGTGCCCGTGGCCCTGTGCGTGCCCGTGGCCCTGTCCGTGTCCGTGTCCGTAATGCTGGTGTGCGCTCATGGGCTCAGCGTGCGACGCCTCTGCCGGAAAGGCGAGAAAACTTGCCGGTCCGGCAAGCCCCGCCGGAACGCCCGATGGACGGCGAGCGCCGGGCGTGGTGGCCGCGCGGACCGAGGACCCTCAGGCGTAGCGGGCGGCGAGGGTGCGGACGGTCGCGGCGATCCGCGTGCGGAGGTCCTCGGGTGCGAGGACCTCCACCTCCGTGCCGAGGGCGAGCAGGGTGTCGTGGGCGTGGTCGGGTCCCTCGACGGGCAGTGTCGCCCGGGTCCAGCCGTCGGGCTCCGGGGTGCCGTTCTCGGCGAGCGCCCTGGCGGCGGCGCCGGTGAGCCTGGCGGCGCCGCGCGGGGAGATCCGTACGACGGCCTCGCCCTGGTGGAGCCGCCGGTGGAAGTCCGCCTGTCCTGCCCGCCAGTGGGCGGCGAGGTCGAAGTCCTCGGGGATCACGGCGTCCTCGTCGGTGACCGTGAGGTCGAGGATCTGGTCGACCCGGTAGGTGCGCGGTCCCGGCCCGGCGACCAGGTACCAGCGGCCCGCCTTGAGCACCAGGCCGTACGGTTCGAGCCGCCGGTCGACGTCGGTGGGCTCCTTCCAGCGCCGGTAGCGGACGGCGAGGACGCGCCCGGTGCGGACGGCCTCGGCGACCTGCGGCAGGAACGGCGCCTCGGTGTCCTCCGCGTACCAGCCGGGCGCGTCGATGTGGAAGCGGGTCCGCAGCCGGTCCACGTGTTCGCGCAGCGGGGCGGGCAGCGCGGCCCGCAGCTTGAGCTGGGCGTCGGCGAAGTGGCCGCCGAGTCCGAGCTCGTCGGCGGCGGCCGGCAGCCCGGCGAGGACCAGGGCCTCGGCCTCCCGCGCGTACAGGCCGGTGAGCTTCGAGCGGTGTCCGGCGAGCAGCTGGTAGCCGCCGCGGTGCCCGGCGTCCCCGTAGAGCGGGACTCCGGCGGCGTGCAGCGCCTCGACGTCGCGGTAGACGGTGCGGACGGACACCTCGAGCTCCTCGGCGAGCCGGGCGGCGGTCATCCGGCCGTGGGTCTGGAGGAGCAGCAGGATCGACAGGAGCCGGCTGGATTTCACTGACACACGATGTCAGTGAAGTGTTCCTACAGTCCAGCCATGGCTTTCGACGAGAAGTACCTCCTCGCGCTCCCGCCGGTCGCCGTGGCCGGCCGGCGGTTGAAGCGCTACCACGTCACCGACGACCCGGCGGGAATCGAGCCGGAGGTGGAGAAGGCGGCGTACGCGCTGCTCCCGGAGCTCCTTCCGGAGCCGGACGGTACGCCTGCGGCGGGTTTCGTGGTGCTGCACCGGGGCGGCGACACCGGCGCGTACCTGAACGCGTACAGCTGGGTGTGGGACAACGTGCTCCACTTCGCGGGCGCGGCGGCGGGCCAGCCGGCGCTCGACTGCCCGGACCTGGATCCGGCGCACTTCGTCCGGATCCCGCCGGGCGAGCGGAACTGGATCGGCTGTGTCTGGGAGCTGGCGCCGCTGACGTACGAGCGGGACGCCTGGGTGCGGCACGTGCTGACGCCGGACGTCCCCGACCTGGACGGCTACCTCGGGGACGCGCTGGCGACCGGGACGACGGGGGCGGGCCTGTGAGGGGCGACGGCCTCGGCTTCCCGGACGGCTGGTGGACCGTCCGCAACCGCCGGCCGGCCGACTTGGGGGATGGAGTTCAGCCGCGGGCGGCGGGACGTCTGACGTAGCAGGCCAGGCGGTAGGACGGGTCGGCGCGGGGGCGGTCCTGTTCCGGTAGGGCGGCGAGGGACCGGACGAGGGTCTCCACGGTCGCGGGGGTGCCGTGGAACCAGGACGCGTAGGAGCCGCGGCGCAGCTTCTCGGCCGTGCCGCGCGGGGTGGCGCCCTGGCCGTGGCCGGTGAACACGGTGCCGGGTGCCGGGTCGAGGCCGTGGCCGGCGGCGTACGCGGTGACCAGCGCGGCGCGGTCGGAGCCGGCCTCGGGCGCGCGGTGCGGGCGGAGGACGGCGTCGATGTCGCTGCCGACGTCGTGGCAGGCGTCCTTGTCGACGGTGGTCACGAACACGCCGCCGGGCCGGAGCACCCGCGCCGCCTCGGCGACGATCTCCTCGGCGAACGGCACGAGGTGCAGCAGCCAGACCGCGCTGACGGCGTCGACCGCCGCGTCGGGCAGCGGCAGCCGGCGGGCGTCCGCGCGCACCGCCCGCCCGGGCAGGCGGGCGGCGGCGGTGCGCAGCATCCCGTGGGCCGCGTCGGCGCCGTGGACGGTGAGTCCGGGCCGGGTGATCCGTTCGGTGACGAGGCCGGTGCCGCAGGCGACGTCGAGCAGGGTGCGGGTGCCGGGCGGCAGCAGCCGCAGGACGGCGGCGGCCGCCGCGGCCGCCCGCGGGACGCCGCCGCGGGTCTCGTCGTAGTGCGCGGCCTCGGCGTCGTAGTCGAGCAGCGTGTCCCCCATGCGGGAATCCTATGCGGGGACCCGTGCGGCCCCCTGCCGGAGCGTCCGCCGGCCGGGGCGGGGATCCGGTCCGCGGGTCACGTCCCGGCCGGCCGAGGTCACTCCGCCCCGTGACCGGGTGCCACCGCCTGGACCCGCTCGGCCAGTTCGAAGTCCTTGTCGGTGACGGCACCGCCCGCCGAGTGGGTGTTCACGGCGAGGCCCACCGTGTTGTAACCGAGCGTCAGATCGCTGTGGTGGTCCAGCTCCTGCTGGATCTGGGCGATGTGCACGACGAGTGCGGTGGCGGCGAAGTGGTCGGCGAGACGGTAGTCCCGGGTGAGGCGGTCGCCGTCGACGGACCAGCCGGGAAGCTCCCGCAGGCGGTCCTCGATCTCCTTCTGCGACAAGGGGTCAGTGGGCACGTGGTGCTCCCTCCGGTCGTACGGCTGGTGGCGGGGGTGGTGCGTGATGACGGAGCGGTCCCGGGGAGAAGGTACCCGGGTCCTCCTCTGGGATACCGTCTGGCCATGACAACTGTCGTGACCGACACGGGTGTGGGTCCGCTGCTGCGCGGCTGGCGCGAGCAGCGGCGGCTGAGCCAGCTGGAGCTGGCCCTGCGGGCGGACTCGTCCGCGCGGCACATCTCCTTCATCGAGACGGGCCGCTCACGGCCGAGCGAGGAGATGATCCTCCGGCTGGCCGAGCACCTGGACGTGCCGGTCCGGGAGCGCAACGCCCTTCTCCTGGCGGCCGGTTACGCCCCGCGCTACGCCGAGTCGCCGCTGGACGCGCCCGAACTGGAGACGCTGCGCGAGGGCATCGAGCAGCTCCTGCTCGGCTACGAGCCGTATCCGGCGACGGTCGTGGACGGCTCGTACACGGTGGTGGCGGCCAACCGGGCGGTCCAGATGCTGCTCGCGGGGCTTCCGGAGCATCTGCTGACGCCGCCGCTGAACGTCATGCGGATCACCCTGCACCCAGAGGGTCTCGCGCCGCGGATCCGCAACCTGCGGGAGTGGCGCGGTCATCTGCTCGCCCAGATGGAGCGTCAGATCGGGCTGGCCCGTTCGGAGTCGCTGCGCGCGCTGTACGAGGAGGTGGCGGCCTATCCGCTGCCGGAGGGGACGACGGACCCGGACGACCGGGAGGACCCCGAGCCGTACCCGTACTTCGCGCTGCCGCTGCGGATCGAGCACGACGGGCACGTGCTGTCCTTCGTGTCGTCGATCTCGACGTTCAACACGCCGATGGACGTGACGGTCGCCGAGCTGGCCATCGAGACGCTGCTCCCGGCCGACCCGGCGACGGTCGCGTACCTCCAGTCGCTCAAGGCGTAGGGCCCGGCGGGCTCCAGGGGGTCGCTCAACGGGCGCCGGCGCGCAGGGCGGCCCACTGGAGCGCGGCGAAGCCGGCGACGGTGCCGGCCTGGAGCAGGGTCCACACCGCGCCCGCGGTGGTGGGCTCCAGCCAGGCGACGAGCGCGACGACGCTGAGGACGGTCCACAGCAGGTTGACGTCGACGACGGCCTTCACGCCGAGGACCGGGGGCTGCGGCCTGCTCGCGAGCAGGCCCACGCCGGCGGCGTACACGGTGAGGAAGAGCCCGAGCTCGAACAGCAGCCCGCGCTCCACACCGAGGAGCTCACCGAGCGGTCCAGAGGCGACGGCGTACGCGAGCCCGTTGGCGCCGGTCACGACGGCGTCGAGAGCGAGGAACCGGCGCACCATGGACCGCGGCCGGGTGGTACGGGAGAGACCGGTGAGCAGGGCCTGGGACATGGCGGATCACCCTTCTGAAAGGCGTTTCTGACGTTCTGACGGATGCGAGGGAGCCGGCGCCCGGGCGGAGTGCGCCGCCCGGGACCCGGTGATTCGAGAATGCCGGGGGCCGTCGCGGGCGTCGATTACGTCCCAGGTAATGCGGGGCAACCGGGGAGCTCGTTCAAGGGCTCAGGCGCTCCGGCTGATGCGGGCCACTCAGTACGCCAGCGTCCGCCTGGTCCGCTGGATCTCGCCGTTCGTGGCTCCCCGTTTGGCTCCCTAGTCAGAGGGGAGCCAGCGATGCTGCACGTCAGCGCCGCTGCCGGGTGTCGCGTCAGAGGGCCGAGCGCGCACCACTGCTTGCTTGAGCGTGGCCCGTCAAATCTGCAGAAGGAACTATGTTGAGCCGACTCCGACGCATGGTGACCTGCGCTGGAGTCACGTGATGTCAGCTGTCGGCGAGCCCCCTCGCGCGGCCCGGAGACGGCCCGGCGTGAGCGTCTTCTAGATCAACCCATCGGTTGATCGGATAGGTTCGCCCAATTAGTGATCACTGACGGGGGGGACCGGGTCGAGCCGTAGATACCTGCCGATCCAGTCCGCGCCGACGATGGGCCGACCCAGCGTGGAACCGTGGAGGCCATCGCATGGATGCATCACGCCGAGTCGAGCGACAGCTGGAGGGTTAGAAGAACGTCGTCAGCTCGACGCGCTTGTCCTGCGGGTTGAACTTGAGCCCGATCGTGAAGGTCCGGTACCGACCGTCCTCCACCTTGACGTCCACGAGTGCCGTGTAAAGCAGATTCCCGTACTCGTTGAGGCGCAGGTTGTATAGGTATCCCTGGGCTACCAGGCCGCTTACCGCGGCCTCCAATGCAGGCTGGCTCAGGTTGAGTAGGCCGGCCTGATGCAGGGAGTCGCGGTGCTTGCCGTCCTGTAGGTATCCGTAGCGAGCCAGCGTCATCCAAACGTCGGGGGCTTCTAGGCGTGCGGCATCAGGGCTGAGTGCGGTGAGCGCTGAGCGGTTGTCCTCCCGGTTCCGTCCGGTGAGTTGGCTGTTGATGCGATAGCCGAGGAACGGCAGGAACAGCGTGTGGATCACTGGCGTAGGCGTGAAGCCGTGCGCCTCAAACGGCAGCCTTGCGCCGTTGGGCGGGTCGTCGGGTTCGGCCACGCCTTCCAGGATCATGTCGCCCACACGAAGGCCAGAGTTCGGCAGGGATCGACCGAGAATCTCCTTGAGGACACTGCGGTCGGTGCAGTCGGCATGCCCGATGTAGGCGGGGTGTTCTGCCGCGGTGGAAATGAGAGTGCTGGCCTGCTGCTTGGACAGGTTCGTGATGTACACGCAGTACACCTGCGATGGGTGAATGACCGTGAACGGCTGGTGGTAGACGACGGTCTCATCCATGACCGCCTGCAATTGATCGCGGGTACCGTAGAGAATGTCGCCGCGCAGGATGGAGTTGACCGGAACTCCTTTTCGCGGTCGCGGCAAACCGGCCATCCAAGCCTCCGCCACGTCAATGGCGTACCAGCCGTTGGAACTCAGAGAGGCCACAGCGGAGTCGAAGAGGAGAGCGATCTCTTTGCGGCGGTGATCCGGCACCAGCGCCTTCGCGAGGCTGCTATAGACGATGCCGAACTCGTCCAGGGCTTGGGTGAGCCTGAGGTGATCGGCACGCAGGATGCGATGCAACGCCCCGTCGGTCAGGTCAAGCATGTCCCGCATCGCTTCGAGGACGACGCTGTTGTGGGTTGTGACTGAATGAATATTGAATGGCTCGGCCAGCAGCTCGTCCCATGTCATCGGGCCATCGGTGGCCATCACTGCCTCCTCGCGTAGGGGCCGCCGCACGGTCGGCGAACTACCGAGACTAGGCGACCCAGCACGCGCAGAGACCTCTGAATGAGGCCACGGAAGTGCCCCGGTTACGTCGCAGGTAATGCGGGGCCGGGGTAGGGTCGCGAACCGGATGGCCGGGTGGCCGGATGACGCCGGCCCGTGCGTTTCAGGGGGTTGCCGTGGGGGGCAAGGGGCGGTCGCGCATGGTGGCGACCGAGGACGACCACAAGGTCACGCCGGCGGAGCTGTTCTTCGACCTGGTCTTCGTCTATGCGATCACGCAGGTGACGGCCCTGATGGCGGCGGACCCGTCGCCGGTGCGGGTGGTCGGGGCGATGGCGGTGCTCGCGCTGCTGTGGTGGTGCTGGTGCGCCTTCTCGTGGCTGGGCAACGTCGTACGGGCGGACTCGGCCGCGCTGTTCGGGGTGCTCGTCACGGTCATGGCCGTGGTGTTCGTGGTGTCGCTCGCGGTGCCGGACGTACTGGCCGACGCGCCGGGCGGGCTGCCCGCTCCGCTGGTCTTCGTGCTCAGCTACGGCGTCGTCCGGGTGCTGCACCTCGCCGCGTACCGCCTCGCCAGCCCCGGCGACACGGTGCTGCACCGCACCCTGCGGCGCACGGCGCTGCTCTCGGTCCTGCCGCCGTTCGCGCTGCTGCTCGCGGGCTGTGCCTACGACGGCACGCCCCGGCTGCTGCTGTGGCTGGGCGCCGTGGCCGTGGACTACGGCGCGATCTACGTCACCGGTGCGTCCGGGTGGCGGGTCAACTCGCCCGGCCACTTCTCCGAACGGTACGGACTCATCGTCATCATCGCGCTCGGCGAGTCCATCGTCGCCATGGGCGTGGGCATGCAGGGCTTCCCGCTGACCGTGGCCGTGCTCGGGGCGTGCGCGGCCGGGCTGCTGCTCTCGGCCGGGCTGTGGGCGCTGTACTTCCGCCGCTTCGGCACGCCCGCCGAACACCGGCTCGCGGCCCTCGACGGCGACGCGCGGACCCGCTTCGCCCGGGACGTGTACACCTTCCTCCACCTGCCGCTGGTGGCGGGCGTCGTGCTGTCCGCGCTCGGCATGAAGAAGGTGCTCACCCAGGTCGCCGACACCGGTCACTACGGCCTGGCGGAGCCGCTGCACGGCACGGTGGCGTGGTCCCTGACGGGCGGGGTGGGCGTGTTCCTGCTCGGTTCGGCGGCGATCGTGCTGCGGTCCGCCGGGCCGCGGCCCACGGCGCTCCTGGTGGGCGGCGCGTGCTGTCTCTTCGCGGGCCCTCTGGTCGCCCGGATCCCGGCCCTCCTCGCCCTCGGGCTGCTCGCGGTGGCGGTGCTCGGCCTGGTGGTGGCGCACGGCCGGCGCGGTCCCGAGCGCGAGCGGCCGGCCACGACCGGGGAGCTGCCGGTCACGGCGTGAGGCCGGGCAGGGGTACCGGGGGCCGGTGGACCGGGCGGGGGCGTCGGGCGCCTCGCGCCCGCGCGGTCCTCCGCGCGCCGGTCCACCGGCGCGGTTCCGGGCGGGTCAGGTCACTCCGTGCGGGGCTCCTGCTCGGTGGTCCTCGGCGGGGTCGCCGGCCTGGCGGACCGTTCCGGTGCGCGTTCCGTCTCGCGACGCGGGGTGCGGTGTTCGGCGGCGCGGTCGCGGGCGGCCTCGGCGCGCAGCAGGGCGTTGAGCACGGCGAAGTGGTCGACGGGCATGGTGATGCTCCTTGCGGTGGGGGGTGAAGGGGTACGGAGAGGCAGGGCCTCTCAGCACCGCATCACCGCCGACCGGGGAGCCGCGCCGGGTGCCGCCGGCACGGACGCGGGCGCGGGCGCGGGTTCGCCCGCGGGTGGCGCGGGGCGGGTGCGGCGGGGCGGCGCGGGCCGTCGTTCGCCGCGCACGGGCGAGGTCGCCTCGCCCTCGGCCGCCTCGTACGTCTCCGCGCAGAGGTCGGCCGCGGCGGAGACGGACCGGCCCTCGGCCTCGGCGGCCGCGAGCCCGCCGCCGGCGCCCACGCCGAGCAGCGCGGCGAGCACGAGCAGCACCGCGAGCGCGAACCGGGCGGGGGGCCTCATGGAGATCCGTACTGCCCCGCCGGGGCACCGGTGCTCCGGCCCGGGCGGGAGATCCGCCCGCCCGGCCTACGCTCCCGGGCTGCTTTTCACCGCACCGGGTGTCAGGCGGCGGGCCCGGCGGCGCGTCCCTTGCGGGCCGCCATCGCCGCGTACACGAGCACGCCGGCGAAGAGGAAGAGCACGCCCTGGTAGACGGCCGCGTAACCGGATCCCGCGACCAGCCACAGCGAGAAGCCGAAGGCGGCGAGGGCGAGGACTCCGTCGCGGGCGAGGCGGGCCCGCGAGACCTGGTCCGAGCGGCCGGAGAGCAGGAAGTAGATCTGGGCGGCGGTGGAGAGCAGGTACGGCACGGTGGCGGTGAAGGTGGTGACGAGGACCAGGATCTCGAAGACGCCCTCGGTGCCGGCCGTGTAGTTGTAGACCGTCAGGAGCGAGGCGAGCACCACGGTGACGAGCACGCCGGCCGTCGGGACACCGCGCCGCTTGGCCGTGAACACCTTCGGGAACAGGCCGTCGCGGGCGGCGGCGTAGGGAGCCTGGGCGCTGAGCAGGGTCCAGCCGTTGAGCGCGCCGACCATGGACACCAGGGCCATGCAGGCGACCGCGGCCCCGCCCCACGAGCCGCCGAACATGACGTCCACGGCGTCGGAGAAGGGCGCGGTGGAGTCGACGAGCCTGTCGTGGGCGACGGTGCCGAAAACCGCCAGCGTGCCGAGCAGGTAGACCGCGGCGGCGCCGAGGGTGCCGAGGACGGTGGCGCGGCCGACGTTGCGGCGCGGGTCGCGGACCTCGCCGGCGCTGACGGCGGCGGACTCGACGCCGAGGTAGCTGAAGAGCAGGATCGCGGCCGACGCGGACACGGCACCGAGCGCGCTGCCGCCGCTCGCGTGGAAGGGCCCCAGGTTGGCGCTGTCGAAGAAGAACAGGCCGCCGACGGCGACGAGGATCAGCGGGACGAACTTGAGCACGGTGGCGACGATCTGCACCGCGCCGACGTAGCGGGTGCCGGCGAGGTTGGCGAGGGCCGGCAGCCACTGGATGAGCAGGGCGGCGGCGATGGTGGCGGCCTTGGACTCGTGGACCGGGACGAGCACGTCGAGGTAGCCGACGGCGGCGACGGCGAGGGCCGCGTTGGAGACCCAGGCCGTGATCCAGTACGACCAGGCGGCGAGGAAGCCGGCGAAGTCGCCGAAGGCGGCGCGGGCGTAGACGTAGGGTCCGCCGGTCTGCGGCAGGCGGTGGGCGAGCCGGCCGAAGACCAGGGCCAGGGCGATCGCGCCGAGGGTGAGGATGCCGAAGGCGACCAGGCTGATGGTGCCGAACGGGGCGACGGAGGCGGGCAGGAGGAAGATGCCGCCGCCGATGATGTTGCCCATGACGAGGGCGGTGGCGATGGGGAGCCCGAAGCGGCGGGCGTGCCTGGTGGGCTGCGGGTCCTGCTCCTGGGCGTGGGCGGGGCCGGGCGCCACGGTGGGTGCGGGGGTGGGTGCGGGAGCCTGCGCGGGGGTCGCGGTGGGGGCCGTGCTCATGGGGGGTGGTGCGCCTCTCGTCGTACAAACGCCACCATGGTCCGGATTCCGAGACGCCCTTCCAAATCACCCAAGTTTGTCCCGCACGACGGGCTCGTCGACCGGAAGAAACGCTTCCACATGGCGTTTCGACGGAGAAATCTCCAGCGGCACCTGCGGCCCGTCGCCCTCCCGCAGCCAGCCGCGCAGCACCTGGTGCACCGCCTCCGCGCCGACCAGACCGTCGGGCGGCGCCGGCAGGTCGCGCGGCCACAGCAGGAAGGGAAGCGCCTGGTCCCCGCCCAGACCTCCGTGCGAGCCGATCTGCTCCTCGAAGGCGTGGACGTTGCCGGTCGCCGGGTCGTACATCGAGTTGACCATGATGTCGGCGACGTGCGGGAAGCCGTCGGTGCGCCGTACGGCCGCGGCCGCGCCCGGACCGAAGACCGCGAGGGGGCCGTGGGGAGTGGCGCTGGTGTGGTCTGTGGCGCCCGTGGCGCCGGTGCCGCCCGTGGCGTCCGTGCCGTCTGCCGCGTCAGGGCCGTCAGCCCGGTCGGCCGGTTCGGCGAGTCCGGAGAGGTCGGCCGGTTCGGCGAGTTCGGCGAGTTCGGCGATCGGCACCTCGACCCCGTCGCGGGCCAGGACCACCGAGCCGTGCTCCTCGCTCGCGACCAGCAGGAAGCCGATCCCGGGGTGGTGGGCGAGGGTGCGCAGCAGCGCCGGGTGGAGCCGGTCGATCTCCTCGCGGGTCATCCGGTGCGGCACGCCGGGGAAGGAGACCAGGCCGAGGTTTCCCGAGGCCAGGACGACCGGCTCGGGCGCGCGGGCCGCGGCGACCGCCGCCGCCTCCGCGCCGTCCTTCCCGGCCTCCTCCGCCTCGTCGACGGGCCGGTGCAGCGCGCTGCGCAGCGCGTCCCGGGCCGCGTCCCTCGCCTCCGAGCCGCTGCGGGTCCGCCGTACCCGGCGGGACACCGGCAGTCCGCAGCCGGCCCGCACCAGATCGCGCAGCGTGAGCCCGTACGCGGACTCGAAGGTCTCCCCCGGGCTCTGCCCGTGGTCGGAGAGCAGCACGATCCGGTACGGGCGGGGCGCGTGCTCGGCGACCTTCGCGATCAGCGCGACCGACCGGTCGAGGCGGGCCAGGACCTGGTCGGTGTCGCGTCCCTGCGGACCCGAGTGGTGGGCGACCTCGTCGTAGGCGACCAGGTCGGCGTAGACGGCGGTACGCCCGGCGAGCATGTCGCCCATGACGGCGGCGACCACCACGTCCCGCTCGACGACGGTGGCGAAGGCCCGCACGAAGGGGTAGAGGCCGCCGCGCGAGACCCGCGGGGACTCGCGGCGCAGCCGGGCTCCGGTCGACTGCCGCATCTCGCGCAGGACCTCGGCGACGAAGGATCCCGCGGTGCGGACCGCGTTGGCGGGGTCGGAGAAGTACGCGAAGTAGCCGGAGCGCGAGCGGTTGCGGCGACCGCGCCGGGCGGCCACCGACAGGACGAGCGCGAGCTGGTCGGCGCCGCCGCTGAACAGGTTGCCGCGCGAGGCCCCGTCGAGGGTGAGCAGTCCGCCGTCGCCGGTGCGCTCGACGGCGCGGCGCTGGAGTTCCACGGCGCTCGCGGGCCGGTTGGACACCATGAGCCGGCCGGTGTCCTTCTCGTACCAGCGGAAGGCGGGCACGTCCTCGTTGGAGCCGTGCAGGATGCCGAGCTGGCTGGCGCCGGTCTGGCTCGACCAGTCGGTGCGCCAGGGGGTGAGGGTGTGGGTGGTGGCGAGCCAGTCGGCGACCGTGGGCATCAGTCCGTCCGCGACGGCGTCGGACAGCACCCGGTGGCCCACGCCGTCGAGTTGGAGGAAGACGGTGCCGGGTACGGGCTCGGCGCCGGCCCGGGCGGTCCGCGGCCGTGTGCGGTCGGTGAGGCGGTAGAGCCGGCGCCGGTACGCGTCGTCGTCGCGCACGGCGAGCGCGGTGGAGGTGGCGGAGGCGACGGCGGACATCACGGCGGCGACGACCACGGCGGTCTCGGGCGCGGCGGCGCCCCGTCCGTCGGGGATCAGCCAGAGCGCGACGATCAGCAGCGAGCCGTTGAGGAAGAACACCAACAGGCCGAGCACCAGGGCCGGTACGAGCAGCAGGGCGCGCACGATCAGCGGCCACACGAGCGCGCTCAGCAGGCCGAAGGCGCCCGCGCCCAGGGCCGCGGTGAAGGCGATCGTGGTGAGGCTGTCGCCGTCGGCGGACTGGAGCTGGAAGTCGGGCAGGAGGCCGGCGAGGAGGAGCAGGGTGAGCGTGGAGACCGCCCAGACGGTGATCACCCGCAGCAGGGCGCGGGCCGCGCTCCGCCAGCGGGCGGGGATCCTTCCTCGCCGTTCGCCCACGCCTGGTTCACCTTTCACCCGTTTCCTGCCTCAAGCGTGGCACAACGGCGCCGGAGCGGAAGGCGGCGACAGGTGTTCGACGCAGGTCCGCCGGATGGTCACGCCCGGGAGACCGGATCTTCACGCCCGGGAAGCCGGATGGTCACGCCCGGGAGCCACGGACGGCCCGGGCCGGGCGCTCAGGAGCCGTCGTATCCGGCGGTCGGCATGGAGAGTCTGCGGTGCACCCCGGCCTTCATCGGCGCGTCGTAAGCCGGTTCGTCGAAGCCGGCGGTCTCGAGTCGTACGCCGCGCCGCTCGCACTCGGCGTGGAAGGCGGGTACGTCGGTCAGCGCGCGGGCGAGCACCCGGTCGTTCGGCGCGACGAAGAGGTCCACGGCGCCCTCGTCGACGTCGGCCCACAGCGCGTCGTGGTCCGGCCTGATGCCGTAACAGAACAGCTGGCGCGTCACCACGTAGCCCTTGTCACGGGCCCAGCGGACGCACATCGCGTGCTGGCTGCGGGTGTCGACCAGGAAGGGGTCGTCGTCGAGTTCTTCGAGCGGGGTGAGGCTGGCGATCGCCGCCACCCGAACGTCGTCCATGGACCGACCCTACTGTGTCCGGGGCGCACCGAGGAGGGGTTCGGTATACCAAGGAGGACGGTCCGGCGAAGTCCGGCCACACCTGCGACCCCGGACATTTACCCTCGTTACGGATGGGGAACGGATGGAAACGGCGCGGACGGCCGTCCGGCCGGGACGTCGGGCCGGGCCGCTGGTCCTGGCCGCCGGGCCCGGCCGTCCGGCCGGGCCACGACAGGAGAGGGGCGGCGGGCCGGTGGAAATCACCTGGTGGGGTCATGCCACGTGCACGGTCGAGGACTCCGGTGTCCGCCTCCTGACCGATCCGCTCTTCGCGCGCCGGCTCGCGCACCTGCGGCGCCGGCGCGGCGCGCTGCCGCCGCCGGAGGCCGCGCGGGCCGAGGCCGTCCTGGTCTCGCACCTGCACGCCGACCACCTCCACCTGCCCTCGCTCGCCGGGCTGGCGCCCGGAACGCTGCTGGTCGTGCCGGCCGGCGCGCCCGCGGCCGTTCCGGCGCTGCGCCGCCTCCGCAGCCGAGGGCTGCGGCTCGCTGAGCTCGCGCCGGGCGAGGAGGTGCCCGTGGCGGGCGTGACGGTACGGGCCGTGCCCGCCCTGCACGACGGCCGGCGACTGCCGCTCGGCCCGCACCGGTCCCCCGCGCTCGGGTACGTCGTGGAGGGCGAGGCCCGTACCTACTTCGCGGGTGACACCGGCCTGTTCGACGGCATGGCGGAGGCGGTCGGCCCGGTCGACGTGGCGCTGCTCCCGGTCGGCGGCTGGGGCCCGTACCTGGGCCACGGGCACCTGGACGCGGGCCGGGCCGCGCAGGCGCTGGCCGCGCTGTCGCCGGCCGCCGCCGTCCCGGTGCACTACGGCACGTACTGGCCGATCGGCATGGACGCGATCCGGCCGCACGAGTTCCACGCGCCGGGCGACGAGTTCGTCCGCCACGCGGCCCGGCTGGCCCCTAAGGTGGCCGTGCACCTGCTGGGCCACGGCGAGCGGGTGCGGCCGGAGGTGGCGCGGTGAGGCGGGCCCGCCCCGCGCGGCCGGAGGGCGCCCGGTGATCGACCGGCTGATCACGGCGGTGCGGGAACTGCCGCCGGAGTCGACGCAGCAGGCGGTCGGCTATCCGTCGCTGTTCCTGCTCGTGGCGCTCGGCGCGCTCGTGCCGGTGGTGCCGACGGGCGCGATCGTGAGCTCGGCGGCCGTGGTGGCCTTCCACCAGACGGATCCGTTCGCGCTCCTCTTCGTGTTCCTCGTGGCGTCGTCCGCCGCGTTCCTCGGCGACCTGTCGCTGTACTGGCTGGGGCAGCGCGGGGTCCGCTCGCGCAACGGCTCGCGCTGGCTCGCCGCCCTGCGCTCCCGGGCCGCGCCCGACCGGCTCGCCCACGCCCAGGAGCGGCTCGACAGTCACCAGGTGCCGGTGCTCGTGCTCTCGCGTCTGGTGCCGGCCGGGCGGATCCCGGTGATGCTGGCCTGTCTGCTCGCCGGGATGCCGCTGCGGCGGTTCGCCCGGGGCGATCTGCCGGCCTGTCTGGCGTGGGCGGCCACGTACCAGCTCATCGGCATCCTCGGCGGTTCGCTCTTCCCTGAGCCCTGGCAGGGCGTGGTGGCCGCGGTGGCGCTCACGGTGCTGATCAGCGCCGTGCCGGCGCTGTGGCGGCGGCTGCGGGGGTCTTAGCGCTCGTCGTGCCCACCTCGCTCTGGGCGTGCGCCTCGCCCGCCCCCTTTTCGCGCTCGCCGCACTCGTGCCCTCGCCGCACTCGCGCCCTCGCCGCGCTCGCCTCGCTCAGGTGACGAGCACCCGTGAGCCGCCGACCGGCAGGTCCCACAGGTCCTCGCGGGGCAGGCCGGCGGCCTCCCAGGCGGCCCGGACACGGGTGAGCGGTTCGAGGACGGGCTCGGAGGAGAGCACGAAGGTGGCCCAGTGCATGGGGGCCATGCGCCGGGCCCCCAGGTCCTGGAAGGCGCGGACGGCCTCCTCGGGGTCGGTGTGGACGTCGCTGAGCCACCAGCGCGGGTCGTACGCGCCGATCGGCAGCAGGGTGAGGTCGATGCCCGGGTGGCGGCGGCCGATCTCGGTGAACCAGTGGCCGTAGCCGGTGTCGCCGGCGAAGTGGACCCGTCGCCCGGCGCGGTCGGTGAGCACCCAGCCGCCCCACAGGGAGCGGCAGGTGTCGAACAGGGTGCGCTTGGACCAGTGGTGGGCGGGGACGAAGTCGAAGCGCACGCCGCCGAGTTCGGCCGCCTCCCACCAGTCGAGCTCGGTGACCCGGGTGAAGCGGCGCCGGGTGAACCAGCGGCCGAGTCCGGCGGGGACGAGGACGGGCGTGTGGCGGGGCAGCCGTTTCAGGGTCGGCGCGTCCAGGTGGTCGAAGTGGTTGTGGCTGATGACGACGGCGTCCACCGGCGGCAGGTCCTCCCACCGGACGCCGACAGGGGTGAGGCGGGCCGGGGTGCCGAGGATGCGGCGGGACCAGACCGGGTCGGTGAGGACGGTGAGCCCGCCGATGCGCAGCACCCAGCTGGCGTGTCCGGCCCAGGTGACGGCGAGCGTGTCGGGCCCCGCATCGGGCAGCGGCCCGGGGGCGAAGGGCAGTCGCGGGATGTCACGGAGTCCTTCGGGGCCGGGGCGGACGGCGCCTTCGCGGGCGAGCCTGGCCATCGCGCGGACGCCGGGCAGCGGCGCGGTGAGCCGGTCGGCGAAGCTGCGCGGCCAGTCGTGCCGCAGCCGGCCGAGGGGCTGGAGCGCGGGCACGGGGTGCGGGGCGTGATGGGTACGGGCGGAGTGCGGGGCCCGGGCCGGCCGGGCCGTCTGTTCCGTCATCTCTGCGGCCTCCGTCTGTTCCGTCAACCGTCTGTTCCGTCTGCCGGTCCGTTCCGTCGACCGGCCTGTCCGTCAGCCGGTCTCTTCCGCCGACCGGCCTCTCCGTCAACCGGTCCGTACCGTCGACCGGCCTGTTCCGTCAGCGTGCCAGTTCGTCGAGCGCCTCCCCGAACGACGTCAACGCCTGTGCCACGTGGGGCAGTTCCTCGGGAGTGGGTGACGCGAGGGCTTCGGTGCGTTCCTCTTCGGTGCTTCCCAGGAAGGCGGCGGTGTCGAAGCGGGCGCGCAGCGCGCCGAGTTCGTCGCCGAAGCGGTGGCCGCCGGGCACCGGGGTGCCGAGCCGGGCGGTGAGGTGGTTCTCCAGTTCGAGGGAGTCGGTGACGCCGCGGTCGGCGAGGCCGGCGCGCAAGGGACCGAGGTCGGCGTAGAGGTGCCGGCCGGCCTGCGGCGGCCGGGCGAGGGCGCCGGCCGCGAGCACCGCGCGATGGGCGGCGGCGGCGACCCGGCCGTGCAGGGCGGCGGTGCGGCGGGCCCGTACGGTGACGTCCTCGGGTTCGTCGAGGGCGTGGGCGGCGGCGGGCGCGAGGGGGCCCGGGACCAGGGCGCCGAGCGCGGTGAGGATGTCGAGGGTGCGGGCCCGGTGGTCGGCGTAGCGGTCGGCGCGCGAGGGGGCGGAGGGCGGGAAGCGGGCGACGGCGCAGGGCCAGGCGGCGGGTGCGAGGGCGCCGGCGAGGTCGGTGAGGACGGTGACGTCGTCGGGGCACATCTCGGCCGGGCTGAGCAGCACGGTGTCCTGGGGCCGGTGGAGGGTGTCGCGCCAGGTCTCGTCGCTGATGATGTGGAGGCCCTCGGCGACGGCGGCCTCGCAGGCCTCGCGGACGAGTTCGGGCGGGGCGACGGTCGCGGTGGGGTCGTCGGCGACGGAGAGCAGCAGCAGCCGGGGGCTGCCGCCCTCGGCGCGGATCCGGCGGACGGTCTCCAGGAGGGCGTACGGGTCGGGGATGCCGCCGCATTCGGCGGGGGTGGGCACGTGGTAGGCGGGGCGGCCGATGAGCCGGGCCTGCGGGGTCCACCAGGCGGGGCAGGGGCGGGGCAGCAGCACGTCGCCGCCGTGCGCGGCGATCAGGGCGAGCAGCAGGGGCTGCGCGCCGGGTGCGGCGACGACGTCCTCGGCGTGGGTGCGCAGTCCGCGGCGCCACCAGTAGCCGGCGGCGGCCTCGCGCAGGACGGGCCCGCCGCCGGGCGGTTCGGGTCCGGTGCGGTCGACGGCCGCGGCGAGGAGCGCGGTCAGGCCGGGCAGCACGGGCAGGCCCGGTTCCGGCGCGGGCGGCCCGTAGCGCACCGGTCCTCGGCTCTCCGGGGCCGTCTGCCGCATGTCCGGAACCTCCTCCTGGCCGCGCGCGGGCACCGGGGCGCGCAGGAGCGGCGCCCCGGTGTCCTTTATACGGAGGTTTGCTGGTTTCCGCCCCTCACGCGACGGTGACGGGGTGCCGGACGACCGCGTCGAAGAGGTATCCCTGGGTGTTGTGCACGGCCCGCTCGGGCTGGACGTTCCCGGCCGCGTCGGTGACCCGGGAGAGCAGGGTGGCGGGCCCGGTGTCGCGCGGCCGCCACAACGTCGTCCAGCGCACCCAGCGGTGAGGCGCGGGGCGGTCGACGATCCGGGCGAGCCGCCAGTGGGCGCCGCCGTCGGTGGAGACCTCGACCTTCCGTACGGACGCGTGCGCGGACCAGGCGCGGCCGTCGAGCCGGTGCGTGGTGTCCGCCTCCAGGGTGGCGCCGAAGGGCAGCTCGTAGACGCTCTTGAGGGTCTGGAGGGTGAGCGGGGCGCTGCCGCCGGGCGGGTGGGCCGCGCCGAACAGCCGGTAGTAGTCGGTGGACCAGGGCGAGGACAGCGGGGTGCGGGAGACCTGGATGTCGCCGAGCCACTTGATCGAGGCGATGCCGACCCAGGACGGCACGACGAGCCGGACGGGGAAGCCGTGGTCGTACGGCAGGGGCTCGCCGTTCATCTCGTACGCGAGGATCACGTCGTCCAGGGCCTTGGCGACGGGCAGCGGACGGCGCACCCGGCCGAGGTCCACGCCCGCGGTGACGTACGGGTCGTCGAGGCCGCGCGGCATCACGTCGACGGCGTCGGAGGCGAGGCCGGCCAGACGCAGCACGTCGGAGAGGCGCGCGCCGCGCCAGCGGGCGGCCCCGACGGCGCCGAGGGTCCAGGGGGTGCCGCTGACGGGCTCGCCCTGCTGGGTGGTGTAGAGGCTGCGGCCGTTTCCGGCGCACTCGATCAGGGCCGTCCGGGTGACGGGCGGAAGGTCGCGCAGCTGCCCGTGGGTGAAGTGGACGGGCTCGCGGCCGTGCAGGCCGTCGCCCCAGACGGTGAGCCGCCAGTCGTCGGCGCCGAGGACGGGGGTGGAGGTGTGGTTGCGGACGAAGAAGCGGTCGGCGGGGGTGAGGAGACCGGTGTCCCGGAGCGTCTCGTAGCGCGCCTCGGCGTTGGTACCGCGAAGGGTGAAGTACTCGGGCGGGAGCGGCTTGACGATGCCGGGCGCGCCGGCGGCCGCGGGCGTGGCTCCGGCGTGAGCGAGAGGGGTGGCAGCCGCGGCGGACGGCGTCCCGACGGCGGAGAGCACGGGGGCGGCGGCGAGCGCCTTCAGCAGGGTGCGGCGGTCGGGCACGGGCGGGTCTCCTCGGCACGTCGGTGGCGGGTCGGCCACACCCTAGGCGTGGGGAGCGGGCGGCGACCGCCCGTTCACCGGCCTGTCATATGAGCATTCGTCAGGTCGCGGGGCTCGTTCACCTTGTTGTCCACATCATGAGAACAGAGTCTCAGAATGCGAATGATCGGCGTACGGTGAACACGAATGCCGCACCCGCTCATACGAAGGAGTCCGGTCATGCCGTCGTCCACGCCTCCGCGCGAGACCGCCACCTACACCCACGGCCACCACGAGTCCGTGCTGCGGTCGCACAGTTGGCGCACCGTCGAGAACTCCGCCGCCTACCTGATCCCCGAACTGCGGTCCGGGCTGGCCGTCCTGGACGTCGGCTGCGGGCCGGGCACGATCTCCGCCGATCTGGCGGAACGGGTGGCGCCCGGCCGGGTGACCGCGGTGGACGCGGCCGAGGGCGTGCTGGCGAAGGCCCGGGCGGCGGCCGCCGAACGAGGCCTGGAGAACGTGGAGTTCGCGGTGGCCGACGTCCACGCCCTGGACTTCCCCGACGACTCCTTCGACGTCGTCCACGCCCATCAGGTGCTGCAGCACGTGGGGGACCCGGTGCAGGCGCTGCGCGAGATGCGGCGCGTGTGCCGCCCGGGCGGCGTGGTGGCGGCCCGGGACAGCGACTACGGCGCCTTCACCTGGTTCCCGGCAACGCCCGTCCTGGACCGCTGGCAGGACCTGTACCGGCGCGTGGCCCGTGCCAACGGCGGCGAGCCCGACGCGGGCCGCCGGCTGCTGTCCTGGGCCCGCCGGGCCGGGTTCACCGACGTCACCTCCTCCGCCGGCGTGTGGTGTTTCGCGAGCCCGGACGAGCGCGCTTGGTGGAGCGGCCTGTGGGCGGACCGCACCACCGACTCGGTCTACGCGGAGCTGGCGGTCGAGGGCGGTCACGCCGGCCGTGAGGAACTGACGGAGATCGCCGAGGCATGGCGTGCCTGGGGCAAGGAGGACGACGCCTGGTTCATGGTGCCGCACGGCGAGATCCTGTGCCGGGCGTGAGGCGGCGCCGTCGCGGGGGACGCGCCGGACGGCGCTGAGGGCCGGGGCGCCGGTCCCGGCCCCACGGCCCACCAGGGTCCCGGCCCTCGGCGTGCCCGGCCCCCGGCCCCTCGGGGTGCCCGGTCCCCGGCCCTCGGGGTGCCCCTGCTCAGCTCGGGCGCATGCGGAAGTCGTAGGCGTACGGCAGGGGTTCGTCCGTCAGCTGGGACCACAGCTCGCCCAGCTCCTCCGCGCCCTCCTTCAGGTCGGCCACCTCGAAGCCCTCGTCGAAGACCGCGCGGGCCTCGGCGGCGCGGCCCTCCGCGAGCAGCAGGCGCGCCTCCAGGTAGCGGAAGGCGCCGCGCGACCGGACGTCCTCCGGCAGCCGGGACAGCACGGCGCGGGCCTCGGCGGGCCGGGAGGCGGCGAGCAGGACGGTGACGGTCTCGCGCCCGAGGGCGGCGGTCACCAGCGGGTCGCCTCCGTACTGGTCGTCGAACGCCTCGGCACAGCGCTCGGCGGCCCGCTCCAGGTGCCCGTCCTCCCGGTCGGCCACGGCCAGGCAGTAGAGCAGCGGCCAGCGCTCGGCCGCGTTCTTCAGGCCGCGCTCCCAGCTCCGTACCGCCTGGGCCAGGTCCCCCGCCGCCCACTGGGCGACGCCCAGGTGGTACTCGGTCACCGGGTCGGCCGGGGCGGTCTCCAGCATGTCCCGCCACGCGTCGGAGACCGGCGTGGGTACGGGTGCGGCGCCCGGTTCCGGGGCGGGCAGGGCGCCCGTACGGAGCAGGTCGAGCCACGGCCGCTGCTCCTCGCCGAGCAGCGAGGGTTCGAACGGCGTGCCCGGCAACTCGTAGTGCCCGCGCAGCACTTCCAGCGCGCCCCACCCGGAGCCGATCGCGAGCCGCCGGCCCGGCTCGGTGTCGGCGACGGCGCGCCACCGCTCGTAGGCCGCGTCGACCTCGGCGCGCGGCACGGCCGAGTCGAGGGCCTGCTCGACGCTCCCGCGGGCGGCGGCCCAGTCCTCGCCGTGCACCGTGGCGGGGTCGGCGGTCAGCGGCCCGTACACCTCCAGCCAGGACACCTCCTCCCCGGCCTCCAGCGTCGGGTGCTCCAGCTGGGTGCGGGCGAGGCCGGCCTGGATCTCGGCGTAGCCGGGTGTGCCGGGCTCGGTCAGCCACTCCTGCCAGCGGCGCCCGCCGCGCCCGGTGCCCCACACGAAGAGCTTGCGGCCGAGCAGGCCGTCGGTGGAGGTCTGCACCAGACCGGCACCGTGCTCGTCGAGCGCGGCGATCCAGCGCCGCTGCCCGTCCGGCAGCGCGTAGAAGTAGTCGCCGGCGTGGGTGCTCTCGAGCGGGTACGTGCGGTCGGTGCCGTCGTCGGTGCGCGGCACCGGGACCCGGCGCAGGGCGTGGGTGTAGCCGAAGTGCCAGGCGGTGTCGGCGGGTGCGAGGATCCTGCGGTCCTCGGGAACGGCCGTGTTCGACCACCAGGAGCAGGGGACGGCCCGCTCGTGCGGGTTGCGGATCCTGATCCCCACGCGCAGGTGGTCGGCGTCCGAGGGCAGCCACAGGTCGACCTGGAAGGGCAGGTCGCGCAGCCGCTCCCACTCCCACAGCCGGAGCATCTCGCCTCCGTCGGGCGCGGGGACGACCGCCGCGTGCAGCGGCGCGCAGGCCAGGGTGGTGTGGCCGCGGGCGCCGATGTTCCACTCGATGCCGCCGGAGAACCAGGCGCCGTTGAGGGCGAAGGCGGCGGGCTGCAGCACCGGGTTGCGGTAGAGGAGTTCACGGCCGGTCGGCTTGTGGAGCAGCGAGTGCACGCGACCGCCGAGGCCGGGGAGCACGGTGACGCGCAGCCGGTCGTTCTCGATCTCGATCGCTTCGAGGGCGGTGGGGGTGCGCTCGCGCACGTATCCGTCGCGCATCCGGGTGGGCAGCAGGGTGCGCAGCGGCGCGTGGCCGAGCTGCCGGGCCATGTCACGGGGCAGCCCGGCCCGGTCCCGCTCGTCGACCGCGGGGGTTCCGGGCCCACCGATGTGGTGGAGTGCGGGCAGGGGGTTGTCCGGGCCCAACTGCGCCGCGGGCAGGGTGAGTACGGCACGTCGTACGGTCGTCATGTCGACCATGGAACACGCCGGAACCATCCCTGGCCAGAGGGTGGACAACAGCTGTGGAGGGCGGACCGGGGAAATTCCGTTGCATCCTGCACCGGTCGCCCTAGGGTGGTGTCGTCATCGAGGAAGGGCGCCAGGGATGGGCACGCAGCATACGTACCGGGTGATCGTGCGGGGCACGTTCGACGGACTGTCGGAGGAGAGCCGGAGCCGGCTGCTCGCCGAGGCCGACGAGCACGGCATGGCGGCGATGCGGTTCACGGAGGAGGGCTCGCTCGCCTACGACCGGACCCTCAAGCACTTCTCGTACCGCGTGATCGTCGTGTCCGACGCGCAGGACGGCGAGGAGATGGCCGGGGCGATCGCGGAGGACCGGGTGGAGCGGGCCCTGAAGGAGCAGGGCCACGGCTTCGCCGGGCTGCGGAGTTCGGTCACCGACATGGACACCATGAAGATCAACTACAAGCGCTGAACCCCGGCTGACGGGCCCGGGCGATCGGCGGTCCTGGCCCACCGCTCGTGGTCGCGCCAGGCGCCGTCGATGAACAGCATCGCGGGCGAGAAGCCCTCCAGACGGAAGCCGGCGCGCCGGACCAGGGCGCGGGACGCGGTGTTGCGGGGCTGGATGTTCGCCTCCAGGCGGTGCAGCCCGAGCGGCCCGAAGGCGTACGCGAGGACGAGTCCGAGCCCTTCGGAGAGCAGCCCGCGCCCCGCGGCGTGCGCGAAGGCGCCGTAGCCGAGGGCCCCGGAGAGGAACGAGCCGCGGACGATGTTGTTGATGTTGACGAAGCCGGCGATGCCGCCGCCGTCCCGCTCGCACACCAGGAATCCGGCCCTGGCCGGATCCTCGATCAGCGGCCGCGCGTACGCCTCGTACGCCTCCGCCGTCTGCGGCGGGAACAGCCAGGGCGCGTGCAGCGCGCGGCTCTCCCGGGCGCGAGCGGTGAACTCGTCGGCGTCCTCGTAACGGAAGTGCCGCAGGCCGACGCGGGCCCCGCTGACGAGATACGGACCAAGATCGTCGGACATGGAGCCAGGCTACCGCCGCACGGGCCGGCCGGCCCAGGCCGGGCCGGGCCGGACGGCGACGGCGACGGCGACGGCGGGGGAAGACAGGGCCTCAGCCTCGGCACGCGCCGGCTGGCCCAGGCCAGACCGGGCCGGGCCGGCAGACGACGGCGGCGGGAGAAGACAGGGCCCCAGCCTCGGGCCTCCGTCGCGCGGGCCGGGCAGCTCCACCGAGCGAAGGCCCGGCCCCGGGCGGGTCCACCGGTCGAAGGCCCCGGACGGGTCGGGGCGAGAGCCGGGGGGGCTCAGCGTCGGGCCTCGATCGCGCGGGCCCGGGGGCTCAGCGTCGGGACGCCGTCACACGGGCCCGGGGGCTCAGCGTCGGGCCGCCGTCACGCGGGCCGGGCAGGTCTCGCCCTTCTTCACCACGCCCACCACCACCCGTCCCCGCGCCGCACGCTCCGCCCCCGGCGCCGGGTACTGGGTGCACACGAACCAGTTCGGCGGCCAGAGCACGCGCCGGTCCTGCCCGCCGACGTCGTGGACGTCCAGCCGCGTGCGCGGTGCCAGCACGGTGAAGACCCGCCACAGGCCCCGGCCCAGCAGGTCGGGCATCGGCTGCCGTCCGCCCGTGCGCTCCGCGCCCTCCTCCTCGACCGCCACCGGCTCCGCCGAACTCACGGCCATCGCCGCGAGCGCGAGCACGGCACCCGCGCCGAGCAGCGCCGCCCGCCTCACTCGCCGGTCCCGTCCGTACTCGATGTCTCCCTGCGACTCATGGCCGGCCCTCTCCTCCGTCGTGCGTCCCCCCAGGATGGGCCGATTCCGCGGGTTCGGCGGCGGCGAAGGCAGCCGTACGAGTGACTTGTCAGACAAGAACGGGCGGCTACCGTAGTCACGGCGGACGTGACCGCGCACCTCGCGGGTGCGCGCACCAGCACGAGGAGGACCGATCCGTGGCAGCCGGCGGACAGCGACGACGGCCCGTCGTCGCACTCTACGAACGGATCGCGGACGCCATCCACGACGGCACCTATCCCCCGGGCTCCACACTCCCCTCCGAGCCCAGGCTCGCGGGCGAACTCGGCGTGAGCCGGCCCGCGCTGCGCGAGGCGCTGCTGCTGCTCCAGGAGGACGGGCTGCTGACGGTGCGGCGCGGGGTGGGCCGCACGGTCAACGCCCATCCGCCGCGACGCGGCTTCGAGCAGATCCAGGCGCTGGAGGAGCTGCTGGGCACCGCCGCCCCGCTGCGGGTACGGGGCCTGCTGCGCACCGTCGAGGAGCCCACCGACTTCACGACGCAGCACCTGCTCGCCCCGGCCGGCGCGGAGCTGCGCTTCTGGGAATCCGTGCTGGTGGGCGAGGCGGGTCCGGCGGCCCTGAGCCACGAGTGGGCGGCGGCCGACGAGGTCCTGGAGCGGGCGCATCCGGCCTTCGCGGAGGCCCTGCGGGCGACGGTCGCGCCCGAGCGGACGTCGCTGCTGGGCATCCTGGCGGCGGCGTCGCGGGGCGTGCCGCTGGCCGGCCACAGCGCGGTGACGGCGACGTTGCTCGGGCGGCGCAGGGGTGAGCAGCTGGGGCGGCCCGCGGACACGCCGGCGGTGCTGGTCACGCAGGTGGTGCGGGTCGAGGAGACGCCGGTCCTGGCGGCCAAGCACATGCTCCCGACGGGGGCGCCCGCACTGGCGGTGCTGCAGTCCAACTGAGCCGGGAGGGCATCCAGGCGACGGGCGGCGCGGGGGATCGGGCCTCCGGCGGCGCGGGGGGCCCGGGCCCGATGCCCGATGCCCGATGCCCGAGGCCCGGGCATCCGCGGCATGGGGACCCTCTACGGCGTGGGGGCCCGGACCTCCGCAGCACGGGGGCCCCGAGGGCCGGGCATCCGCGGCATGGGGATCCTCTACGGCGTGGGGACCTGGGCCTCGCGGCACGGGGGCCCAAGCCTCTGCGGCGTGGGAACCCCGGCCTCCGCGGCGCGGGGACCCGGCCTCGCCTCATCGGGCCCCCGTCCCGTCGGGCCGGCCGGGCAGGAGGCGTGGCCTCTCTCGCCGGCCGCAGGGCCTGTCGCCACCGTCACACCATCGGGTGCCCGCGGTGGCGTACACTTCCCCGCCATGCACTTGTCTGACAACCCTGCCTCCCCTGCCGTCGCCGACTGGATCCGCAAGGCTCCCAAGGCCGTCCTGCACGACCACCTCGACGGTGGGCTGCGCCCCGCCACGATCATCGAGCTGGCCCGCGCGTGCGGCTACACCGCGCTTCCCACCGAGGACCCGGCCGAACTGGGCGTCTGGTTCCGGGACGCCGCGGACTCCGGCTCGCTCGAGCGGTACCTGGAGACCTTCGCCCACACCTGCGCGGTGATGCAGACCCGCGAGGCGCTGGAGCGGATCGCGGCCGAGTGCGCCGAGGACCTGGCCGCCGACGGGGTCGTCTACGCCGAGGTGCGTTACGCCCCCGAGCAGCACCTCGAGGCCGGCCTCACCCTCGACGAGGTCGTCGAGGCCGTGAACGCGGGCTTCCGCGAGGGCGAGCGCCGCACCGGCGGCCGGATCACCGTCCGCGCCCTGCTCACCGGCATGCGGCACACCGACCGCTCCCTCGAGATCGCGCAGCTGACCGTCGCCCACCGGGACAACGGCGTGGCCGGCTTCGACATCGCCGGCGGCGAGATCGGCAACCCGCCGGCCCGCCACCTCCCCGCCTTCCAGCACCTGAAGCGGGAGAACTGCCACTTCACCATCCACGCGGGCGAGGCCGTCGGCGCGGAGTCGATCCACGAGGCGGTGCAGGTCTGCGGCACCGAGCGGATCGGGCACGGCGTGCGGATCACGGACGACATCGCCGAGGACGGCACGCTGGGCCGCCTCGCCTCGTACGTCCGTGACAACCGCATCGCCCTGGAGGTCTGCCCGACCTCCAACCTCCAGACGGGCGCGGCCAAGGACTACGCCTCGCACCCGATCGACGAGCTGCGCCGGCTCGGCTTCCGAATCACGCTCAACACGGACAACCGGCTGGTCTCCGGCACCACCATGAGCGAGGAGTTCCAGCACATGGCGGACGCCTTCGGTTACGGCCCTGAGGTCTTCGAGGAGTTCACGGTCGCCGCCCTGGAGGCCGCGTTCCTGCCGCTGCCGGAGCGGCAGCGACTGATCGACGACGTCGTCCGCCCGGGTTACGCCGCGCTCTGACGACGGCGTCAGTCCACGACGGGCAGCTCCAGCGTCCCCGTGTCCTCGGGGGCGCTGGTGATGGTCACCGGCTTGATGCCGCGGTTGCCGAAGTACGCGGTGTCGCTGCCGGCGATGACGAGCTGGAGCCGGTGGCCGGTCTCGTACCGGTGCACGATGCCGGGCAGCTCGACCGTGAACGGCCGGGTGACGTCGGGCACCCGTACCGGTGCCACGAGCCGGTTGACCAGGGTCTTCGTGCCGTCCGGGGCGACGTCGTAGACCTTGGCGAAGAGGACCAGCTTGTCGGCGGCGTCACCGGAGTCCTGGACGGCCTCGGTGCGGGGGGACTCCACCCGCAGCCGGGCCTTCGGCGCGCCGACGACGTCGACCGGCTCGCTCAGCGGGCCGCTGGTCCAGGCGGCGTAGGTGCCGGGGGTGTCGTACGGCTGCGGGTCGGGCAGGCCGATCAGGCCGGCGAGCGAGCTGCTCGAATGGCTCGTGGGGACCAGCCAGTTGGCGTAGGAGCGGCTGCCGCGGGCGACCTTGGCGCGGTTGTCGACGAGCTTGCCGTCGCCGGACAGGTAGAGCTTCCGGTGGTGCGCGGGCACGGCGTCGGCGGTGCCGTAGCCGCTCTGCCACGAGCGGTAGTAGGCGAACTCGGGGCCGGTGTCGGCCGTCGTGTCGCCGCGCAGGTGCCGGTCGAACCAGGCGAGGACGCGGCGGCCGACGTAGCTCGCCTCCAGGTCGCCGCCGCCCAGGTCCAGTTCGCCCGGGACGAAGCCGCCGCTGTGGCCCCAGGACTGCCAGATCATCTTGGTCTCGGTGCCCTGGGCCTGGAGCCGCCGGTAGGTGTCCGTGGCCTCGTTGAGGTTGAACAGGCTGTCGGACTGGCCCTGGACGACGAGGGTGGGTGCCGTGACCCGGTCGAGGTAGGAGACGGGCGAGACGCTGCGGGCGTAGGCGAGCAGCTTCTCGGTGCCGGCCTGGGGGTAGCGGCCGGAGTTGAGCAGCCGGACGGTGTCGCAGGCGTCGGTGACGAAGTGCAGACAGCCGAGCGAGTTGATGCGGCTGGGGTCGAGGGACGGCACGAGCAGCGGCTGTCCCTCGCCCATCAGGTAGAAGCCGTTCGCCCACTGCCATTTGAAGACGCCGGGCGTGGCGCGGTCGGCGCTGTTCGGCGCGAGGGAGTAGGCGAGGTCGTTCCAGGTGATCAGGGGGACGAGGGCGTCCAGGCGGGGATCGGTGGCGGCGGTGGCGAGCTGGACGGCTCCGCCGTAGGAGCCGCCGATCATGCCGACCCGGGGGTCGCCGGCGCCGTCGCTGATGACGAAGTCGGCGCGGGTACCGTCGTCGGCGGCGCGGGTGCCGGCGAGGAAGTCGACGAGCCGGGCGGCGGCCTGGCCGTCGATCCGCGGGTCGTCGAGGGAGATCAGGCAGCCGCTCCCGCCGAAGCCGAGCCCGGAGTAGACGAGTCCGACGTAGCCGCGCGCGGCGACGGCCTTGCCGATGGCGTCGGTGGAGCCGTCGTTCTTGCTGCCGCCGAAGCCGTTGGTGGCGAGGACGGCGGGCGCCGGGTGACCGGCGTCCACCCCCGCCGGGCGGTAGAGGTCGGCGTCGACGGCGCAGGTCCTGCCGCCCGCCTGCACGGTGAAGCGGAGCGGGGTGACGGTGTACGGGGCGGGTTCGGCGCCCTGCGCGGGTGCGGCGAAGGCGAGCGGTGCCGCGAGCGCGACCCCGGCCGCGAGCGCGAGGACCTTGCGGGATCTGCGGGATCCACAGGTTCTGGGCAGGGCACGGGTACGGGACACGGAGACCTCCACACCGAGGACGCGCGAACGACCTACCTACTGGTAGGTATGGGCCGCGCTCATGGTGTGACACGTGTCAGGGAGCCGTCAACGCGCAGGACGAACGTTGTTGACGGAGATTCAGTGAAGGTGCCTCCACCCGGCAGTTGGGCCTGGGGCGTGGTCGTCCGCCCCGCCCGGACGGCCCGGGATCAGGTCAGTGCCGGCACGTCCAGGGTGAGCGTCCCGGCGGACGCGTCGAGCACCGCAGGTATCCCCAGCGGCACGGTCGGCGCGCTCTCGTGGTGACCGAAGCCCATGTTCTCCAGGACCGGGACGCCGAGGCCGCCCAGGCGGTCGGCGAGCACCGCGCGGACCTCCTCGTACGGCCCGCACTCCTCCCAGGAGCCGAGGCCGATTCCGGCGACCCCGTCCAGCCGGCCGGAGCGCAGCAGTTGGGTGAGCATCCGGTCCAGGCGGTACGGCTCCTCGTCCACGTCCTCCAGGAGGAGCAGCCCGCCTCGCGCGGAGGGCCGGGCGTGCGGGGTGCCGATGTCGGCGGCGAGCAGGGCGAGGCAGCCGCCGAGGGTGACGCCATGGGCGCGGCCCGGCGCCAGGGCGGTGGCGGTGTCCAGGACGAGGGTGCGGACCGACTCGGGCTCGAAGAGGGTGGCCCGCAGGGACTCCTGGGTGCGGGCGTCCTTGAGGAAGGCCGCGGCGGCGACCATCGGGCCGTGCAGGGTGGCGAGACCGAGGCGGACGGCGAAGGCCTCGTGGAGGGCGGTGACGTCGCTGTAGCCGACGAACACCTTGGGGCCGGCGGCCCGTATCGCGGTCCAGTCGAGCAGGTCGACCATGCGCTGGGCTCCGTAGCCGCCGCGGGCGCAGAGCACGGCGGAGACGTCCGGGTCGCACCAGGCCTCGGTGAGGTCGCGGGCCCGGTCGGCGTCGGTGCCGGCCAGGTGGGCGAGGGTGGGATGGGTGTCGAGGACGTGTGGGGCCACGACCGGGTCGAGGTCCCAGCCGCGCAGGATGTCGAGACCGGCCTGGAGGCGGTCCTCCGGTACGGGTCCGCTGGGCGCCACGACGGCGACGCGGGCGCCGGGGCGCAGCCGGGGCGGCCGGACGAGTCCGTGGGGCGGAAGTCCGCGGGTCATGACCTGAGCTCCAGTTCGGCGACGTCGGCCCGGTCGATGCCGAAGGTCCGTACGTACAGGGCGAGTTCGGCTTCGAGGGCGCGGGTCATGGTGTCGGCCCGGCGGAAGCCGTGGCCTTCGCCGTCGAAGGCGAGGTACGCGTGCGGGACGCCGCGCCCGGCCATGCGGGCGAGGAACCGCTCGGCCTGGGCGGGCGGGCAGATGACGTCGTCGAGTCCCTGGAGCAGGAGGAACGGCGCGGTGATCTTCTCGGCGTGCTCCAGCGGGGAGCGGTCCCGGTAGCGGGCGGGGACCTCGTCGAGCGGTCCGATGAGGGAGCGCATGTACTGCGACTCGAAGTCGTGGGTCTCGTCGGTGGCCCAGGCGGTGGGGTCGAGGATCGGGTAGATGATGGTGCCGCAGGCGTAGACGTCGTTGTGGGTGAGGGAGGCGGCGGTGGTCCAGCCGCCCGCGCTGCCGCCGCGGATGGCGAGCCGCGCGGGGTCGGCGGTGCCCTCGTCGGCGAGGGCGCGGGCGACGGCGGCGCAGTCCTCGACGTCGACCACGCCCCACTGCTCGCGCAGTCGCTCGCGGTACTCCCGGCCGTAGCCGGTGGAGCCGCCGTAGTTGACCTCGGCGACGCCGATGCCCCGGGAGGTGAAGTAGGCGATCTCCAGGTCGAGGACGAGCGGTGCGTGGCCGGTGGGGCCGCCGTGGGCCCAGATGACGTAGGGCGGGAGTTCGTCGCCGGGCGGGGTGCGGTCGGGGTTGTGCGGCGGGTAGACGTGGGCGTGGATCTCGCGGTCGTCGGGTCCGGTGAAGGTGCGGATCTGGGGTTCGGGGTAGTAGGCGGGGTCGACCGGGTCGTGGTGCGGGGAGCCGATGACGCGGGCGCGGCCGGTGCGGGTGTCCAGCTCGACGACTTCGTAGGCGCTGCGCGGGCTCGCGGCGACGCCGACGATCCGGGTGCCGTGGACGGCGAGGGTGGCGGCCCATTCGGTCCAGGGTCCGGCGGCGTCGACGAGTTCGCCGCTGTCGGGGTCGAGTATGCCGAGGGCGGTGGTGCCCTTGCCGTGGACGACGGCGACGAGTCCGCTGTCCAGGGGCTGGAACCAGGCGAGGCCGATCTTCCACAGCGGCCCGCCGAACTCCTCGGGCCGGGGACAGAGCGGGACCGGTGCGGCGGCGGGCTCGCCGTCCTCGCCGGTGGTGCGGTAGAGGTTCCACCAGCCGGTGCGGTCGCCGAGGTGGAGGAGCTGTCCGTCGGCGGTCCAGGCGATCTGGGGCACGGACTCGTCGGGGCCGCCGGCGACGACGCGCGGTGCCTTGAAGGCGCCTTCGGCGGTGACCTCGGCGAGCAGGACCTCGGTGCCGTCCCAGGGCATGCGCGGATGGTCCCAGGCGATCCACGCGGCCCGCCGGCCGTCCGGCGAGACGCGTGGCGCGGTGACGAACCGGTGGGCGTCGTCGGTGAGTTCGCGGACGCGCGAGCGGTCGTCGGCGGCGGAGCCGTCGAGCGGCACGGCGGCGATGACGCGGCGCACGTCGGTGGGGGCGGGTCCGGTGAACTCCTCCAGGACGCACCAGACCTCACCGCGCTCGGGCAGCAGCACGGGGTCGGCCCAGCGCAGTCCCTCGCCGGTGGCGGAGACGGGCGTGAGCGGGCGCGGCACCGGGCCGCCCGGCGCGTCGGGCTCGCAGACGTAGAGCCGCTGGTCGGGGTGGTGGCAGAAGACGACGAGCGGGGTGCCGTCGGCCCGTACCGTGCCGGCCCAGGGCTGTCCGCCGTACTCGATGACGCGGCTGCGGACGTTCCACGGGGCGGGCAGCACCGACTCCTCGGTGCCGTCGGGGCGGCGGCGCACCAGCGCGCGCCGCCCGCCCTCGGCGGGTCGCGGGGCGGTCCACCACACCTCGTCGCCGACGAAGCCGACGTACTCGGGCCGTCCGTCGTGTGCGGCGGCGAGCGCGGCGCCGATGGGTGACGGCCAGCTGCCGTAGGTGGCCGTGGGTGCCATCAGGATCCCCCCTGTACGGGTCGTGCGGGTGTGACGGGTGGAGCGGGGCGGGGTGCCGTCAGGCGTCCCTCAGGTAGTGGTCGAGGACGCGGACGCCGAAGTGCAGGGCGTCGACGGGGACGCGTTCGTCGACGCCGTGGAACAGCGCGCCGTAGTCGAGGCCGGGCGGGAGCTTCAGGGGCGAGAAGCCGTAGCCGGTGATGCCGAGGCGGGAGAACTGCTTGGCGTCGGTGCCGCCGGACATGGAGAAGGGGATGACGTGTCCGTCCGGGTCGAAGTGCTCGACGGCCGCTCGCAGCCTGGCGAAGGTCGGCGAGTCCACCGGGGCCTCCAGCGGTACTTCGCGGTGGTGGAACTCCCAGTCGACGTCCGGTCCGGTGAGCAGGTCCATGGTCTCGGCGAACTCCTCCTCGCCGCCGGGCACCATGCGTCCGTCGATGTAGGCGACGGCCTGGCCCGGGATGACGTTGACCTTGTAACCGGCGTCCAGCATCGTCGGGTTGCTGCTGTTGCGCAGGGTGGGTTCGACGAGCGCGGCGGCCGGTCCGAGCTTCTCCAGGAGCCGGTCGGCGTCGAACTCGGGGGCGTCGAGGTCGGCGTCGATGCCGTACAGCGATGCCAGTCGGGTGAGCGCGGCCCGCACGGTCGGGGTGATCCGGACCGGCCATTCATGGGCGCCGATGCGGGCGACGGCCGAGGCGAGGCGGGTCACCGCGTTGGCCGTGTTGACCTTGGAGCCGTGGCCGGCCCGGCCGCGGGCGGTCAGCTTGACCCAGGCCGTGCCGCGCTCGCCGGCGGCGATCGGGTAGAGCCTGGTGGCCGGGTCGGGGTGGAAGCTGAAGGCGCCGGACTCGCTGATGCCTTCCGTGCATCCCTCGAAGAGGGCCGCGTGGCGGTCGGCGAGGAAGCCGGAGCCGTCCTCGGCGCTGGCCTCCTCGTCCGCGGTGTAGGCGAGGACGATGTCACGGCGCGGCCGGAGGCCCTGCCTGGCCCAGGAGCGGACGACGGCGAGCACCATCGCGTCCATGTTCTTCATGTCGACGGCGCCACGCCCCCAGACGATCCCGTCGCTGACCTCCCCGGAGAAGGGGTGCACGCTCCAGTCGGCGGGCTCGGCGGGCACGACGTCGAGGTGGCCGTGGACGAGGAGGGCGTCGGCGGTCGGGTCGGTGCCGGGGATGCGGGCGACGACGTTGGTGCGGCCCGGGGCGCGCTCCAGGAGGGTGGGCTCGATCCCGGCGTCGGCGAGCCGCTCCGCGACGTACTCGGCGGCGGGCCGCTCGCGGCAGTCGCCGCCGCCCCGGTTGGTGGTGTCGATCCGGATCAGCTCGGAGGTGAAGGTGACGACCTCGTCGAGGGCCGTCCCGTCCGGGCCGTGGTGCTGCTCAGCCATACTGTTCCTCCACGGCGGCGGACACGATGGTGGTCACCGCCTTGAACGTGCGGATTGCCTCGTACATGGTCTCGCTGGTGTAGGCCGCCCGCCGCTCGCCACTCCGCTCGGCGCCGGGGACCACCGTGGCGGCGGCGGCGAGGTGTTCGGCGTCGAACTCCAGCTCCACCGTGAACGGCCCGCCCCGCACCGGCTCGTGCCGCACGGCCAGCGCGGTGGCCTCCTTGGCGGCGGCGCGGATGTCGGCGGCGGTCCTGGCGGGTGTGCGGCACACCGCCGCGTACCGCGACACGTGGTCCTTGACGGCGACCTTGTGTGCCTCCGGCGCGTATCCGAGGGCGTCCTCGCAGGTCAGGTCGTCGCCGGTGACGAGGATGACGGGGACCCCGAACTCGGCCACCACCCGCGCGTTGAGCAGGCCCTCGCTTGCGCGCACCCCGTCGAGCCAGACGCCGGTGATGGAGTTGGCGAGATAGGTGTGGGCGAGGACGCCCTCGGCGCCCGCGCCGGTGTGGTAGCCGACGAAGGCGATGCCGTCGACGTCACCGTGCTGCACGCCCTCGACCATGGAGAGCGACTTGTGGCGGCCGGTGAGCATCTCGGCCCGCTCGTCGAGCCGTTCCAGGAGCAGGTTGCGCATGGACCAGTGGGCCTCGTTGATGAGCACCTCGTCCGCGCCGCCGTCGAAGAAGCCGAGCACCGCCGCGTTCACGTCCGAGGTGAACATCGAGCGGCACCGCTCCCACTGCGGGGTGCCGGGCAGCACGTCGGCGGGCCACGTCACGCCCGTGGCCCCTTCCATGTCGGCGCTGATGAGGATCTTCATGCCTGGCACCGTACGCGCCGTGCCGTGACCCCCACCACCCCTGTGGAAAAGTGTCGGAGGCGTGGACCGGTGGCGGTGACGGACGCCGGTGATTCGGGCGAATCCTTTCATCACGTACGTATAGGCTGACGGCCGCAGTTTTCGTCGTCCCGCGTACCCCAGGAGACCCCTCGGTGACCACCTCGATCGCCCCGTCCGGCATCCCCGCTCCCGTCGACACCGGCGAATGGGTCGAACCCGCCGCGCAGTCCGTCGCCGAGGCCGTGGTGCGCGACGCCCGTGACTTCGGGGTGTACGCGCGGACCGGCGGCTGGGCCTTCGCGCTCAAGGTGGCCCGCAGCGTGCGGCCCGGCGGCCAGCCGGCCGAGGGCTCCGAGAAGGTCTCGGCGAAGGCCTTCGCCGAGCTCGCCGGCTGCTCCGCCGAGCGGGTCATGCGCTACTACAAGGCCTGGGACATGGCCGCGGACGACGGACTGGTGCCGCAGTTCGAGGCGCTGCTGCCCGGCGAGGACGTCGAACTGCCGGACGCCGACGTCTGGCTGTCGTACTACTCCTCCCGCAACAGCGCGACCTCCGTACGGGGCCACGCGATCACCGCGGCCGCCGAGGCCGAGGGCATCAAGGCGACCAAGGCGCTGGAGGTGGCGGAGAACCCGACCGCGCTGCGCGCCGCGATCCTCGCCGACCCGGGCACCGCCGAGGCCGCGCGGGGCGCGCTGCTCGACCGGATGAAGCAGGACCCGGCGCTGCAGACCGAGATGGCCCGGGCCATCGCCCGCACCGGCGACCTGAAGAAGGCGGTGGCGCAGGAGGCGAAGGCGGCGGACCGGATCGAGTACGTCCGGCAGATCGCCGAGGGCGGGCAGATCAGGACGCCCGCGGGGCAGACCGTGGCGGCGCCGGCGGAGCTGCGCGCCGAGGCCGAGCGGCACCTGTCGCTGATCGACGAGCTGGACGACTCGGAGGAGGCCGGCGAGTGGGCCGGCGAGGCCTACGACACGGTACGGACGATGGTCGCCCGGGCCGTCGAGGCGGATCCGGAGCTGCGCGTCCAGGAGCGCCGGACGAAGTTCTACAACAGCCTGCAGAAGGCGACGAAGGTCTTCGAGGAGCTGACCCTGGACGAGGTCCTGGAGGAGGACGTCGTCGAGGAGGACATGCTCCAGCGCCTGGAGGCCCTCCAGGAGGCGATCGGCGCGTGCATCAGCGCGCTGCGCAAGGCGACCGCCTCCTCCTGACCCGCCCGTCGAGGGGCTCAGGGCCTGTCCGGCCATGATCCGCCGGACAGGCCCTGGTCCTCGTGGCCGAGCTGGAGGTCGCGTTCGGTGCGGCCGCCGCCCGCGAGCTGGAGGACCGTGGCCATGGGCGGGTAGCCGGCGGCGATCACCGTGTACTCGCCGGAGGAGAGGTCCACGAAGCGGAAGGTGCCGTCGGCGCCGGTGGTGAGGGTGTCGACGACGTTGCCCGCCGCGTCGAGGAGGGTGACCCGGGCGTCCTCGACGGGGCGCCCGCCGCCCGCCCGTACCGTGCCGCGGAGCACCGCGCCGCCCGACAGTTCGATGTCCTGGCGGGTCTCGCGGGAGGACTGCACGCTGACCGGGAGCGCGGCGGGCCAGAAGGCGGGGGCGCCGGCCGCCAGGGTGTACTCGCCCGCGACCAGGTCGCCGATCACGTAGCCGCCCTCGCGCCCGCTGCGCGTGGAGGCGACGACCTCGCCGCGCACGTCGGTGAGGGTGACCGCCGCGTCCCGTACGGGTGTGCCGTCGGCGGTGACGACGGTGCCGGCGAGCCGTCCCGCGCCGCCGAGGACGACGTCGAGCTCGACGGGGCGCTCCCCCACGGTGACCGAGACCGCCTGCGGCTGGTGGCCGCCCGCGGCGGCGATCAGGACGTACGGGCCGGGGCCCGGCGCGCTGAGCGCGTACCGCCCGTCGTCACCGCTCCCGCCGCGGCCGATCTGGCGACCCTGGACGTCGATGAGGGTGAGCGCGGCGCGCGGGACGCAGCTGCCGTCGTGGTGCTGGACGGTGCCGCAGACGGGGACGCCGGCGGTCGGCGGGGCGGCGGGCCGGCCGGTGGCGGTGGTCGTCGCGGCGCGGGCGTGCGGGACGGGAGGGGCGGGGGCCTCAGTGGCGGGGGTGTGGTGGGACACCAGCGGTTTCTCCTTGAGAAGGAAGGCGAGGACGAGACCGAGCGCGAGGACCGGCACGAGGTAGAGGAAGATCCGGGGCATCGCGTCGGCGTAGGCCTCGACGAAGGCGTCGCGCAGGGCCGGCGGCAGCGCGTGGACCGTCTGCGGGGTGATCGAGTCGGCGGGCGGCAGCGCCGCGGCGCCGCCGGCGGGCAGCCGTTCGGCGAGGGCGTCGTCGAGGCGGGCGGCGAAGAGGGTGCCGAAGACCGCGGCGCCGACGCTGCCGCCGATCTGCCGGAAGTAGTTGTGGGCGCTGGTCGCGGTGCCGAGGTCGGAGGGGCGCACGGAGTTCTGCACGGCGAGCACGAGCACGGGCATGACCAGGCCGATGCCGACGCCGAGGACGGCCTGCCAGAGGCTGTGCTGGAGGCGCGGGGTGTCGGTGTCCATGCGGGAGAGGAGCCACATGCCCAGGGTGGAGACGGCGCCGCCGGCGATCGGATAGGCCTTGTAGCGGCCGGTACGGCTGATGAGCCGGCCGGAGACGACGGAGGCGACGACGATGCCGCCCATGAGCGGGAGCATCAGCAGACCGGACTCGGTGGCGGTGGCGCCCTCGACCATCTGCAGGAAGGTGGGCAGATAACTGGCCGCGCCGAACAGCGCGATGCCGACGACGGCCCCGACCAGGCTCGTGACGGTGAAGACGGAGTCGCGGAACAGCCGTAGCGGGATGAGGGGTTCGGGTGCGAAGCGCTCGACGACGAGGAAGAGGACGGCGGCCGCGGCGGCGCCCGCGCCGAGTCCGAGGACGACCCGGGAGTCCCACGCGTACGCGGTGCCGCCCCAACTGGTCAGCAGCACCAGGCAGGTCGAGGCGGCGGCGAGCAGCAGCGCGCCCAGCACGTCGAAGCGGGCGCGGGTGACGGGCTTGGGCAGCTTGAGGACGGCGGCGACGACGGCGAGGGTGACGAGGCCGAAGGGCACGTTGAAGTAGAAGCACCAGCGCCAGGAGACGTGGTCGGTGAAGAAGCCGCCGAGCAGGGGTCCGGCGACGGAGGCGAGTCCGAACGCCGCACCGATGAGACCCATGTAGCGGCCGCGTTCGCGGGACGGGACGATGTCGGCGATGATCGCCTGGACGCCGATCATCAGTCCGCCGGCGCCGACGCCCTGGACGGCGCGGAAGGCGATGAGCTCGTCCATGGTGCGCGACCAGCCGGCGAGGCCGGAGCCGATGACGAAGACGACGATCGCGAAGAGGAAGACGCCCTTGCGGCCGAGGAGGTCGCCGAGCTTGCCGTAGACGGGCAGGCCGATGGTGGCGGTGAGCAGGTAGGCGGTGATCGCCCAGGACATCCGGTCCAGGCCCTGTAGTTCGCCGACGATCTTCGGCAGGGCGGTGGCGACGATCATCTGCTCGAGCGCGGCGAGCAGCAGGGCGAGCATGAGGCCGCAGAAGACGAGGCGGACGCGGCGCGGGTCGAGGGCGGCCGGAGGCTCCTCGGGAGGTGGCGTCGGGTGGCCGGGCAGGTCGTCGGCGAGGAGCGGAGCGGCGCCCTCTGCGGCCGCCGTGCCCTCGGTGTGCTCGGCCAGCGTGATCGCACCCATGTGCTGCTCCCCTCGTCGCGGCGTCTGCGCGCGTCATTCTTCGCATTGGGCGCGAAGGGGGAGCAAGTCGGACGGTACGGGAGGAGGGTGAGCCGTCCTGGGCCGAACAGGCCTGGGGAGAGGCGCACTTGGGGCGCTCATCAGGGCATTTGCCGAGTGGCGCGCGACCCCCGAGTGCGCCGGGCACTCTTGCGGAGGTCGCGCGGAAACCACTCGAATCGGTGAGGATCCGGGCGTTACTTCCCGGTTCCGGTTTCCCGAGGCTACTTCCCGGGAGGTTTTCCCGGGCTGCTTCACGGAAGGCCAGGGCTGCTTCGCGGAAGGGGCTCCCGGGCCACTTGCCGGAAGGGTCTCCCGGGCTGCTTCACGGAAGGGGCTCCCGAGCCACTTCCCGGGAGGGTCTCCCCGGCCTACTTCTCGACTTCGGCGGCGAGCTTGTCGAGCACCGCGTCGTAGATGCGGCCGAGGCCCTTGGGGGCGAAGGTCCTCTCGAAGAAGCCGCCGATGCCGCCGGCGCCGTTCCAGACGGTGCTGACGACGGCCTTGGACCTGCCCTCGCCGGCCGGCGTGACGGTCCAGGTGGTGACCATGGAGGAGTTGCGGTCCTTCTCGACCAGCTGCCCGTCGGTGGGCTCGGTGACCTCCAGGAGGCAGTCGCGGACGCGCTTGCTGGTGGCCTGGAGCTTCCAGTGGACGAGGGTGCCCTCGCCGTCGCCGCCCTCGCGCACCTCGTACTCGCTGAAGTGCTCGGGGAGCAGCTTCGCGCGCGTCCCGGAGTAGTCGGCGAGGGTGTCGAACACCGTCTCCGCGTCGGCGGCGATGATCCGCTCCGTCGTGGCCTCGACCTGCGCCATTGCACTTCCTCCAGCTTGGTATCTCGGGGATGTGCCCCAAGCCAATCACCTGGGGGCCGGGGCGCGAAATCCGGGTTGCGGCGATCAAGGGAACATGTGTTCTAATCTGGGACCACCCGTCACCGAGGAGGCGTCCATGCGCTGGGACCATCTGGCCGACACTCCCGCGGCCCCCGCCGCTCCCGCCGACATCGCGCTGTTCGGCACGGACGCGGTCACCACCCGTACGTTCGACACACCCGAGTTCCGCGGCATCACGTTCCACGAGGTGCGGGCCCGGTCCATCGTCAACCGCGTGCCCGGCGCCTCCCGCATGCCGTTCGAGTGGACGGTCAACCCGTACCGCGGCTGCACGCACGCGTGCGTGTACTGCTTCGCCCGCAAGACGCACAGCTATCTGGACCTCGACACCGGCATCGGCTTCGACTCGCAGATCGTCGTCAAGGTGAACGCGCCCGAGCTGCTGCGCACCCAGCTCGCCTCCCGGCGCTGGCAGGGCGCGCACATCGCGATGGGCACCAACGTCGACTGCTACCAGCGGGCGGAGGGCCGCTACCGGCTCATGCCGGGCATCCTGGAGGCGCTGCGCGACCACGCCAACCCGTTCTCGATCCTCACCAAGGGGACGCTGATCCTGCGCGACCTGGAGCTGATCCGGCAGGCCGCCGACGTCACCGAGGTCGGCGTCTCCGTCTCCGTCGGCTTCACCGACCACGAGCTGTGGCGGACGGTCGAGCCCGGCACCCCGGCCCCCGAGCGCCGCCTGGACGTCGTGCGCACCCTCGCCGGGCACGGCATCGGCTGCGGGGTCCTGATGGCCCCGGTCATCCCCTTCCTCGGCGACCGGCCCGAGCAGCTGCGCGCCACCGTGCGCGCCATCGCCGAAGCCGGCGCCACCTCCGTCACCCCGCTGGTGCTCCATCTGCGGCCCGGCGCCCGCGAGTGGTTCATGACCTGGCTGGGCCGTCACCACCCCGGTCTGGTCGGCCGCTACGAGCGCATGTACGCGGGCGGGGCCTACGCGCCGACCTGGTACCAGCGCCGGATCACCCGTCAGGTGCACGAGTTCGCCGACGAGTTCGGCATAGGGCCCGGCAGGCGGGAGGCCTCAAGGTCGCACCGCGGGACGCCCCTGCCCGACCACCACGCGCGCGTGCCGGAACCCTCCCCCGGTCCGGAGCAGCTCACCCTCCTGTAAGTGCCACTCCCCTTGACGGTGCGTCACGTCCGCCGAACGGGTCAACTCTCGCCGGAAAAGGTCCTGATGCGCCGCGCACGGGGCACGGACGCCGTATGAGACCCCGCGCAGGAATGCTGATCGCCGCTGGGGCGCTGGTCGCCGGGACGGTCACCGTCCTGCCCGCCACCGCCACGGCCACCGCCGCGACAGGAACCGGGCCGGCCGCCCGCCCCCTGACCCCGCTCACCTGGACGGACTGTCCGACCAAGGCCTATCCGAAGCTCCAGTGCGCCACCCTGAAGGTGCCGCTGAACCACGACGACCCGGCCGGGCGGAGCATCGCGCTCGCCCTGACCCGCGTCGCGCACACCGCGAAGACCTTCCAGGGCCCGCTCCTGGTCAATCCCGGCGGCCCCGGCGGCAGCGGGCGCGGCCTGGCGGGTTACGTCGCCGCCGCGCTGCCCGCGAAGGTGGCCGCGCAGTACGACGTCATCGGCTTCGACCCGCGTGGCGTCGGCAAGAGCGAACCCGCCCTGAACTGCCTCCCCGGCCACTTCGACCCGGTGCGCCCCGACTCCGTGCCCGGCGGCGCCGACGGCGAGCGGGCGGGCGTCGAGCGCGCCCAGGCCTTCGCCAAGGCCTGCGGCGAGAAGTACGCCGACGTCCTGCCGTACATCGACACCGTCTCCACCGCCCGCGACATGGACGCGATCCGCGCGGCGCTCGGCGCGCCGCGGCTCAACTACCTCGGCTACTCCTACGGCACGTACCTCGGCGCCGTGTACGCGCGGCTCCACCCGGAGCGGGTGCGGCGCATGGCGCTGGACTCCGTCGTCAACCCGCACGGCGTCTGGTACGAGGACAACCTCGCCCAGGACTACGCCTTCGACACCCGGCACAAGGACTTCGCCGCCTGGGTGGCCCGCAACGACGACGCCTACCGGCTCGGGACCGACCCGGCCGCCGTCGAGGCCGCCTGGTACGGGATGCGGGAGGAACTGCGCACCAGGCCCGCGAGCGGCAAGGTCGGCCCCGGCGAGCTGGAGGACACGTTCCTGCCGGGCGGCTACTACAACGGTTACTGGCCGAAGCTCGCCGCCGCGTTCTCGGCGTACGTCAACGAGCGGGACGGCGCTCCGCTGGTGAAGGCCTACGAGGACTTCGCCGCGTCGGACGCCGCCGCCGAGAACGGCTACTCGGTCTACGCGAGCGTCCAGTGCCGCGACGCGGCCTGGCCGCGGGACTGGAACGTCTGGCGCAAGGACAACTGGGACACCCACGCCAAGGCGCCGTTCTCCACCTGGAACAACGCCTGGTACAACGCGCCGTGCGCGTTCTGGCCGGTCGAGTCGCTGACCCCGCCGGACGTCACGAACGACCGGCTGCCGCCGGTGCTCGTCCTCCAGGCCACCGACGACGCGGCCACTCCGTACGAGGGCGGGGTCGCCCTGCACCGGATGGTCCGCGGCTCCAGCCTGGTCGTCGAGGAGGGCGGTGGCAACCACGGCGTGACGCTCGCCGGGAACGACTGCATGGACGAGCACCTCGCCGCCTACCTCTCCACCGGAAAGGTGCCGCGCGGGACGGAGGGCTCGGAGGCGGACGCGGTCTGCGAGACCCTGCCGGAGCCGGAGCCCGCCAAGGCCAAGGCCAAGGCGGCCCGTGGGAACGCCGCGGACGCCGGCGCCACCCTGCACGGGATGCTCGGGCACGTGCGCTGAGACTCCCCCGGGAATCGTCGACGGCCGGCGGCAGCGGGATTGTCAGTGGCGTGGGTGAGGATGTGCGCCATGAGCACGCACCTGACCCATGTCCCCGCCCCCGACGGCCTCGCCCCCAGCCCGCAGTACAGCCACGTCGTGTGGGGCACAGGCCGGTTCGTGGCCGTGTCCGGCCAGATCGCCCTCGACACGGAGGGCGCGGTCGTCGGCGCCGGGGACGCGGCCGCTCAGGCCCGCCAGGTGTTCGCGAACCTCGGCCGCTGTCTGGCCGCTGCCGGCGCGCACTTCGGGGACGTCGTGAAGCTGACGTACTTCGTCACCGACATGGCGCACCTGCCCGCGGTCCGCGCGGCCCGCGACGCCGCTTTCGGCACTCTTCCCCTCCCGGCGAGCTCGGCGGTCCAGGTGACCGCCCTGGTGCGGCCGGAACTGCTCCTCGAGATCGAGGCGTTCGCGCTGATACCCGAGGACCGGCGGACCGTCTAGGCCGTTTCTTCCGGATCAGGGCCGGATAGGCCGCGGCGTCTGGTGCGGTGCATCGCAAGGCGCCGGAGCGTCGCGATAGCGGAGCTATCGGGGCGTTTCGGCAACGCGGCGAGGTGCCGTGCCAGACGCCGCGGACCCGGCCAAGATCCGGAAGAGACGGCCTAGGGTCCTGGACGGCGGATCAGGGCCGGATAGCCGGGGTCCCGGCCATGATCCGGCCCGACAGGCCACTTAAGGCCTGCCGCCGACACGCCCCAGCGCCTCCCGTGCCGCTCCCCCGAACCTCGGGTGCGGCAGAGCCGCCTCCAGGACCTCGCGGGCGGCCGGGTCGCCCAGCGTGCCGAGGCCCTCGACGCAGGCCAGGCCGACCCGCCAGTGCGGGTCGCCGGGCGCGAGCCTGCGCCGGAGGACCGTGACGAGGGCCGGGACGCTCTCCGGAGCCCGCAGGCCGGCGAGGAGGCGGACGGGCAGGAGGGCGTAGGCGACGCGGAGTTCGTTGGTGGCGAGTGCCGCGGCGGCCCGCGCGGTGCGGGGGTCGCCGAGGCGGGTCAGGGCGTGGGCGGCGGAGACGCAGCGTTCCGGGTCGCGGTGGTTGAGGAGCAGCACGAGCGCCTCGAAGGCGCGCGGGTCACCCGCCAGGCCGAGCCGGAAGGCAGCGATCTCGCGGGCCCAGAGCGGCTGCCCGGGCGCGGTGAGCACGCGGTGGAGTTCCTCCGCACCGAGTGGCCCGGCGAGTTCTTCGAATGCGGCGGGAACGGCCCCTTCGGCATTCCCGATCTCTTCACGCAAACGATCGATCATCGAGCAGAATTCGGGATCCTCGGGGAGTTCCGCAGCGATTTCCATGAATCCGAGGCTATCCGCGATCCAGATCACACTTTCCCAACTTGCCAGGACTGGCGTGCTCGTTACCGGGCAGTTAATCTCGGGTGAGCGGGCCACCCCCCGCACTTCTCACGACGGCCTGGTGACGCAGCCGCCGTGGGTGTTCGTTCGGTTCGGCAGTTTTCGACGTGACTCCGGGACAGGGTCCGTCTCCTGATTTCCCGCGCCCTCCGGGCTCTCTTCCGCCCTCCGGGCTCATCGCGCCTTCCTCTTTTTCCGCGCGCTGCCTTCAGTCGTCACTCTTCCTCCCAGGAGTCCCCTGATGGACACCCCTCTCTCCACCATCGCCGTCGTCGGTCTCGGCACCATGGGCACGGGCATCGCCGATGTCCTGGCCCGGGCCGGCCGCGAGGTCATCGGCATCGACATCGACGAGACCGCGGCAGCCAAGGCCGTCGCCGCCCTGGAGGCCTCCACCGCCCGCGCGGTGGCCCGTGAGCGCATCACGGAGGAGGAGCGGCAGGACGTCCTCGCCCGGTTCCGTACCTACTCCGAGCTCCAGGCCGCCGCGGACGCCGACCTCGTGATCGAGGTCGTTCCCGAGTCGTACGAGACCAAGCAGGAGGTCTTCCGGACCCTGGACGGCATCGTCCGGCCCGGCACCATCCTCGCCACCGGCACCAACGCGCTCTCGGTGACCCGGCTCGCCGCCGACTCCGCGCACCCGGAGCGCGTCCTCGGACTCCACTTCTTCACGCCGGTCCAGGCGATGAAGCTGGTCGAGGTCGTCTCCTCGGTGCTGACCGACCCCCGGGCCGTCGACGCCGTCACCCGCCTCGCGCAGGAGCTCGGCAAGGAGCCCGTCGCGGTCGGCGACCGCCCCGGCTTCGTCGCCGACGGCCTGCTCTTCGGCTACCTCAACCAGGCCGCCGCCATGTACGAGGCCAAGTACGCCTCGCGCGAGGACATCGACGCGGCCATGCGGCTCGGCTGCGGTCTGCCGATGGGCCCGCTGGCGCTGCTCGACCTGATCGGCATCGACACCGCCCGTACCGTCCTGGAGGCGATGTACGCCTCCTCGCGGGACCGGCTGCACGCCCCGGCCCCGATCCTCAAGCAGCTCAGCGAGGCGGGCCTGACCGGCCGCAAGTCCGGCCGCGGCTTCTACACCTACGAGGCTCCCGGCTCGGCCACCGTGGTGCGCGACGCGCTCACCCCGCTCGACTCGGTCGCCGCCGCCGGCGGCCGTGAGGTCCGCTCCGTCGGCGTGGCCGGCTCGGGCACCATGGCTTCCGGCATCGCCGAGGTCTTCGCGAAGGCCGGTTACGAGGTCGTCCTTGCGGCCCGCTCGCAGGAGAAGGCCGACACCGCCAAGGCCCGGATCGCCAAGTCCCTGGCCCGCTCCGTGGACAAGGGCCGGATGACCGGCGAGGCCCGCGACGAGACGCTGGCGCGGATCCTGCCGGCCGGCTCGCTCGACGCCTTCGCCCAGGTCGACCTGGCGGTCGAGGCGGTCGCCGAGGACCTGGAGATCAAGCAGGACCTGTTCGCCCGCCTGGACAAGATCTGCAAGCCGGGCGCGGTGCTCGCCACCACCACCTCCTCGCTGCCGGTCGTCGCGTGCGCGAAGGCCACCTCGCGCCCGCAGGACGTCATCGGGATGCACTTCTTCAACCCGGCGCCGGCCATGAAGCTGGTGGAGATCGTCCGTACCGTCCTGACCTCGGACGACGTCCACGCGACCGTCCGCGAGGTGACGGCGAAGATCAAGAAGCACGGCGTGGACTGCGGCGACCGGGCCGGCTTCATCGTCAACGCGCTGCTCTTCCCGTACCTGAACAACGCGATCAAGATGGTCCAGGAGCACTACGCGAGCCTGGACGACATCGACGCCGCGATGAAGCTGGGCGGCGGCTACCCGATGGGCCCGTTCGAGCTCCTGGACGTGGTCGGCCTGGACGTCTCGCTCGCCATCGAGAAGGTGCTGCACCGCGAGTTCCGCGACCCGGGTCTGGCCCCGGCGCCGCTGCTCGAGCACCTGGTGGCCGCGGGCTGCCTGGGCCGGAAGACGGGGCGTGGCTTCCGCGAATATGCCCGCCGCTGAGGCCGCCGACGGGTCGTACGGGGGATGGGGAGGGCTGCTCAGCCCGCCGGGCACCGCGGGTGCCGGGCCGGGCTCCCCTCCCCCACCTGGGCACACTCCCGCTCCGATGCAGTACGTTCGGGACATGTCCAAGGCCGCGAAGACACCCCGTGCCACGTCCACGCCCGACTCCCCGGAGAGCGCGGCGGGGACCCGTGCCGCCGCGCAGCGGCTGAAAATGCGCCGGGAGCTGGCCGCCGCGGCCATGGAGCTGTTCGCCACCAAGGGCTACGAGGCCACGACCGTCGACGAGATCGCGGCCGCGGCCGGGGTGGCGCGGCGCACCTTCTTCCGGCACTTCCGCTCCAAGGAAGAGGCGATCTTCCCGGACCACGACGACACCCTGGTGCGGGCCGAGGCGGTGCTGAACGCGGCCCCGCCGCACGAGCACCCGCTCGACACGGTGTGCCGGGGCATCAAGGAGGTCATGAAGATGTACGCGGGCTCGCCCGCGGTCTCCGTGGCGCGGTACCGGCTCACCCGTGAGGTGCCGACGCTGCGGGAGCGCGAGATCGCTTCTGTGGCCCGCTACGAACGCCTCTTCACCCGCTATCTGCTCGGCCACTTCGACGAGCGCGACCACCACGACGGCAACGACGACCCGCTGCTCGCGGAAGTGGCCGCCTCCGCGGTGGTCACCGCGCACAACCACGTGCTGCGTCGCTGGCTGCGCGCGGGCGGCCAGGGCGACGTCGAGGCCCAGCTGGACCATGCCTTCGCGATCGTGCGCGAGACCTTCGGCACGGGCATAGGCGCGCGGCCGGCGACGCCCGGCAGCCCGGCCACCGCCGAGCCGGCCGCCCCGGTCGCTCCGGCCGCCGCGCCCGTACCGGCCGCCACCGCGTCCACCACGGGCGACGTGGTGGTCGCCGTCGCCCGGACGGACGCATCGCTCGACGAGGTCATGCGGACCATCCAAGAGGCACTGAAGAAGGGCTGAACCGCCCGCCAACCGCTCCACGACGAGGGCCGCCCCCGCTTCCGGGGGCGGCCCTCGTCGTGTCCGGAGACGCATACGCCCAGTTCAGGGGCATTTTCGATCGATCATCGCTCATCCGTGACCACCAGATTGCATCTGAGTGAAATTGTTGGCACGCAGTGCCTTGTCAGGTGACACGGCGTGCCATACGTTGATGCTGTCCGGGCGGCCGGCGCGCAGAGACCACCTCGTGCGCCGGCTGTCCCCACAAGCGATCCTGCTCGTGCGCCCGGACGCCTGCGTCACAGGCACCCTCGCGCCCCACCAGGCGCCGCCACAGCACCACCACGCCGAACCGACGGCACACCTCCACAGCAGCAACCCCGACGTAACCCTCAGCGCGTCCCCCTCAGACGCCGCACCGCCGGAGGCATCCCGTGAAGGACATCCTGGACGCGATCCAGTCGCCCGAGTCCACCTCGGCCGACTTCGCCAACATCAAGCTCCCCGAGTCGTACCGCGCCGTGACCGTCCACAAGGACGAGGCGGAGATGTTCGCCGGAGTGGCCAGCCGCGACAAGGACCCGCGCAAGTCGCTCCACCTGGACGAGGTCCCGCTGCCCGAGCTGGGCCCGGGCGAGGCCCTGGTCGCCGTCATGGCCAGCTCCGTGAACTACAACTCGGTGTGGACCTCGATCTTCGAGCCCGTGTCGACCTTCGGCTTCCTGGAGCGCTACGGCCGCCTCTCCGAGCTCACCAAGCGCCACGACCTGCCGTACCACGTCATCGGCTCCGACCTCGCGGGCGTCGTCCTGCGCACCGGCCCGGGCGTCAACGCCTGGCAGCCCGGCGACGAGGTCGTCGCGCACTGCCTCTCGGTCGAGCTGGAGTCCTCGGACGGCCACAACGACACGATGCTCGACCCCGAGCAGCGCATCTGGGGCTTCGAGACCAACTTCGGCGGCCTGGCCGAGGTCGCCCTGGTCAAGTCCAACCAGCTGATGCCGAAGCCGGAGCACCTGAGCTGGGAGGAGGCCGCGGCCCCGGGCCTGGTGAACTCCACCGCGTACCGCCAGCTGGTCTCCCGCAACGGCGCCGGCATGAAGCAGGGCGACAACGTCCTGATCTGGGGCGCGAGCGGCGGCCTCGGCTCGTACGCCACCCAGTTCGCGCTGGCCGGCGGCGCCAACCCGATCTGTGTCGTCTCCTCCCCCGAGAAGGCCGACATCTGCCGGTCCATGGGCGCCGAGGCGGTCATCGACCGCAACGCCGAGGGCTACAAGTTCTGGAAGGACGAGCAGACCCAGGACCCGCGCGAGTGGAAGCGCTTCGGCTCCAAGATCCGCGAGCTGACCGGCGGCGAGGACATCGACATCGTCTTCGAGCACCCCGGCCGCGAGACCTTCGGCGCGAGCGTCTACGTCACGCGCAAGGGCGGCACCATCACCACCTGCGCCTCCACCTCGGGCTACATGCACCAGTACGACAACCGCTACCTGTGGATGTCGCTGAAGCGCATCATCGGCTCGCACTTCGCCAACTACCGCGAGGCGTGGGAGGCCAACCGCCTGATCGCCAAGGGCAAGATCCACCCCACCCTGTCGAAGGTCTACTCCCTGGAGGAGACCGGCCAGGCCGCCTACGACGTCCACCGCAACCTGCACCAGGGCAAGGTCGGCGTGCTCGCGCTGGCCCCGGAGGAGGGCCTCGGCGTCCGCAACCCGGAGATGCGCGAGAAGCACATCGACGCCATCAACCGCTTCCGCAACATCTGACACCGCAACCTCTGACCCAGGGACCATAGATGACAGAGCGTCAGAAGGATCGGCCGTGGCTCATGCGGACCTACGCCGGCCACTCGACCGCCGAGGCGTCGAACGAGCTCTACCGGCGGAACCTCGCCAAGGGCCAGACCGGCCTCTCGGTCGCGTTCGACCTGCCCACGCAGACCGGCTACGACCCGGACCACATCCTCGCCCGCGGCGAGGTCGGCCGCGTCGGGGTGCCCGTCTCGCACGTCGGTGACATGCGGCGGCTGTTCCAGGACATCCCCCTGGAGCAGATGAACACCTCGATGACCATCAACGCCACCGCCATGTGGCTGCTGGCGCTCTACCAGGTGGTCGCCGAGGAGCAGGGTGCGGACATCACCCGGCTCCAGGGCACCACCCAGAACGACATCGTGAAGGAGTACCTGTCGCGCGGGACGCACGTCTTCCCGCCCGGCCCCTCGCTCCGCCTCACGACGGACATGATCGCGTACACGGTCAACCACATCCCGAAGTGGAACCCGATCAACATCTGCAGCTACCACCTGCAGGAGGCGGGGGCCACGCCGGTCCAGGAAATCGCGTACGCGATGTCCACCGCGATCGCCGTCCTCGACGCCGTCCGCGACTCGGGCCAGGTGCCCGAGGAGCGGTTCGGCGAGGTCGTCGCCCGCATCTCGTTCTTCGTGAACGCGGGCGTCCGCTTCATCGAGGAGATGTGCAAGATGCGCGCCTTCGGCCGCATCTGGGACACGATCACCCGCGAGCGCTACGGCATCGAGGACGCCAAGCAGCGCCGCTTCCGTTACGGCGTCCAGGTCAACTCGCTCGGTCTGACCGAGGCCCAGCCGGAGAACAACGTCCAGCGGATCGTCCTGGAGATGCTGGCCGTGACGCTGTCGAAGGACGCACGCGCGCGTGCCGTCCAGCTGCCGGCCTGGAACGAGGCGCTCGGACTGCCGCGCCCCTGGGACCAGCAGTGGTCGCTGCGCATCCAGCAGGTGCTCGCGCACGAGTCCGACCTCCTGGAGTACGAGGACATCTTCGCCGGCTCGCACGTCATCGAGGCCAAGGTGGACGCCCTGGTCACCGAGTGCCTGGCGGAGATCGAGCGGATCCAGGAGATGGGCGGTGCCATGGCCGCCGTCGAGTCCGGCTACCTGAAGGCGCAGCTGGTCTCCTCGCACGCCGAGCGCCGTGCCCGCATCGAGTCGGGCGAGGAGAAGATCGTCGGCGTCAACATCTTCGAGACGACCGAGCCCAACCCGCTCACCGCCGACCTGGACACCGCGATCCAGACGGTCGACCCGGCCGTCGAGGCCCGCGTCGTGTCCGCCCTGCGGACGTGGCGTGACACCCGCTACCAGCCGCCCTTCAACCATCCGCGGCCCTGCAAGGCCCTGGAGCGGCTGAAGGAGGCCGCCAAGGGGACCGACAACCTCATGGAGGCCACCCTGGAGTGCGCCCGCGCCGGCGTCACCACCGGCGAGTGGGCCGGGGCGCTGCGCGAGGTCTTCGGCGAGTTCCGGGCCCCGACCGGTGTCTCCTCCGCCCCGGTGGCCGTCCCGGCCGAGGCGGGCTCCCCGCTGGCCGAGGTGCGCCGCAAGGTGGACCGCACCGCCCAGGACATGGGCGTCGGCAAGCTGCGCTTCCTGGTCGGCAAGCCGGGCCTCGACGGGCACTCCAACGGCGCCGAGCAGATCGCCGTGCGGGCCCGCGACGCCGGGTTCGAGGTGGTCTACCAGGGCATCCGGCTGACGCCGGAGCAGATCGTGGACGCGGCACTGGAGGAGGACGTGCACGCGGTCGGCCTGTCGATCCTCTCCGGCTCGCACGCCCAGCTCGTGCCGGACGTCCTCGACCGGCTGAAGGCCGCCGGCGCGGCCGACATCCCGGTCGTCGTCGGTGGGATCATCCCGAACGCCGACGCCGAGGAGCTCAGGGCGGCGGGCGTGGCCGCCGTCTTCACCCCGAAGGACTTCGGCATCACCGGGATCATCGGCCGTATCGTCGACGAGATCCGCAAAGCCAACCAGCTCAGCCCCCTTGAAAGTACGGAGGTCCCCGCATGACCAGCCCCGTGAACCGCCTGCGCCCGCGTCGTTCGTGCCTCGCGGTGCCCGGCTCCAACCCGCGGTTCCTGGAGAAGGCCCAGGGCCTCGCCGCCGACCAGGTCTTCCTGGACCTCGAGGACGCCTGCGCGCCGCTGGCCAAGCCGGAGGCCCGGCACACCATCGTGAAGTTCCTCAACGAGGGTGACTGGACCGGCAAGACCCGCGTGGTCCGCGTCAACGACTGGACGACCCACTGGACGTACCGCGACGTCGTCACGGTCGTCGAGGGCGCCGGCCAGAACCTCGACTGCATCATGCTGCCGAAGGTGCAGAGCGCCGAGCAGATCGTCGCGCTCGACCTGCTGCTCACCCAGATCGAGAAGACCATGGGCTTCGAGGTCGGCAAGATCGGCATCGAGGCGCAGATCGAGAACGCGCAGGGCCTGACCAACGTCAACGCGATCGCCCAGGCCTCGCAGCGCGTGGAGACGATCATCTTCGGCCCGGCCGACTTCATGGCCTCCATCAACATGAAGTCCCTGGTCGTCGGCGAGCAGCCGCCCGGCTACCCGGCGGACGCGTACCACCACATCCTGATGAGCATCCTGATGGCCGCCCGCGCCAACAACCTCCAGGCGATCGACGGCCCGTACCTCCAGATCCGCAACCAGGAGGGCTACCGCGCGGTCGCGCAGCGCGCCGCCGCCCTGGGCTTCGACGGCAAGTGGGTGCTGCACCCGGACCAGGTCGCCGCGGCGAACGAGATCTTCTCGCCCTCGCAGGAGGACTTCGACCACGCCGAGCTGATCCTCGACGCGTACGACTACTACACGTCCGAGGCCGGCGGGAAGAAGGGCTCGGCGATGCTCGGCGACGAGATGATCGACGAGGCCTCCCGCAAGATGGCGCTGGTCATCTCGGGCAAGGGCCGGGCCGCCGGCATGCAGCGCACGTCGAAGTTCGAGATCCCGGAGGCGTAAGACCCATGCAGTTCGGCCGCACCTACGAAGAGTTCGAGATCGGCGCCGTCTACAAGCACTGGCCCGGAAAGACGGTCACCGAGTACGACGACCATCTCTTCTGTCTGCTGACGATGAACCACCATCCGCTGCACATGGACGTGAATTACGCGGAGAACACGACGGACTTCAAGAAGAACGTCGTCGTCGGCAACTACATCTACTCGCTGCTGCTCGGCATGTCCGTGCCGGACGTCTCCGGCAAGGCGATCGCCAACCTGGAGATCGAGTCGCTGCGGCACGTGGCGCCGACCTTCCACGGCGACACCATCTACGGCGAGACGACCGTCCTCGACAAGACGCCGTCGAAGTCGAAGAGCGACCGCGGCATCGTCTACGTCGAGACCAAGGGCTACAAGCAGGACGGCACCCTGGTGTGCGTCTTCCGCCGCAAGGTGATGGTCCCGACGGCCGAGTACATCGACGCGCGCGGCGGCGAGCAGCCCGGCCGCCCCGAGCTGAAGGAACAGGGGAAGTAGTCATGGCGCGACTCGCCCAGACCCACGGTCTGACCGACGTCCAGCAGGAGATCCTCTCCACGGTCCGGGACTTCGTGGACAAGGAGATCATCCCGGTCGCCACGGAGCTCGAGCACCGTGACGAGTACCCGCAGCAGATCGTGGACGGGCTCAAGGAGCTCGGCGTCTTCGGTCTGATGATCCCCGAGGAGTACGGGGGCCTGGGTGAGTCGCTGCTCACCTACGCGCTGTGCGTGGAGGAGATCGCGCGCGGCTGGATGTCGGTGTCCGGCATCATCAACACCCACTTCATCGTGGCGTACATGCTGAAGCAGCACGGCACCCAGGAGCAGAAGGAGTACTTCCTTCCGCGGATGGCGGCCGGCGAGGTGCGCGGCGCGTTCTCGATGTCGGAGCCGGGTCTCGGCTCGGACGTGTCGGCGATCACGTCGAAGGCGGTGAAGGACGGCGACGAGTACGTCCTGAACGGCCAGAAGATGTGGCTGACGAACGGTGGCACGTCAACGCTGGTGGCCGTTCTCGTCCGAAGTGACGAAGGACACCCCGAGGGCACCGCCCCGCACAAGTCGATGACGACCTTCCTCGTCGAGAAGGAGCCCGGCTTCGGAGAGGTCCGTCCCGGCCTCACCATCCCGGGCAAGATCGAGAAGATGGGTTACAAGGGCGTCGACACGACCGAACTCATCATGGACGGACTGCGCATTCCGGCCAATCGTGTCCTCGGCGGGGTCACCGGCCGAGGGTTTTACCAAATGATGGACGGCGTCGAGGTCGGCCGCGTGAACGTGGCGGCCCGTGGTTGCGGCGTCGCGCAGCGTGCCTTCGAGCTGGGCGTCCAGTATGCCCAACAGCGTCACACTTTCGGAAAGCCGATCGCCCAGCACCAGGCGATTCAGTTCAAGCTGGCCGAGATGGCTACCAAGGTCGAGGCCGCTCATGCCATGATGGTGAACGCAGCACGCAAAAAGGACTCCGGGGAACGAAACGACCTTGAAGCAGGGATGGCGAAGTACCTCGCCTCCGAGTACTGCAAGGAGGTCGTCGAGGACGCCTTCCGTATCCACGGCGGCTACGGGTTCTCCAAGGAGTACGAGATCGAGCGCCTCTACCGTGAGGCACCGATGCTGCTCATCGGCGAAGGTACCGCCGAGATCCAGAAAATGATCATTGGTCGTCGGCTGCTCGAGGAGTACCGCTTCCAGGGTTGATTGTCGCGTTTGGGTCGGTATGGCCGCGAAGAAGATCACACCCTGTGTTCGGCTTCCGGCCTCCGACTCGGCTTCTGGCTTGCCCAGTTGCGGCCCGCAACCGATAGCATCGCCGGAAAGCCGCCGTCCCCCGTTGCCAGTGCGGCATCATCCGCTACGAAGGTCATCCATGCCCCACAGCCAAACCTCTGCACACCGCGACAGCCTCAAGGGCGCACGCATCGCACGCGGAGCATCGCCGTGGCTTCTGCCGACCGTCGCCACCGCGGCGCTGAGCCTCGCGCGCGCGCGCAAGTCGACCGCCGCCAAGGCCATCGCCGTGCCGGCCACCGCTCTCGCGGCCGGCATGCTGTGGTTCTTCCGCGACCCCGAGCGCGAGATCGCTCAGGGCCGGGTCATCTCGCCCGCCGACGGCGTGGTGCAGAGCATCATGCCGTGGAAGGACGGACGCACCCGCGTCGCCATCTTCATGAGCCCGCTGAACGTCCACGTCAACCGCGCGCCGCTGGCCGGCACGGTGACGTCCGTGGAGCACGTCCCCGGCGGCTTCGTGCCGGCGTTCAACAAGGAGAGCGAGAACAACGAGCGCGTTGTCTGGCACTTCGACACCGAGCTCGGTGACATCGAGATGGTCCAGATCGCGGGCGCCGTGGCCCGGCGGATCGTGCCGTACATCCCGCAGGGGACGAAGGTCGAGCAGGGTGACCGGATCGGACTGATCCGCTTCGGTTCGCGCGTCGACATCTACCTGCCGGAGGGTGTCGAGGTGGCGGTCGAGGTCGGTCAGCCCACGACCGCGGGGGTGACTCGCATTGACCGTGATTGATCCCGACACACGGGCGGCCGAATGGGTCGCCGAGGCGGAGGGCGTCGACGAGGCCGAGGAGATGCCGCTGTCGATGAGGCTGTCCATAGCGGACGCCCTCACGCTCGGTAACGCCACGTGCGGCTTCATGGCGGTGTACTTCACCACCACCGGCATCCTCATCCCGCACCTCACGGGCAGCGGCGTGGAGACCGGCATGGCGCGGCACTCGGCCGCGACCGCCGTGATCCTGATGCTGGGAGCGGCGATCTTCGACCTGTTCGACGGGATCGTCGCGCGCAAGCTGCGCAGCTCCCCGATGGGCGCCGAGCTCGACAACCTGTCGGACCTGATCAGCTTCGGTCTGGCGCCGGCCTACTTCGTGCTCGTGTACGGCATGGTCGCGGACGACGCGCACCAGAAGGTCTCGGCGGTGGCCGCGATCGTGGTGCTGCTCGCGGTGGTGCTGAGGCTCGCGCGGTTCTCCTGCGTGACGATGAAGGACGGCATGTTCCAGGGCATGCCGAGCCCCTTCGGCGCGCTGACGGTCGTCTCGATCATCCTGCTCGAGCTGCCGTTCATCCCGACCCTGCTCGCGATCATCGGCACGGCGTGGCTGATGGTGAGCCGGGTGGAGTACCCGAAGCCGCGGGGTGTCCTCGCGGTGGCGATGCTCAGCTGGATCGTCGGAGCGATGGGCATGCTGGCGGCCTGGGCGTTCGACGCCCCGGGCGGACAGCTCCTGCTCCAGACCGGCTGCGCGCTGCAGGTGGTGCTGGGCGCCGTGATCCCCCTCTTCGCGACGGCCCGGCGAGTGAACACCTTCCGCGACAACCGGCGTGAGAGCCGGGAGGCGCGGCAGGCGCAGGCGGCGCAGCTGCCGTAGCAAGGACTGACGGGAAGGGCCCCGGACGCGGATCGCGTCCGGGGCCCTTTCCTGTGCCGTGGGCGGCGCGCAGGCCGTCAGCGGCCCAGGCGCTTGTAGTAGAGGGTCGTGGGGCGGAGGGTGCCGCCCGGGTCGGCGGCGAAGTCCGGGATGACACCCGCCGGGGTCCAGCCGGCCGCGCGGTAGAGCCGCTCCGCGGGGCTGTCGGTCTCGGTGTCCAGGACCAGGAGGCTGAGGCCGGTCGCGGCGGCGTGCGCCTCGGCGGTGGCGAGCAGCCGGGCGCCGATGCCCCGGCCGCGGGCGTCGCGGTGCACCACGAGCCGCGCGATCTCGCCGCGGTGCCGTCCGTTCGCCTTGGCGTCGCGCACGAGGGTCACGACGCCCAGAACCCCGCCCTCGGCTCCGTACGCCGCCCAGATCTCGCGCGTGTCGGCCACCTCGTTCCACCAGGCGGCGGCCTCGGCCGGGTCCAGGGGCGCCAGGAAGCCGATGGAGGCTCCGCCGGCCACCGCGTCCACCAGGAGCGCGCCCAGGCCGTCGGAGGCCCGCTCACGGACCTCCGCGGGCGTCAGTCGCCGGATCTCCGCCTCGCCGCCGGGCCGCTTCTCTTCTCTGTGTACGTCGTTCATGCGCCTGAGGCTCGCACCCACGTGTTACGGCGGTATGTCGCCGCGTCCCCGCGTGCGGGTCACCACCGGGCGACGAGCGGCGTGTCCGGTTCGTGGTGGCGCCAGGCCTCGTTGAGGCGGGTGAGGCGGGCCGGCGCGGCGATGCCCCGTACGGTCGCGATCCTGCCGTCGGCGATGTCGAAGGTGACGGCACCGATGACCTGGTCGCCGACGACGAAGAGCATGGCGGGCGCGCCGTTGACGAACGCGTAGTGGACGACGGGCGTGCCGCCGGCGAGTCGCCGCTTCGCGGCGGTGGGGGTGAAGCCGGCCCGTGCGACGGCGGCGACGCGCTCCGGGGTGTCGAACCGCACCAGCTTCGCGGTCAGGCCCGCGCCGTCGGAGACCGCGGTCACGTCGTCGGTGAGGAGCGCCACGAGCCGTTCGGTACGGCCCGAGGTGGCCGCGGCGAGGAACTCCTCGACGATCCTGCGGGCGGCGGCGGGGTCGACCTCGCCGTCGCCGCCACGGCGGCGGGCGGTGGCGACGTGCCGCCGGGCCCGGTGGAGGTGCTGCTGGCTCGCGGCCTCGCTGACGTCGAGGATGTCGGCGATCTCGGCGTGGCTGTACGAGAACGCCTCGCGCAGGACGTAGACGGCCCGCTCGAAGGGCGACAGGCGCTCCATCAGCGTCAGCACGGCCAGGGAGACCGATTCGCGCTGCTCGAACGATTCGGCGGGGCCGAGCATCGGGTCGCCGTCGAGGAGCGGTTCGGGCAGCCAGGCGCCGGCGGTGCGTTCACGGCGGGCCTGTGCCGAGCGGAGCCGGTCGAGGCACAGGTTGGTGACGACCTTGGTCAGCCATGCCTCGGGCACCTTGATCCGCTGCCGGTCGGCGGCCTGCCAGTGCAGGAAGGCGTCCTGGACGACGTCTTCCGCGTCGACGGCGGAGCCGAGGAGGCGGTACGCCAGCGAGGCCAGCCGGTTCCGGCTGGCCTCGAACCGGCTGGTGTCGAAGCGATCCGCGGTGGTGCTGTCCACGTTGATCACCTTAGTGGGTGGCTACGCGGCCGCCGCCTGCTCGGCGGAGGTCAACGCAGGGGCCGCGACACGGTGTTGGCGCTTGGGGATGCCGAAGGTGGGGTGCGAGGTGGTCCACAGCGACATCCGGAGGATGCCCGCCTTGATCCGGGCGGCGTTCCGACCGCCGAGATACGTCGGCTTCGCGATTCCCTTCCCGTCGACCATCTGCAGGATCCCGTCCCGCCGTCCGAGGCTGATGTGGTTGCCGAGGTAGGTCAGGCTGGTGTGACCGATCTTGCGGCCGGTCAGGCGCCCGAGGATCGCCTCGGTCGCCCTCATGCCGGTGTAGCCGGCCGAGGCGCAGGACATCGGCACCGGCAGGCCGTTGTCGCCGATGGCGTACGCGGCGTCGCCGGCGGCGTAGACGTCGGGGTGCGAGACCGACCGCATGCTGCCGTCGACGACGATCCGGCCGTTGTCGGTGACCTCGAGGCCGCCGGCCGCGGCGATGGGGTCGACGGCGAAGCCGGCCGTCCAGACGGTCGCGTCGGACGCGAGGACCGTGCCGTCGGCGCAGCGCACCCGGGTCGGCTCGACGGCTTCGACGACGGTGTGCTCGACGACGGTGATGCCCAGTCGGTCGCAGGCGCTGCGCAGGTGGCCGCGGGCTCCGGCGGACAGCCGGGCGCCCAGCTCGCCGCGGGCGACGAGCGTCACCGACAGGCCGGGCCGGGACTCGGCGACCTCGGTGGCGGTCTCGATGCCGGTCAGCCCGTCGCCGACGACCAGCACGTTCCGGTCCTCGCCCCGCCCGGCCCGGTGCTCCAGCTCGTCCAGGTGCTCCCGCAGGCGCAGCGCCGATGCCCGGCCGGTGACGTCGAAGGCGTGCTCGGCCACGCCGGGGACGCCGTGGTCGGCGACGCGGCTGCCGAGGGTGTAGACGAGCGTGTCGTAGGCGAGCTCGCCTCCGTCGGCGCCGGTCACCGCGACCACCCGGCGTGCGGGGTCGACGGCGGTGACCCGGCCCACGCGCAGCCGTACCCCGGTTCCCGCGAAGATGTCGGCGAGCTTCGGAGCGTCGATCTCCTGGCCGGCCACGAACTGGTGCAGCCGCACCCGCTGCACGAAGTCCGGTTCGGCGTTGACCACAGTGATCTCGGCGTCCGTCGGGGACAGCCGACGGCCGAGGTTCCCTGCCGCGTAGGCCCCGGCGTAGCCGGCGCCCAGGACGACGATGCGGTGCTTCATGCGTCTTCTCCTGTCGTTTCGCTTGCTTCCCGGAGGTTGAGCGGGACAGCGAGGCGATTCCTGACAGGATCGGGATGTGAGGCGGGTCACACGACGGGAGGGCCTGGCGGGGCGGGCCGTCCGCAGGGCGGCGGACGGTCCTCGCCCGTGTGCCGCCACCGCGGATTTTGCCAAGACCCGGAAGAGACGGCCTACGCCAGGAAGTCCCGCGCGATGTCCGAAGCGACCTGTTCCAGGAGCGGGCCCGCGTTCGGGATGGACTTCGCGGGGTCGGGCTCCAGGGCGGAGAGCGGGTAGGCGCGGCGGATGCCGGCGGCGCCCAGGGCCTCGGGGGCGAGCGCGAGGCGGCCGCAGACCGCGACGACGTCCTTGCCGGCCGCACGCGCCGCCGCGGCGACGCCCGCCGGGGCCTTGCCGTGCAGGGTCTGCTCGTCGAGGGAGCCCTCGCCGGTGATCACCAGGGTGGCGCGCTCCAGGGCCGGGGCGAAGCCCAGGACGTCCAGCATCAGCTCGATCCCGGGGCGGAAGCTCGCGCCGATCAGCAGCGCGCCGTAGCCGATGCCGCCCGCGCCGCCCGCGCCCGGGGAGGCGGCGAGCTCGGCGGCCCTGGGGCCGATCGCCTTCTCCAGGATGCGCGCGTAGTGCGCGAGGGCCGCGTCGAGGGTCTCGACGTCCTCCGGGGTGGCGCCCTTCTGCGGGCCGTACACGGCGGCGCAGCCCTTCGGGCCGGTCAGCGGGTTGTCCACGTCGCTGGCGAGGACGAGGTCGACGTCGGCGAAGCGCGGGTCGACGTCCGACAGGTCGGCGGACGCGAGCCCGGCGAGGGCTCCGCCCCCGGGGCCGACCGGCTTGCCGTCGGCGTCGAGGAAGCGGGCGCCGAGCGCGGCGAGCATGCCCGCGCCGCCGTCGGTCGTGGCGCTGCCGCCGACACCGAAGACGATCGAGGTGGCGCCCGCGTCGAGCGCGGCACGCAGCAGCTCTCCGGAGCCGTACGTGGTGGCGGTGAGCGGGGCGAAGACTCCGGCCGGGAGCAGCTGGAGGCCGGAGGCCTCCGCCATCTCCACGACCGCGGTGGTCCCGCGCAGCGCGAAAGCGGCCGTGACGGGCTCGCCGACCGGCCCGGTCACGGTGACCTCGCGCCGCTCGAACCCGGCCGCGACGGCCGCCGCCACGGTGCCGTCGCCGCCGTCCGCGACGGGCAGGGTCTCCACCTCGAGCTCCGGGACGACCCGTCGCAGTCCTGCTGTGACCCGCTCCGCGACCTGTACGGCCGTGAGCGAACCCTTGAACTTGTCGGCCGCGACGAGCACGCGTGCGACCTCAGTTACTGCTCCGTCCGTCACCTTGCATCCCTTGCTTTCGAACAGGCAGTCGCGCCGAGGCCGACCCTATCCGTACGGGAAGACGGCGTGCCACCCCCTGATAAGGCGATATTCCGCACCATAGTGGGGCGACATGAGCACGGAACCGATCGATCAGAGCCCCGGACCGCGCCCCGTCCAGGACCCCGGACCGGACCGGAAGGTCATCGGCATCGGGATGGCGGCCGTCGTCGCGGTGGTCGGCTGGGCGGCGCTCGGCAAGGACTCCTTCGACGACGCCTCCTCCACCGCGCTCCGCTGGGTCCTCGGCAACTTCGCCTGGCTGTTCGTGACCGCGGCGGACGTCTTCCTGGTGCTGTGCGTGGTGATCGCGCTGAGCCGCTTCGGCCGGATCCGGCTCGGCGCGGACGACTCCGAGCCGGAGTTCACCGACCTGGCGTGGATCGCGATGATGTTCAGCGCGGGCATGGGCATCGGCCTGATGTTCTACGGGGTGGGCGAACCGCTCCAGCACTATCTGAGCCCGCCGCCCGCGACCGGCGTCGAGCCGGGGACCGGCGCCGCGGCCCGGACGGCGATGGAGTACTCGTTCTTCCACTGGACCCTCACGCCGTGGGCCATCTACGGCATGGCGGGCCTCGCCCTCGCCTACGCGGGCTTCCGCAAGGGCCGCGGCAACACGCTGAGCGCCGCGTTCGTGCCGTTGATGGGCGAGCGCCGGGCGCGGTCCTGGCCGGGCAAGGCGATCGACCTGCTCGCGGTGTTCGCGACGGTCTTCGGCACCGCGACCAGCCTGGGCCTCGGCGCGCTCCAGGTGGCGGAGGGCCTGAACCTCACCATGGGCGTGAAGGACTCCACCGCCACCGAGCTGGTCATCATCGTGTCGCTCTCGGCGGCGTTCGTCCTGTCGGCCTTCTCGGGCCTGCACAAGGGCGTGAAGTGGCTCTCGACGCTGAACATCGTGCTCGCCGCCGCGCTGATGCTGTTCGTCTTCCTGCTCGGCCCGACCGTGTACGTCCTGGACACGATCCCCGCCTCGGTGGGCGGCTATCTGCACCAGCTGCTGCCGATGGCGAGCCGTACGGGCGCGTTCTCGGACCGCGCGTGGCTCGGGGCCTGGACGATCTTCTACTGGGCGTGGTGGCTGTCCTGGGCGCCGTTCGTGGGCACCTTCATCGCGCGGATCTCCCGGGGCCGTACCGTGCGCGAGTTCCTCTTCGGGGTGCTGCTCGTGCCCTCCGGCGCCACGGTGATCTGGTTCTGCGTCATGGGCGGCACGGCGATCCGGCTCGACTCGACGGGCGCCGCCGACCTGGCGGGCGCGGTGAAGGACGGCGCGGAGGCCTCGCTCTTCGCGATGCTGGACGCCCTGCCGATCGGCACGGTCACCTCGTACATCGCGATGCTGCTGGTCATGACGTACTTCGTCACCAGCGCGGACTCGGCCTCGCTGGTGATGGGCTCGCTCACCAGCCACGGCGCGCTGCACCCGCCCACCTGGCTGGTGGTGACCTGGGGCGTCCTGATGGCCGCGGTCGCCGCCGTCCTGCTGCTCGCCGGCGGGCTGAACTCGCTGCAGACGGCGACGATCCTGGTGGCACTGCCCTTCGTGCTCGTCATGCTGGGCCTGTGCTGGTCGCTCCTGAAGGAGCTGCGCGAGGACCCGGGCGCGGGCCCGGCCCGGCACCACGCGCTGCACGGCGTACGGGACGCGGTGCGGGCGATGGTCGGCGAGGCGGTCGGCGAGCAGGGCCCCGGGACGGGCGCGGCCCGCCACCACCGGCTGCGCCGTGCGGCGGCGCGGTCGCGCGCCGTGGGTGACGAGGAACGGGAGCGGGGAGAGGTGCGGGCGGGAAGGGGCGAGGGCGGGGAGGAGTGAGGGGAAGGAGCGAGCACGGCACGTCGGCGGGCGGGAAAGGCCGGCGGGGGACGAGTGATCGCGGGAGCCGCGCGGGCGGGTCGGCGCGCGGCCCGGCGTCCCGTCGGTTAGACCGGTGTCATGGGTCAGCTCAAGCACAGTGAACTCGCCGACCGGATCCTCGGCGGCTGGACGGGCCGGATCGCCGGGAACATGCTGGGCAAGCCGGTCGAGCGAGGCGACCACTGGACGACCGAGCGGATCGACGACTACCTGCGGCTGACCGACGCCCTGCCGCTCACCGACTACCTGCCTCCGCCGCCCGCCGCCGGAGCCGACGGTTTCGAGCTGCGCCCCGAGTGGCCGCAGTGCGTGCGCGGCCGGATCAACGGCAGCTGCCGGGACGACGACATCGACTACACGATCCTGGGCCTGCACCTGCTGGAGACCCGCGGCTTCGCCTTCAGCACCGAGCAGGTCGGCGAGCACTGGCTGCTGCGGCTGCCGTACCTGCAGACGTTCACGGCGGAGCGGGTGGCCTACCGCAATCTCGCCAACGGACTGAAGCCTCCGCTGACCGCCACCTACGACAACCCGTACCAGGAGTGGATCGGCGCCCTGATCAGGGCGGACGTGTACGGCTGGACCTCGCCGGGCGACCCGCGCCGGGCGGCCTCGCTGGCCCGCCGCGACGCGGTGCTCTCCCACACGGGCAACGGGGTGTACGGCGCGATGTGGGCGGCGGCCCTGATCGCCGCCGCGTTCACGGCGCCCGACGCGCGCACCGCGCTGTCCGTCGCCCTGGAACGGGTCCCGGCGAGCAGCCGTCTCGCCAGGACCGTACGGCACACCATGGCCCTGCACGAGGCGGGCGTGGAGTGGTCCGAGACGCTGGCGGAACTGTCCCGGGAGACCGGCTCGCTCGGCTGGATCCACACGATCCCGAACGCGGCGGTGCTGACCGCCGGACTCCTGTACGGCGAGGGCGACTTCACCCGTACGATCGCGCTGACCGTGCGCGGCGGCCTGGACACCGACTCCAACGGCGCCACCGCCGGCTCGGTCGCCGGGGTGCTGTGCGGCGCCGCGGCGATCCCGCCCCAGTGGTCGGAGCCGCTGCGGGACCGGGTGCGCAGCGCGGTGGCGGGTTTCGACGGGTCGCGGATCAGCGAGCTGGCGGAGCGGACGGTACGGCTGGCTACGCTGACGGGATGACGACCTCCGACTACGCCACGTACATCGCCGGCCTGCCCCGGATCCTGGCCGGCGCCGCGGCCCTCTTCCGGGACGCGAGCGGCGGTGTCCTGATCGTCGAGCCCAACTACCGCGAGGGCTGGGCGCTGCCGGGCGGAACGATCGAGTCCGACGCGGGCGAGACGCCCCGCGCGGGCGCCCGGCGCGAGACGGCCGAGGAGATCGGCCTCGACGTGGAGCTGGGCGCGCTGCTCGCGGTCGACTGGGTGCCGGGCCCGGACCGGCCCCCGCTCGTGGCGTACCTGTACGACGGCGGCGTGCTGTCCGCCGAGCAGCTCGCGGCGATCCGGCTCCAGGAGGAGGAGCTGATCTCCTGGAAGCTGGTGGACCCGGCGGAGCTGCCCGCGTATCTGCCGGGCGGCCTGGCCCTGCGCGTGGCCGCGGCCCTGGCCGCACTGGACGGCGGCGGCCCGGTGGAACTGGAGAACGGCCGCCCGGTGCGGGTCGGGACACGCCCTGGCGCCTGAGGACCTGGACGGGCGTCAGCCCTGCTCGGGCTCGGGCGGGGTGAGCCGGCCGGTGCGCGCGGCCTCGTCGCGCGAGGCGGTGCGGGCCTCGGTGCGGTGGCCGCGGGCGACGTAGTCGCGGACGACGGCCTCGACGGCGTCCTGCGGGCTGCCGATGCCGGCGAGGACCATGACCTCGACCACGAGTTCGGCGTCGAGGGAGATGCTGACCTTGGCCATGGGGGCGAACCTAGCAGCAGGAAATGGCCTCGCGGGAGGTCCACCGGTCCACCTACGCTCGCCGCATGACGATGGTGGCGATTCTCAGCGGGGCCGGTATCTCCACGGACTCGGGCATACCCGACTACCGCGGGCCCGACGGGTTGTGGCGGCGCGACCCCGAGGCCGAGCGGCTCGTCACCTACGGGCCGTACATGGCCGACCCGGAGGTCCGGCGCCGCTCGTGGCTGATGCGGCTCGACGCGCCGGTCCTCCGCGCCGAGCCGAACGTCGCGCACCACGCCATCGCCGCGTACGAGAAGAGCGGCAACGCGCTGCGGGTGATCACCCAGAACGTCGACGGGCTGCACCAGGTCGCCGGGGTGTCCGAGCGGAAGGTGCTCGAACTCCACGGCTCGGCGCGGTCGGTGGTGTGCACGGCCTGTCACGCCCGTTCGTCCATGGACGAGGCGCTGGAGCGGGTGAAGGCCGGCGAGGACGACCCGGCGTGCCGGACGTGCGGCGGGATCCTGAAGGCGGCGACGGTGATGTTCGGGCAGCGTCTCGACCCGAAGGTGCTGGGCGACGCGATGTCGATCGCGAAGGCCGCGGAGGTGTTCGTCGCCGTCGGCAGCAGCCTCCAGGTGCAGCCCGCCGCCTCGCTCGCCGGGATCGCGGCCGAGCACGGCGCCCGGCTGATCATCGTGAACGCCGAGCCGACGCCGTACGACCCGATCGCGGACGAGATCGTGCGCGAGCCGATCGGCACGGCGCTGCCCGCACTCCTCGAACGGCTCCGCTAGAACAGGGCGTCGGCGGCCGCGCCCGATTCGAAGGCCAGCAGGCGCTGCTTGCGGTCGAGGCCGCCGCCGTACCCGGTGAGTCCGCCGCCCGCGCCGATCACACGGTGGCAGGGGACGACGATGCTCACCGGGTTCTTGCCGTTGGCGAGGCCGACCGCGCGGGAGGCGGCGGGATTGCCGAGGGCGTCGGCGAGTTCGCCGTACGTCCGGGTCTCGCCGAACGGGATGCTGCGCAGCCGCTCCCAGACGCGGAGCTGGAACTCGGTGCCGACGAGGTGCAACGGCAGGTCGAACTCGGTGAGTTCGCCCGCGAAGTACGCGTCGAGCTGCCGCACCGCCTCGGTGAAGGGCCGCGGGTCGGGGCTGCCGAAGGTCTCCTCCGGCGGGCGGTGGCGCTGGCCGGTCATGTGGATGCGGCTGAGGACGCCGTCGACGGCGACCAGGGTCAGCGCGTCGTAGGGGCTGTCCACGACCGTGTGCCGGACGGTGGGTGGCATGGCGCGACTTCCTTACGCGGGCAGGTGGTTGATCGGGTGGTCGTCGGTGGCCCACAGGTACTGGACGGCGTAGGCCCGCCAGGGCCGCCAGCGGGCCGCGCGGTCGGTGAGCGCCGCGGGCGTGGCGGGCAGCCCGAGGCCCTGGGCGGCGCGGCGGACGCCGAGGTCGCCTGGGAGGAAGGCGTCGGGGTCGCCGAGCGCCCGCATGGCGATGACCTCGGTGGTCCAGGGGCCGAAGCCGGGCAGGGCGAGGAGCCTGGCCCGGGCCTCGGCCCAGTCGCTCTCGGGTCCGAGGGCCAGGCTTCCGTCCGCGAGGGCCGCGACCAGGGTGGTCAGGGTCGTGCGGCGGCTGCGTGGCAGGGCGAGGGTCTCCGGGTCGAGGCCGGCGAGGGCCTCGGGCGTCGGGAAGAGGTGGGTGAGGCCGCCTTCCGGGTCGTCGACGGGGATGCCGTGCGCGGCGACAAGGCGGGCCGCGTGGGTGCGGGCGGCGGCGGTGGACACCTGCTGGCCGAGCACGGCCCGTACGGCGAACTCGGCGGCGTCGACGGTGCGGGGCACCCGCCGGCCGGGTCCGGCGTCGACGAGCGGCGCGAGCAGCGGGTCGGCGCGCAGCTGCTCGTCGACGGCGACGGGGTCGGCGTCGAGGTCGAGGAGCCGTCGGCAGCGGCTGATGGCGATCGTGAGGTCGCGGGGGTCGGTGAGCGAGAGCCGGCAGAGCACGTGGTCGGGGCGCGGGGCGAGCGCGACGATGCCGTAGCCGTACGGGAGGGAGAGCGTCCTGCGGTAGGCGCCGTCACGCCACTCCTCGACGCCGGGGACGGCGGTCGCGACCAGGTGCCCGAAGAGGTTGGAGGGGTTGAGCGGGGCGCGGAACGGCAGCCGGAGGGTGATGGTCCCGGGTGTGGCGGGCAGGTGGGATCCGTCGGCAGGGGAACCGCCGGCGTGGGAGCCGTCGAGGCGGGCGCCTTCCACGCGGGAGCCGTCTGCACGGGAGCCGTTGAGGCGGGAGCGGTTGGCGTGGGAGCCGTCTGCACGGGAGCGGTTGGCGTGGGAGCCGGCGCGGGCGCGCAGCTCGCCGGGGGTGAGCGCGAAGACCTCGCGGACGGTGTCGTTGAAGGTGCGGATGGAGGAGAAGCCGGCCGCGAAGGCGATCTGCGCCATGGGCATGGAGGTGGTCTCGATGAGCAGCCGGGCGGTCTGGGCGCGCTGCGCGCGGGCGAGCGCGAGGGGACTCGCGCCGAGCTCGGTGAGCAGCTGCCGCTCGATCTGCCGGGTCGAGTACCCGAGCCGCGCGGCGAGGCCGGGCACGCCCTCGCGGTCGACGACCCCGTCCTGGATCAGCCGCACGGCCCTGGCGACGGCGTCGGCCCGTACGTGCCAGTGGGGCGAGCCGGGGCTGGTGTCGGGCCGGCAGCGCTTGCAGGCGCGGAAGCCGGCGCGCTGGCAGGAGGCCGCCGTGGGGTGGAACTCCATGTTCTCGGGCTTGGGCGGCACGGCCGGGCAGCTGGGCCGGCAGTAGATCCGAGTCGTCCGGACGGCGGTGAAGAAGACGCCGTCGAAGCGGGCGTCCTTCGACCGGACGGCCCGCACGCAGCGCTCGGTGTCGGTGTGCATGCCTCAAGGATCGGTGATCGCGAGCGTGCCGGGCTGGCGAGAAAACGACATCAACGTCCGGCGACCTGGCCGGCCTCCGCTCCCGGGAGGGGCAGCTCCGGCAGATAGTGCGGGAAGAAGACCTGGGCGACGAGTTCGCGGCGGGACCGGACCCCGGTCTTGGCGAAGACCGCCTTGAGGTGGTCCTGGACGGTGAACGGGGACAGCCTGAGCCGGGTGGCGATCTCCGAGGTCGGCGCGCCGCCGACCACCTCGGTGAGGACCTGGCACTCGCGCGGGCTGAGGGCGTAGGTCTCCATCAGGGCGGCGATGCGGTCGGGCGGCGAGGCGGGCCCCAGGGAAAGGGCCACCTGGGGCCGCTCCCCCGTGTCGAGCCGCCAGCCCTCGATGGCGGCCCAGCCGCCCGACCGGGTCGGCACGCAGACCCGGCTGCCGCCGGTGGGGCTGCTCAGGGCCGACGCGGCGACGCCGTACGCGGCGGCCGGGAGGCCCGTGCCGCGTGCGGACGTCTCGGCGAGCTCGGCGCACCAGGCGCCGGCGGTCGCGGACCGGGTGACGACCTCGTACGCGGAGTCGAGGACGACGAGCGAACGGGCGCCCGGTCCGGGGGCGGCGGGCCGTTCCGCCAGGGCGTCCCGCAGGGCGCGGCCGAGCGGGGCCGACAGCCGGGCGGCGAACTCCGTCTCGGCGGCGGAGAACGCCGGCCGGTCCTCGGAGCGCGCGAGCACCAGCGCACCCCACACGCGGCCGGCGTCCCGCAGCAGCAGCCGCATCTCGTCGGCGAGTCCGAGCGGCCGGTAGACGTCCTGGTAGCGGACGCTCCGTTCGAGACGGCCGTCGAGCGCCCCGGAGAGGGTGCCCACGGGCTGTGCCTGCCGGGCCACGGCGGGCATGAGGTTGGCATCGCCCTCGCGGTACTCGATGTCGAGGAGCCGGGGCATCCACTCGGCGCCGACGCCGTGGTGGTAGCAGCCGCCGACGTTGAGGAGGGTCACCGGGTCGAGCAGCACCCCGGCCCAGAACTCGCAGGGCACGGCCTCGGTCAGCGAGGTGGCGGCGGCCTCCAGGACGGCCACGGCGCCCTGTGCCCGGCGGGCCGCACGAACCGTACGGCCGTGGACCGCCTGCCAGTCGGGGCCTCTGCCCATGCGCTCTCCCGGGGGTGCGACGCTCTCGTCACGGCACCGTCCGGAGCCGTCGTCCCAGCATCACAGGGCGCGCTGAATGTCTGATAAACGCGCCACCGCGGCCGGATCGCGACGGGCAGCCTGTGGGCGGGCGGAGGAGAGGTCAGCCCAGGGCGGCCTCGAAGGCCGCGTACGCGTTCTCGTCGAAGAGCACGAAGCGGACCTCGGTCACCGACGTGGTCGCCGCCCGCACCGTCTCGACGGCGATGCGGGCGCCGTCGTCCATGGGCCAGCCGTAGACGCCGGTGGAGACCGCCGGGAACGCCACGGAGCGCGCGCCCAGTTCGTCGGCGACCCGCAGGGACTCGCGGTAGCAGGAGGCGAGCAGCTCGGAGCGGTCCTCCTGGGCGCTGTGGACCGGGCCGACGGTGTGGACGACCCAGCGGGCGGCGAGGTTTCCGGCCGTGGTGGCGACGGCCTGGCCGGTGGGCAGGCCACGGCCGTAGTGGCCGGCGCGGAGCCTGCGGCACGCGTCGAGGATGGCGGGGCCGCCCCGGCGGTGGATCGCCCCGTCGACCCCGCCTCCACCGAGGAGGGAGGAGTTGGCGGCGTTGACGATGACGTCGGTGTCCTGCCGGGTGATGTCGCCGCGGACGAGCACGATCTCGGGTCGGGTGGTCATGTCCCCATCCTCCCGTCGACGGCCGGTCCGGACATCCGGATTTCCCGTCGCCTCATCTCCCGGCGGGGACGCGCAGCCGGCGCCAGACCGCCTTGGCCGCGTTGTGGCCGGACATGCCGTGCACTCCGGGGCCGGGCGGGGTGGCGGAGGAGCAGAGGAAGACCGCCGGGTGCGGCGTGCTGTAAGGAAAGAGGGAGAGCTTCGGCCGGAGCACGAGCTGCAGGCCGCGGGCGGCGCCGCAGGCGATGTCGCCGCCGACGTAGTTGGCGTTGCGCTCGGCGAGCTCGGGCGGTCCGGCGGTGGCGCGGGCGAGGACCAGGTCGCGGAAGCCGGGGGCGAAGCGCTCGATCTGCCGCTCGACGGCGTCGGTCAGGTCACCGCGCCAGCCGTTGGGGACGTGGCCGTAGGCCCAGAAGACGTGCTTGCCCTCGGGGGCGCGGCCCGGGTCGACGAGGCTGGGCTGCGCGGTGATGAGGAACGGGGTGTCCGGGGCGGTGCCGGAGGAGGCCTGGTTCAGGGCGGTGTCGATCTCGCCCATGGTGGGGCCGATCTGGACGGTGCCGGCCCGGCGCGCGGCCTCGGCGGTCCACGGTACGGGGCCCGACAGGGCATAGTCGATCTTGAAGCAGCTGGCGCCGTAGCGGTAGCCGTCGTAGGCGGCGCCGAGTCCGGCGATCCTCGCGAGGGCGGTGGGCGAGGTGTCGAAGACGTAGGCGCGGGCCGGGGGCAGGTCGTCGAGCCGCTTGACCTCGAAGTCGGTGTGGACGGCGCCGCCGAGCTCCTTCAGATACGCGGCGAGCGCGTCGGAGATCGACTGGGAACCGCCCCGGGGCAGCGGCCAGCCGCCCGCGTGCGCGGCGAGCGCGAAGACCAGTCCGACGGCGCCGGTGGCGAAGCCGTCGAGCGGGGCGATGACATGGCCGACGAGTCCGGCGAACAGGCCGCGTGCCTTCTCGTCGCGGAAGCGGCGCATCAGCCACGTGGAGGGCGGGAGTCCGGCCAGGCCGAAGCGGGCCAGGGTGACCGGGTCGCGGGGCAGCGCGGTGAGCGGGAGCTGCATGAAGTCCGCGACCAGGCTGTCCCACCTGCCGAGGAAGGGCGCGACGAGCCGCCGGTAGGTACCGGCGTCACGCGGCCCGAAGGAGGCCGCGGTCTCGGCGACGGAGCGGGAGAGCACGGCCGCGGTGCCGTCGTCCCAGGGGTGGGCCATGGGCAGCTCGGCGTGCAGCCACTCCAGGCCGTGCCGCTCCAGCGGCATGGTCTTGAACACGGGCGAGCCGATGCCGAGCGGGTGCACGGCCGAGCACGGGTCATGGCGGAAGCCGGGGAGGGTGAGCTCCTCCGTACGGGCGCCGCCGCCGATGGTGGGCTTCGCCTCGAACACGGCGACCGAGAAGCCGCGCCGGGCCAGCTCCACGGCAGCGGTCAGTCCGTTGGGTCCCGCCCCCACGACGACGGCATCGAGCATCGACGGCACCTGGACTCCTTCGGTCGGCGGGCCGGGGAACCAGCATATTCCCGGCCCCGTACGGGACTTACGGGGCCCCGAGGAGTGACCGGATCCGTTCGGCGGTGGCGGCGTCGCGGGCCGCGGTGAACGGCAGCGTGTTGCCGCCGGTGATCCGGAAGCGCTCGCCGGTCAGGGTGAGGTCCGCGCCACCGGCCTCCGCGACCAGCAGCATCCCGGCGGCGTGGTCCCAGGCGTACTCCCAGGAGAAGGCGACCGCGTCGAGGCGGCCCCGGGCGACGGCCAGGTACTCCAGTCCCGCGGAGCCGCACGGGCGGGGGCGGACGCCCTCGGTGCGCAGTCCGAGCAGGGCGCGCTTCTGGTCCGGCGTGGTGTAGTCGGGGTGGGAGGTGGCGACCTCCAGGACCGCACCGGGCGCGGGCGCGCCCGACCGTATCGGCTCGCCGTTCAGGGTGGCGCCGTGGCCGCGCACCGCGACGGCGAGCTCGTCCAGGGCGGGGGCGTAGGTCCAGGAGGCGAGGAGCTCGCCGCGCCGGGCGAGGGCCACGAGCGTGCAGAAGCCGGCCTCGCCGCGCACGAACTGACGGGTGCCGTCCACCGGGTCGACGATCCACACCGGGGCGTCGCCCTTCAGCGCCTCGTAGACCGCGGGATCGGCGTGCACGGCCTCCTCGCCGACCACTACGGAGCCGGGCAGCAGCGCGGTGAGGGAGGCGGTGAGGTGGGCCTCGGCGGCCCGGTCGGCGACGGTCACGAGGTCGTGCGGCCCGTTCTTCTCGACGATCTCGTCCGCGTCGAGCTGCCGGAAGCGCGGCATGATCTCCGCGGCGGCGGCCTTGCGCACCGCCTCCTCCACCTCGGTGGTGCCACCGGCGAGGACATGGGCGAGGAAGTCGTGGGCTCCGGTCTCGGTCACGATGTGTTCCGTCATGTGTCCATCCCACCACACCCGTCTGACGAGGCGGGGGCTCCCGGACGACCTGTGGACAACCGGCGGACGACCTGCCGGCCACGAGTACGCTTTGGTCGAGTTCATCCCATGGCTCCGTGCTCACCATCCAGGAGGGCCCGTGCACGGCGAGTACAAGGTCCCGGGCGGCAAGCTGGTCGTCGTCGACCTCGACGTGGAGGACGGCGTGCTGCGCCGGGTCCGGGTCGCGGGCGACTTCTTCCTCGAACCCGACGAGGCGATCCTGGCCATCGACCGGGCCCTCGAAGGCGCCCCCGCGGACACCGACGCCGCCGGTCTCGCGGCCCGCATCGACCAGGCGCTGCCGCCGGGCACGGAGATGTTCGGCCTCACCACGGAGGGCATCGGGGTCGCGGTGCGCCGGGCGCTCGCGCACGCCACGGACTGGACGGACTACGACTGGCAGCTGGTCCACGAGCCGCCCCGGTCCCCCGCGCTGCACATGGCCCTCGACGAGGTGCTGACCGCCGAGGTCGCCGCCGGCCGGCGCCCGCCGACGCTGCGGGTGTGGGAGTGGGGCTCGCCCGCCGTGGTGATCGGCAGCTTCCAGTCGCTGCGCAACGAGGTGGACCCGGAGGCGGCCGAGCGGCACGGCATCGAGGTGGTCCGCCGGATCAGCGGCGGCGGCGCCATGTTCATCGAACCGGGCAACACGATCACGTACTCGCTGTCGGTCCCCGACGCCCTCGTCCAGGGCCTCTCCTTCACCGACAGCTACGCCTACCTCGACGACTGGGTGCTCGGCGCGCTCGGCGACATGGGCGTGAAGGCCTGGTACCAGCCGCTGAACGACATCGCCACCGACGCCGGCAAGATCGCGGGCGCCGCCCAGAAGCGCATGGTCGCGGGCGAGGGCGCGGTGCTGCACCACGTGACGATGGCGTACGACATCGACGCCGACAAGATGACCGAGGTGCTGCGGATCGGGCGCGAGAAGCTCTCCGACAAGGGCACCAGGAGCGCGAAGAAGCGGGTCGACCCGCTGCGCCGGCAGACCGGTCTGCCGCGCGAGGCGGTGATCGAGCGGATGATCGCCTCCTTCCGCGGCCGCTACGGCCTCACGGAGGACCGGGTGACCGAGGAGGAGCTGGCACTGGCGAAGGACCTGGCGGAATCCAAGTTCGCGACCCGAGCCTGGACGGCCCGGGTCCCGTAGCCGCCGGGGTCCCCAGAGAACGTCCCGCTCCGCCTCGTACGCTCTCGGCATGCGGATCGAAATCGATCACCCGGTGATGCCCGGCCTGCGTATGGAATGCGCGGACGGCGGGCGGCTGGTCCTGCTGCAGGGGAACAGGCCGGTGCTGTTCGCGCGGCAGCGCGCCTCGTACCACGGGGTGCACTACGCCCGGACCGGGACGTACGTCTCCCCGCTCGCACCGCTGCGCGCCGCCACCGCCCGTGCCTTCGCGGACTTCGCCCCGCCGGGTTCCGAGGCGTGGACCGACCGCTGGACCGCGCACGCGGAGGCGGAGCTGCGCGAGGCCGCCGAGGGGCCGCTGCACGAGGGCGACTGGCATCTGGGCCCGATGACCCCGGGATGGTTCGTGGACTCCCACTGGGCCAGGCTCCTCCCCCACGACACGGACCGGGGCCACCTCACCTGGTTCGGCTACGGCGACCCGGCCGAGGACGCCCGCGACCTGCTGCCGCTGCGGGCGCTGTCCGCACCGGACGCGCCGCGCGTGAAGGCGTACCGGCGGCAGTACCGCGAGGGCCTGCTGCCGCCCGTCCTGCTCTGGTGGATCAGCGGGCTCAACTGCCCGGTCGTCCTCGACGGCCACGACCGGCTGGTCGCGGCGCTCGCCGAGGGCGGCCGTCCATCCGAGCTGCTGCTCTCCAGGGCGGTCGACGCCGCGTATGTGGCGATGTGCTCCGAGCGTCCGCTCCGGGAGTACGAGGAGCGCATGGCCGCTCTGGAACCCGGTCCCTTCGCCCAGGTGAAGGCAGGAGCGGCGAGCCGGCACCTGGCGGCCGCCCTGCGGGCCGTCGAACGGGCCGCGGAGATCACCCGCGCCTGGCCGCTGGCCGGGGGCGTGGCCGCCTGGGAGCGTTCCGCGGCGGCGCACGTGCCCGGCTGGCGGCCGCCGCCCCTTCCCTGACGCGGGAGGGGCCGCGGGCCGGGCCGGTCAGGCCTCCGCGGGGATCCGGGCGACCAGGACGAACTCGTTGTAGGGGAAGACCTTGCCCACGGACCGCGGGAACGGGAACGAGTAGGTGCGCTCGATGCCGAGTCCGACCTTCTCGGCGTGTGCGCGCATCCCGTCGAAGTCGACGAACCGCACGTGCGTGGAGTCGGTCTTGTAGCCGGCCTCCTGCGGACAGATCAGGACGACCGAACCGCCCCGCTTCACCAGCGGCAGGTACTGCTCCAGGATCGAGTTCCCGAGGGTCTCGTCCATGTGTTCCAGGACGTGCGCGCAGAGCAGGCTGTCGAAGGAGCCCGGACCGCAGTCCGGGGCCTCGGCGAGCTCGTCCGGCGTGTAGGCGTTGAGCCCGCGCTCACGGCAGGTGGCGACGGAGTGGGCGTTGTGGTCGACGCCGACGCTGTCGGGGCCGCAGTTCAGCAGGTTCCGGCCGAGACCGCAGCCGACGTCGAGCACCCGCCCTAGGCCGAGCCTCTTCAGGTTCCATCGGTAGGGAGCTTGCGTGGGGAGCAACCGCTTGATTCCCGAGGTCTCGAGGCGCGCGAGACGCTGGGTGTAGTCGGAGGACTCCGTGCCGGACATTAGACGACCGCCTTCGTTGCGTTGTGTAAACGCAAAACGACACCGTGGGGGGCGAGTTACGGGGTCACGAACGCGTCCGGGCAGGTTGAGCGAACCCGAATGTGAGCGACGCTGCTCCGCTTCTCGGTGTCTGCGAGGCTAGGGCATTCACGCCGTCCCGGTCCAGGGCGGCCGGCGGCGGTGGCGTGCCATGAGAAGGAAGTCGAAAAACGACGATCCGGCCCGGCCGACCGGCAGGTCCGTCCGAGGCGGCACCTGATCACCCGAAACCGGGTTCCGGCGACCCCGGCATGGCGTGCCCTTCCATCCGGTCAGGTCCTCCCTCAGTGGGCGGACCATCCCCCGGCAGGGGGAGGCGGCCGGCCGTAGCGGACGATGTGTGGGCTGCCTGTCCGGACCCAGCATGTACGTCATGACGACACAGACCGCTCCGCTTCCCGCCTTACGTACCCGCGCCTGTCTGGGCTCGTCGCGCCGCCCACGCGATAGCCCTCTGCGCGGTCCCCTCCGGTCTGTGGCGTATCGCCATGGCCTCCGGTGTCTACGTGGGGTACAGCGACCAGGTGCTGCGCGACGTGTTCGACATCCCGGGATGGGGCATCGCGTACGTCGTCGGCCTCTCCGTCCTTGCCGAGGCGGCCGCTCTGTTTCCGCTGCTGCTCGTCAGCGACCGGTGGCAGCCGCTGCGCCCCCGGGCCCTCGCCACGCTGGCCTGGATCACCTCGGGCGCCCTGGTCCTGGGCGCGCTGTGGCAGCTCGTGGTCGCTTTCACCGTCGAAAGCCAGACGTACATGTCGAGCGATACGGCGCTGACCGTCTGGTGGCTCGCCTTCGCCCCGCTGTTCGCCATACCTGTGCTGATGACCGCGGTGACCTGGTCGTATGCGAAACGGCACCGGGTGCGGGGACAGGCGTAGCCGTACCATGCCGGCTGACCTGCCAGTATCTGACTCCCCAGGGGCCGGACCGCTGCCCGGCCCCTGGGCCTGTCAGGCGGCCGTACCGCCCGCGTTGCGGATCAACTGCTGAAGCACCTTCAACGTAGTGACGTGGTCCGCGTCGTCGATGCCCTCGTGGAGGGCGGCGCGGATTGCCGGGGCGTTGCGCGCGAGGTCGACGCGGGCCGACCGCGGAGGTCCGCGGCCAGCGCCGCGTAGATGTACTCGCTGCCCCAGCGATCCCCGTCGAGGTCGTTCTCGACCAGGTGCGCCTCCCGACGCATCCCCAGGCGCTCGCAGACCCGCACAGATCCGGCGTTCTCCACGTCCAGCCGTGCGTAGAGCCGGTGCACGCCCAGCGTGTCGAAGGCAAACCCGGCCAGCGCCGCGGCCGCCTCGGTCGCGTAGCCGTGCCCCTGGTGACGTGGGTCGAGAGTCCAGCCGATCTCGGCCTGGGCGGCGCGGGCGTCGGCCAGGGCGAGGCTCACCTCGCCAAGGACGCCGGGCTCGTCGCGTCGGCAGACGGCGAGCGACAGCTTGTCCCCGTCGGCGCGCCAGACCGTCTGCGCCGCGCGCTCGGCGGCAACCTGCTCACTGCGCTCACGCGTGTGCGGCGGCCGGTACAAGTAGCGCGCCACGCTCGGCAGGCTCTGGTAGGCGTACAGGTCGTCGGCGTCGCCGGGAGTGAACAGACGCAGCGACAACCGGGCCGTGGTCAACGGCAGCAGCGAGGCGACGTCCATGCGGACCTCCGGGATGCGGATGTGGATCAAGATGCGGACCGATTTTCGCATCACGACTGCCCGGCAGCCACGCCTTTTCCACAGCAGCGCCCGACAGCCCCGCTCCACCACGAGGCGCGGCATTCCAGGAGTTGTCTACTGACCCACGCTCCTAGGTCTGAGCGGTGGAGTCTAGGAGCTGGCACAGCTCTGTCAGTGCCCGTCCTCGATGGCCGCGCCCAGCTCCAGCCTCGTAGCCCTGTCCTCGACCCGCGCGGCGTGACGGCTAGCCAATGCGCCGCCGTGAGGTTCGGCAGGACCATCATGGGGCGGACGCAACCGGGGGTCGTGTAGGTCTCCGCGCAGTCCTTGACGGCTCGCGAACCTGGTCTGTTCCTACGTCACCGAGGTCGGTCAGACGACAGGATGGCCGTCCGTCCCTTCATGAGGGCTGTGTAGAGCAGCAGCGCGGCGGCGAGGCCGACCGCCCAGCCGTAGTCGGCGAGTGGCTTCAGGAAGGGGATGAGTCCGTCCTCGGGGAAGGGTCCGGTGCCGGGTGCCGAGTGGGAGCCACCGATCGCCAGGATGCCGCCTACGGCGAAGGCCAGCACGGCTGCCGGGTTCCATCCGCTCCGATACCAGTAGGGGCCGTCCGTGCGGTAGAGCGCCGCCAGGTCGAGCCGGGTGCGGCGGACGATCCAGTAGTCGGCGATGAGGATGCCCGCCACCGTACCCAGCAGCCCGCCGACCAGACCGAGCCAGGTGAAGATGTACAGCTCGGGGGTCTCGGTGAGCTTCCACGGCATGATCAGGACGCCCACGACGCCTGTGATCAGCGCGCCCGTACGGAAGTTGATGACCTTCGGGGCGAGGTTGGCGAGGTCGTACGCGGGCGAGACCACGTTCGCCGCGATGTTCACCGAGATCGTGGCGACGAGCACGGTCACCAGCGCGAAGAGCAGACCGAAGACGTTGTCCGTCTTCGCGGCGAGCGCGACCGGGTCCCAGACGGGCGCGCCGTACACGGCCTGGGAGCCGGAGGTGACGAGGACGGAGAGCAGCGCGAACAGGGTCATCGTCGTCGGCAGCCCGAGGGTCTGCCCCCAGATCTGTGCCCGCTGGCCGGCCCCGAAGCGGGTGAAGTCCGGAATGTTCAGCGACAGCGTCGACCAGAAGGCGATCATCCCCATGAGCGAGGGGAAGAAGACCGGCCAGAAGTCGGCTCCCCAGCCCAGCTTCGAGGGCTGGTCGAGCAGCGGTCCGAACCCGCCCGCTTTGACCGCGATCCATACGAGCAGCACGAGGGCGCCGACGATGACGAAGGGCGCGGCCCAGTTCTCGAAGCGGCGCAACGCCTCCATGCCCCGGTAGATGATGGCGAGTTCGAGGATCCAGAACAGGACGAAGCTCAGCCAGAGCGTCCACGGTTGGCCGCCGACCCGTGCCGCCTCGGCCCAGCCGCCGAAGATCTTGTCGAGCAGAAGGAAAATGCCCTGTCCGCCGATCCAGGTCTGGATGCCGAACCAGGCGCAGGCGACGCCGGCGCGGATGAGCGCGGGCAGGTTGGCGCCGCGCAGTCCGAAGGAGGCTCGTGCGAGGACGGGGAACGGGATGCCGTACTTGGGTCCCGCGTGCCCGGTCAGCAGCATCGGGAGCAGGACGATGACGTTGGCGAGCGCGATGGTGAGGACGGCCTGCTTCCCGTCCATGCCGAGGGTGACGAGACCGGAGGCGAGCAGCCAGGAGGGGATGTTGTGGGCCATGCCGACCCAGAGCGCGGCGAAGTTGTACGTGGTCCAGCGGCGCTGGGCGACGGGGACCGGGAGAAGGTCGTCGTTGACGAAGCGGGGATCGGTGCCGGCCGTACCGGGCGGGAGCTCGACGCGGCCGGCGGCGGGTATGCCGGGGTCGGCGGGTCTGTCGGAGGGGGTGGTGGCGGTCATGGCGGCGGCGGAACCCTTCGTTCGGGGACGGAACGAGGCCGTGCGGGGCGTGGGAGGTTCGGCAGCGGGGATCAGGAGTTGATCGCGGGGATGATGTCGGTTCCGTAGGCGTCGATGGTGCCCTCGCGGCTGTCGTGCATGGCGTACACGGCGAACTGGTCGACGCCCAGGTCCCGCAGGTGCCTCAGCTTCGCGACGTGGGCCTCGGCGGGGCCGAGGAGGCAGAAGCGGTCGACGATCTCGTCGGGGACGAAGTCGGTGGACGGGTTGCCGGCGCGGCCGTGGTGGCTGTAGTCGTAGCCGTGGCGGTCCTTGATGTACGCGGTGAGCTCGTCCGGGACCATGGCCGAGTGCTCGCCGTACCTGGCGACCAGGTCGGCGACGTGGTTGCCGACCATGCCGCCGAACCAGCGGCACTGGTCCCGGGCGTGGGCCAGGTCGTCCCCCACGTACGCCGGGGCGGCGACGCAGATCGTGATCCCGGCCGGGTCGCGGCCCGCGTCGGCGGCGGCCTGCCGGACCGCCTTGACCATCCACTCGGTCAGGAACGGGTCGGCGAGCTGGAGGATGAAGCCGTCGGCCTTCCGGCCGGCCAGGGCCAGGGCCTTGGGGCCGTACGCGGCCATCCAGACCGGCAGTTTCCCGTTCCTGATCCACGGGATGCGGATGGGGTTGCCGTCGACCACCGCCTCGCGGCCCTCCGCCAGGTCGCGGATGACGTCGATGGCCTCGCCGAGGCGGGCCAGCGTGTTGGGCCTGCGGCCGGCGACGCGCATCGCGGAGTCGCCGCGGCCGATGCCGCAGACGGTCCGGTTGCCGTACATGTCGTTGAGGGTGGCGAAGGTGGAGGCGGTGACCTCCCAGGTGCGGGTGCCGGGGTTGGTGACCATCGGGCCGACGTGCAGCTTCGTGGTGTTGGCGAGGATCTGGCTGTAGATGACGAAGGGTTCCTGCCAGAGCACGGCGGAGTCGAAGGTCCAGCCGTAGCGGAAGCCGTTGCGCTCCGCCCGGCGCATCAGGCCGACGACCTGCGAGGCGGGCGGGTCGGTCTGCAGGACGAGTCCGAAGTCCAAGGGGCGGCCTCCTAGTTCAGGTACTGGCAGGTGGAGCGGGGCACGAAGCTGCCGTGACCGGCGCGCCCGGTGAACTTCCGCTGATCGATGACGGGTTCGCCGCGGGAGAGGACGGTCTCGACCTGTCCGGTGACGGTCTTCCCCTCGTACGCGGAGTAGTCGACGTTCATGTGGTGGGTGGCCGCGGACAGGGTCTGGGTGGCGTGCGGGTCGTAGATGACGACGTCGGCGTCCGCGCCCGGCGCGATGGTGCCCTTCTGCGGGTAGAGGCCGAACATCCGGGCCGGAGTCGCGCAGGCGATCTCGATCCAGCGGCGGCGGCTGATGTGTCCGTCGACGACGGCCTGGTGGAGCAGGTCCATGCGGTTCTCGACGCCGGGCAGCCCGTTGGGGATCTTGGAGAAGTCGCCGACGCCGAGTTCCTTCTGGCCCTTGAAGCAGAAGGGGCAGTGGTCGGTGGAGACCACCTGGAGGTCGTTCGTCCGCAGGCCCCGCCAGAGCGCGGCCTGGTGTTCCTTCGGCCGCAGCGGGGTCGAGCAGACGTACTTGGCGCCCTCGAAGTCCGGCTCGGCCAGGTTGTCGGTGGAGAGGAAGAGGTACTGCGGGCAGGTCTCGCCGAAGACCGGCAGGCCCTTGTCGCGGGCCGCGGCCAGCTCCGCGACGGCCTCCTCGGCGGACACGTGCACGACGTACAGCGGGGAGCCGGCCACGCGGGAGAGCTGGATCGCGCGGTGGGTCGCCTCCGCCTCCAGCAGGGTCTTGCGGACCTCGCCGTGATAGCGGGGGTCCGTCTCGCCCCGGGCCAGGGCCTGCTCCACGAGGACGTCGATCGCGATGCCGTTCTCCGCGTGCATCATGATCAGTCCGCCGTTGGCGGCCCCGCGCTGCATGGCCCGCAGGATCTGTCCGTCGTCGCTGTAGAAGACTCCCGGATAGGCCATGAACAGCTTGAACGAGGAGATTCCCTCCTGGACGAGCCAGTCCATCTCCTTCAGGGTGTGCTCGTTGACGTCGGAGAGGATCATGTGGAAGCCGTAGTCGACGGCGCAGTTGCCGTCGGCCTTGGCGTACCAGGTGTCCAGGCCCTCGCGCAGGGTGTGCCCGACGGTCTGGACGGCGAAGTCGACGATGGTGGTGGTGCCGCCCCAGGCGGCGGCGCGGGTGCCGGTCTCGAAGGTGTCGGAGGCGGAGGTGCCGCCGAAGGGCAGCTCCATGTGGGTGTGGGCGTCGACGCCGCCCGGGATGACGTAGCGGTCGGTGGCGTCGACCACCCGTGCGGCGGTCCACCCGGCGGCGATGTCGGAGCCGTGGGCGGCGAGGGCGGCGATCCGTCCGTCCTCGATCAGCACGTCGGCGTGCAGTTCGTCGGCGGCGGTGATCACGAGCCCGCCGCGGATCAGGGTTCGGGTGCTCACGGGACTTCTCCCTGCCGACTAGATGGACTGGAAGGCCTGTTCGAGGATCGCCGCGCCTTCCTCGGCCTCGGCGACGGTGAGCGAGAGCGGCGGCGCGATGCGCAGGGCGGAGGTGTTGTGCCCGCCGCCCTTGCCGATGAGCAGGCCTCCCTCGCGGGCGGCCTCCAGGACGGCGCCCGCCGCGTCGGGGTTCGCCCGGTCGGTGCCCGGTTCGGTGAGCTCGACGCCGATCATCAGGCCGCGTCCGCGCACCTCGCGTACGGCGTCGATGCCCGCGGTGATGCCCCGGAGGCGTTCGAGGAGGAGGCCGCCGACCCGGCGGGCGTTGCCCTGGAGGTCGTGTTCCAGGAGGTAGGAGAGGTTGGCGAGGCCGGCGGCCATGGTGACGGGCGAACCGCCGAAGGTGGAGATGGAGTTGGCGTCGAGGCAGTTCATGATCTCGGCGCGGGCGACGACGCCGCCGATGGACATGCCGTTGCCGATGCCCTTGGCGAAGGTGAGCATGTCGGGCGGTCCGGCCTGGCCGTGGGCCTGCCAGCCCCAGAAGTGTTCGCCGGTGCGGCCCCAGCCGGTCTGCACCTCGTCGGCGATCCAGAGGATGCCGTGCCGGTCGAGGACCCGGCGGAAGGCCGCGTAGAGGCCGTCGGGCGGGGAGGTGAAGCCGCCGACGCCCTGGATGGGTTCGGCGATGAGGGCGGCGACTCCCGAGCGGGTCTGGCCGAGCAGGTCTTCGAGGTCGGCGACGCAGGCCTCGGTGAACCGCTCGTCGGTGTACTGGGCGAAGGGGCCGCGGGTGCGGACGCCGCCGTGCACGTACAGGGTCTGGAGCGGGGAGAGGCTGGTCGGGGACCAGGCGCGGTTGCCGGTGATGCCGACGGTGGAGAAGGACCGGCCGTGGTAGCTGTTCCGCATCGCCAGGAGCTGGTTGGAGCCCGTGTACGTGGTGGCGAGGAGGAGGGCGGCGTCGTTGGCCTCGGTGCCGGAGGTGGTGAAGAAGACGCGGGCGTCCGGGATGCCGGACAGGGAGGCGATCCGTTCGGCCAGCTCCACCATGGGGCGGTTGAGGTAGAGGGTGGAGGAGTGGACGATCCGCCCGGCCTGCTCGGCGACGGCCTTGGTGACCTCGGGCAGGGCGTGGGCGGTCATCGTGGTGAGGATGCCGCCGAAGAAGTCGAGGTAGCGCCGGCCGTCGGCGTCCCAGACGTGGCGGCCCTCGCCGTGGGTGATCTCGATCGGGTCCTTGTAGTAGAGGGCGACCCAGTCGGGGATGACGGCGCGGTGGCGGTCGTAGAGGCTGCTCACGGCTGCACCAGCCCGTCGTACGCGTCGGGGCGGCGGTCGCGGTAGAACGCCCACTGCTGCCTGACCTGCTCGATGAGACCGAAGTCGAGGTCGCGGACGAGGAGTTCCTCCTCCTTGTCGGAGGCGACGTCGCCGACGAACTGCCCGCGCGGGTCGACGAAGTAGCTGGTGCCGTAGAAGTCGTTGTCGCCGTACTCCTCGATGCCGACCCGGTTGATGGCGGCGACGAAGTACTCGTTGGCGACGGCGGCGGCGGGCTGTTCCAGCTGCCAGAGGTAGGAGGAGAGGCCGCGGTGGGTGGCAGAGGGGTTGTATACCAACTGGGCTCCGTTGAGGCCGAGTTGACGCCAGCCCTCCGGGAAGTGCCGGTCGTAGCAGATGTAGACGCCGACCTTGCCGACGGCCGTGTCGAAGACGGGCCAGCCGATGTTGCCGGGCCGGAAGTAGTACTTCTCCCAGAAGCCCCGCACCTGGGGGATGTGGTGCTTGCGGTACTTGCCGAGGTAGGTGCCGTCGGCGTCGATGACGGCGGCGGTGTTGTAGTAGAAGCCGGTGCCCTCGACCTCGAAGACGGGCACGACGACCACCATCCCGGTCTCCCGGGCGAGCGCCTGCATCCTGCGCACGGTGGGCCCGTCGGGTACGGGTTCGGCCCAGCGGTAGTGCTCGGGCTCCTGCACCTGGCAGAAGTACGGGGCGTTGAACACCTCCTGGAACCCGATGACCTTCGCCCCCTGCCGGGCCGCCTCACGGGCGTGTTCCTCGTGCTTGGCGATCATGGATTCGGTGTCGCCGGTCCAGGTGGCCTGGACGAGCGCGGCGCGTACGACGTCGGTCATGAGCTGCTCCTTCGGCGCGGCGTGGAGAGCCTCTACGCACGTAGACGCGATGCGTAGGAGGAGAACGTAAGCCCCGTCACACCCCGGAGCAAGACCACCGCCGTGAAGTGGCGGAGTCGATCATGTTTCATACCCGAGTGGTCCACGTCGGACACGTACCGACACGTCCGTGTGCGTCCGGAACCGCGTTCGGGGCGCCCTCGGGGCCGCCTTCGGGGCCGGCCTCGGGACCGGCTCACGCGAGGCCGGCGACCCGTAGCGCGTGTGCCAGGTCCCGTTCGCGGGCCGGGGAGACGGCGCGGGCCGCGGCGAGCAGTCCGGGAGTGAGGACGGCCGGGTCGGCGGCGGCGAGCCGGGCCGCGTCCTCGGGCGTACGGGCCCGGAGGAAGGCGGTCAGCAGCGCCTGGGCCTCGGCCCGGTGACCCTCGGCGTGCAGGGCCGCGCACGCGCCGGCCAGCTCCTCGACCGGGCGTGCGACGCCCTGGCGGAGCAGCTGCTCGCAGTCGTCCGGCCGCCCCGCGTCGGCGAGTGCTCCGGCGACGGCGGCGAGCCGGGCGGGCGGCAGGGTGGCCGCCTCCCAGAGCAGCGTGGCCCAGTCGGCGGCGAGCCCGGCGGCGTGCAGCTCCGCGGCGAGCACGGGAAGCCACCCGGGCGGCCCGGCCAGGGCCTCGCAGAGCAGCGCGTGCGCCTCGCCGCTGCGCCCCTGGGCGCGCAGCCTCCGCAGCGCGTAGACGGCGTTGCCCGCGGCACGGGCGGCCTGCGCGGGATCACCGGCGGGCGCCGCCGCTCCGGCGGCGGGCGCGGGCGAGGCGGGGGCCGGGGCGCCGCCGAAGCGGGCGCCGCGCGGCGCGAGGGCGGGCCCGGTGGGCAGTCCGGTCAGGGGAAGCGGCTCGGGCGCGGGCAGCGCCTCGGCCTCCTCCACGTACGCGTAGCGGGCCCCGCGCGGACGCCGCCGGGGAGATGAGGCGGGAGGTGCGGTCGGTGGGGGCGGGGTGGGCGGCGGGTGAGCGGTGCCGCCCAGGCGGTCCAGCCGCTCCGTGAGCTCGGTGATCCTCGCCCTCGCGCGGGCGAGGTCGTCGTGGGCCCAGGACAGGGCAGCGGTACGGCCGGGGGTGTGGGCGAGGTCGCGGATGCGGGACTCGGCGTGGCGGGCCTCGCGCTCCATCAGGTCCCGGCGCTCGCGCAGGGCCGCCGTTCCGCCGGGGCCCCGGTCGTGGACGGCGGCCGCGGCCCGGTGCAGTGCCCGGCCCCGCAGGCCCCGGGGCCCGTCCGCCGGCTCGCCGAGGTCCTGGAGCAGCGACTCGACGACGTCCCAGGGCAGGATGTCCGCACCGTCGAAGCAGGCGCGCATGCCTTCCGGGTCGCGGTCGGTGAAGACGCCGTACCAGCCGCGGCCCGGTTCGAGCCGGCCGGCCAGCTCGCTCAGCCAGCCGGTGAACGCCGCTACTTCCGCCGGGAGTTGCTGCACCGTCATTCCACTGCCCCTTCGGTCCACCGGCATTGGACCGCAGTCGTGTTACGGGACGGCTACGCAGGGTTTTCGGTCTCGCTCACACCCCGGGTGAACTTCACGACGATCCCCGTGTGCGGACGCCTGCCCAGGCGGGCGACCGTCGCGGGCCAGTCGACCGCCCAGAACTGCCACGTGTACTTGCGCGAGAGCAGCCGCCGCACCCGGCGCAGCTCCTCCCCCGTCACGAGCCGGGCGGCGCCCTCGGCCCGTACGGCGCCGTCGGCCACGTTGCCGCGCACGTCGCACACGGCGGCCACGACGCGGGGGTCGCGGCGCAGCCGCTTCACCTTCCAGGAGTCGGTGCGGGTCCAGGCGTACAGTTCGTCGCCCTCGACGGCGTACCAGACCGGCGTGGCGACGCCGGTGCCGTCCCGGCGGAACGTGGTGAGGCTGACGTAGCGGCCGTGCCGCAGCTCTTCGGGTATCACGACCGCCGAGCTTACGCAGCGGCCGGACCGGCGGCGAGGACCACGAGGGGCCTGGCCGGCCGGCGGGGCCGCGCCCATCCGGTGCGTGACCACGTGGGTGTGCCGGCACGACCGCTCCGGAGACCGGCGTCACGCGGGACCCGAATCGACGCTGTCCGGGGGTGGCGGCCCCGGGCGGACCCGGGGTCGTCCCGGGTCCGCCTGTGAGCCGGAGGGGGCACGTCCGCGTCAGCCGAACTGTCCGGGCTGGTACTCGCCGCCGGGCGTCCGGGTGATCACGTTCAGCCGGTTGAAGGCGTTGATCGTGCAGATCAGGGCCACCAGGGCCATCAGCTGGTCCTCGTCGAAGTGCTTCGCCGCGTTCGCCCATGCCTCATCGGTGACGCCGCTGGAGTCGGCGAGGCGGGTGGCCTGCTCGGTGAGTTCCAGCGCCGCCCGCTCCGCGTCGGTGTAGACGGTCGTCTCCCGCCATGCTCCGACCAGGTTGATCCGCACCATGCTCTCGCCGGCGGCCGCGGCGTCCTTGGTATGCATGTCGAGGCAGCCGCCGCAGCCGTTGATCTGACTGGCGCGGATCTTCACCAGCTCCTGCACCGCCTTCGGCAGCGCCGAGTCGGTGATGGCCTTGTTCGACGAGATGATGTGCCTGGCCCACTTCGCCCCGACCTCGTTGGCCATGGGGTTGATCCGCTGTTCCATCTCTGTCTCCTTCGTCTTCCGGATGCTTGCACCCTTACGACGAAGCCCCTCGTGAAGACGTAACAGCCCAGCGCTCGACGTCTGTTACTCGGGTCGCTCGGGCAGGTCCATGGCGTCCAGGCGCTTGCGGTCGCTGACGGTCAGGAGCTCGACGATCCGGCCGTCGACCACGGTGCACGCCGCCAGGCCGAGCACCTTGCCCTTCGCGCCCCAGGCCACGAATCCGGGCTCGCCGTTGACCAGGACCGGGAGCACCGAGGTCATCGACCGGGCACCGCGCAGGACCGGACCGGCCACCTCGGCCGCCCCGACCGTGGTCGTCACGCCCTGCGGGTGGAACGTGCGCCAGGTCACCTTCGGATCGAGCAGCCGTACGAGCCCTTCGAAGTCCCCGTTCCGCGCGGCGGCGAGGAACGCGTCGACCACCTCGCGCTGCCGCCGCGGCTCGTCGTCCGGCAGCGACGTGCCCTGCACCTTCCGGCGGGCCCGACTGGCGAGCATCTTGGTCGCGTCGGTGGACCGCCCGATGATCTCGCCGATCTCGGCGAAGGGCACCGCGAACATGTCATGCAGGACGAACGCCAGCCGCTCGGTGGGCGTGAGGGTGTCGAGGACCACCAGCAGTGCCAGCCCGACCGACTCGGCGAGCATCGCGTCGTCCTCGGGTGCCGCCCCGCCGTCCACGCTCACCACCAGCTCGGGCAGCCGGTCGTCGTACGACAGCTCGGGCCGGGTCTTGCGCGAGCGCAGCACGTCGATGCAGACCCGGCCGACCACGGTGGTCAGCCAGCCGGCCAGATTGTCGATCGCGGCCGCGTCCTGCCGGGCCAGCCGGATCCACGCCTCCTGCACCGCGTCCTCGGCGTCCACCCGCGTCCCGAGCATCCGGTGGGCGACCGCCACCAGGCGCTCACGCTGCTCTTCGAAGGCTCCCGCCAGCGCTTCGTGCGGAACCGAACCGGTCATGTCGTTACCTTCCTCGCGGGGATTGCGTCATCACCATGACGGGCCCGCGGATGCCGAGGTAACCGTTCGGCGGCATGCGCCGGGGCAGCACGAGTCCGGTGCGCTGTCGGCGGGCCCACGCCTCGTGGGCACACCCGGTCGACGCCCGCTTCTGACCGCTGAGGCAGTCCACCGTCGCCCACGCCCTCGCCACCGCGTGCGGTCGGAGAATCAGCGCCTGCTCTGCGGGCCGGCGGCGGTGTCGTAGCTCTCGCGGGCCTCGGTGACGGCGGGTGCGTGGGCACGGGTCCAGGCGCAGGCGGTGTCGAGCGGGGCGATGAGGGAGCGGCCGAGGCCGGTGAGGGCGTACTCGACGCGGGGCGGGTTCTCGTCGTGGACGGTCCGCGAGACGAGGCCGTCGCGTTCCATGGCGCGCAGGGTCTCGGTGAGGACCTTGGGGGTGACCATGTGGAGCGGGACGCGCAGTTCCGTGAAGCGCCGGGCCCGGCCGTCCTCGAGACAGCGCAGCACCATGGCGGTCCACTTGCCGCCGAAGACCCGGACGGGCTGGGGCCGTTCGACGCAGTCGGGGTCGTCGAAGAGGGTGGGGCTCAGGGGCGGCTGGGCGGTCATGGGCCCGACGCTAGCCCAGGACCCCGGTACCGTTGAAGTAACCGGGTGCCTGCGTTCTACGGTCCCTGCCATGAACGACGTGACGAGCGACAACGGCAACGGCAGCGGCGACAGCGCCGGCAAGAGGATCATCGTCTTCGGGGCGGGCGGACGCGTGGGCCGCGCGGCGGTGGCGGAGGCGGTGGCCCGCGGCCACCACGTGACCGCGGTGGTGCGGGACCCGGCGAAGTACCCGGACCTGGCGGGGACGGGCGCGGCGGTCGTCGGCGGCGACGCCACCGACCCGGACGCGGTGGCGGCCCTGGCCGCCGGGCACGACGCGGCCGTGAACGCCTCGGCCCGGCTCGACATCCCCTCGGAGCAGTACTTCACGGCGGCGGCGCGGGCCCTGGTCACGGGCCTGCGGAAGGCGGGCGTGGGGCGCCTCGTCGTCCTGGGGATCGCGACCACGCTGGAGACGGCGCCGGGGACGCGGCTGATGGACGCGCCCGAATTCCCGGCGGAGTGGTGGGCGTTCGCTCAGGGGCACGTGGCGGAGTTCGAGCTTCTGACCGCCGAGGCGGGCGAGGAACTCGACTGGCTGATGGTGGTCCCGCCGCTCGACCTGAACCCGGAGGCGCCGGTGACGGGCGGTTACCGCACGGCGGTCGGCACGGTCCTGGACGGGCCGGGCCGCATCGCCCACGGTGACCTGGCCCGGGCGATCGTCGACGAGATCGACGGTCCGCGGCACAGCCGGGTGCAGCTGGCGGTGGCGGTACGGCGGTCGCCGGCCGAGCCGGGACCGGCGCGCTAGACGGGGCCGCCGCGCTAGACCGGCGCCGGCGCGCAGCTCGTCACGAGCTCGTCCATCGACAGGCCGAGCACTCCGGCGAGCGCGGCGACCGTGAAGAAGGCCGGGGTCGGGGCGCGGCCGGTCTCGATCTTGCGGAGCGTCTCGGCGGAGAGACCGGCGGCGGCGGCGATCTCGGCCATGGAGCGGTCGCCGCGGGCCGCGCGCAGCAGGTGACCGAGGCGTTCGCCGCGCTCGCGCTCTTCGGGGGTGAGGGGGGTACGCACCATGACACCATTCTAATACCGGTATAGTAATTGGCATGGTGGAGATCAAGACGGATGCGACCCTGCTGCTGATGCGCGAGGCGGGGCGGGTGGTGGCCCAGGCCCTCGAGGCCGTACGGGACAAGGCGGCGCCCGGGGTGACGCTCGCGGAACTCGACCGGGTGGCGCGGGAGGTCCTGGCGGCGGCCGGGGCCGGCTCGCCCTTCCTGGACTACCGCCCCGACTGGGCCCCGACGCCCTTCCCCGCCGTGGTCTGCCTGTCGGTCAACGACGCGATCGTGCACGGCATCCCGGACGGCACCCGGCTCGCCGACGGCGACCTGGTGAGCGTGGACTGCGGGGCGGTGCTCGACGGCTGGGTCGGCGACGCGGCGGTGAGCTTCACGATCGGCCGGGCGCGCCCCGAGGACACCCGGCTGATCGACACCGCCTACGAGGCCCTGGAGGCGGGCATCGCGGCGGCCGTGGTGGGCAACCGCGTCGGGGACATCGCCCACGCCGTCGGCCGGGTCTGCCGCAAGGCCGGCTACGGCATCCCGGACGGCCTCGGCGGCCACGGCGTCGGCCGCACGATGCACGAGGGCCCGGACGTCCCCAACGAGGGACGCCCGGGCCGGGGCATGCCGCTGCGGCACGGGATGGTGATCGCGATCGAGCCGATGCTGATCGGCGGCGGCCGCGACCACCACTACACGGCCCGCGACGGCTGGACGATCCGCACGCTCGACGGCTCCCGCGCGGCCCACGCGGAGCACACGGTGGCCGTCACGGACGACGGTCCGAGGATCCTCACGGCGCTGTAGGCCGTCAGGCCGGTCCTGACGGCGCCACGGATCCTCAGGACGCGGGCCGCACCACCATCGCCGATCCGCCGCCCCTGCGGACCGTCTCCGCGGCGGCCAGCCAGCGGCCGTCCGGGAGGCGTTGGACGCCGGTCGCGGCACCGATCTCGGGGTTCTGGCGGAAGGCGTGACCGAGGGACTCGAGGCCGGCCTTCAGAGGGCTGTTCCAGAGCGCCGGTTCGAGTTCGGTGGTGGTCTGGTTGCGCTGGCTGGCGCGGGGGGCGGCGATGGCGTCGACCAGGGGAAGGCCGCGGTCCACGACGCCGGTCAGGGTCTGGAGGACGGTGGTGATGATGGTGGCGCCGCCCGGGGAGCCGAGGGCGAGCACCGGGCGGCCGGTCCCGTCGAGGACGATCGTCGGCGACATCGAGGAGCGCGGACGCTTCCCGGGGCCGGGGAGGTTGGGATCGTGGACGGCCGGGTTGGCCGGGGCGAAGGAGAAGTCGGTCAGCTCGTTGTTGAGCAGGAAGCCGCGGCCGGGGACCGTGATGCCGCTGCCGCCGGTGGACTCGATGGTCAGCGTGTAGGCGACGACGTCGCCCCACTTGTCGGCGACGGTGAGGTGGGTGGTGTTCTCGCCCTCGTACGTGGTGGGAGCGGCGATGCCGCCGCTCGCGCAGCCCCCTGCCGGGTCGCGGGGGTCGCCCGGCGCGAGCGGGCTGGTCAGCGCGGCGTCGTCGCGGATCAGGCAGGCCCGGGAGTCGGCGTACCGCTGGGAGAGCAGGCCGCGCACGGGCACGTCCTCGAAGGCCGGGTCGCCGACCCAGCGGCCGCGGTCGGCGAAGGCGATCCGGCTCGCCTCGATGAAGCGGTGCAGATAGCCGGCCTGCGGGGCGCGCGAGAGGTCGGTGGACTCCAGGATGTTCAGCGCCTCGCCGACGCTGGTGCCGCCGGAGGACGAGGGCGCCATGCCGTACACGTCGAGGCCCCGGTAGGAGACCTTGGTGGGGCGGCGCCGGATCGTCTCGTACCCGGCGAGGTCACGCTCCGTCAGGTCGCCGGAGCGCACCACCCGGGTGGCGCCCGCGCGGACCGGTGGCTGCCGGACGGTGTTCACGATGTCGCGGGCGAGCGGGCCCCGATAGAGCGCGCCCGTGCCGTCCCGGCCCAGTTCTTCGTACGTACGGGCCAGGTCGGGGTTCTTGAAGACGGAGCCGACCACCGGCAACTGTCCGCCGGGCAGGAAGAGTTCGGCGGAGGCGGGGAAGTCGCGGAAGCGGGCCTCGTTGGCCGCGGTCTGGGCGCGGAAGGTGGCGTCGACGGTGAAGCCGTCGCGGGCCAGCCGTTCGGCCGGTTCGAGGAGCTTCCCGAGCGGTTTGCTGCCCCACGCGTCGAGCGCGGTCTCCCAGGTCGCCGGCGTGCCCGGGGTGCCGACGCCCCGGCCGCTGGTCATGCCCTCCTCGAAGGGGATGGGCCTGCCGTTCTCGACGAAGAGGTTCGCGTCGGCGGAGGCGGGCGCGGTCTCGCGGCCGTCGATGGTGTGCACCGTACGGGTCTTCGCGTCGTAGTGGACGAAGTAGCCGCCTCCGCCGATGCCCGCCGAGTAGGGCTCGGTGACGCCGAGCGCGGCGGCCACGGCGACCGCGGCGTCGACCGCGTTGCCGCCCTTGCGGAGCACCTCGATGCCCGCGGCGGAGGCGTCCGCGTCGACGCTGGCGACGGCTCCGCCCCAGCCCGCGGCGACGGGCACCTTGACCGGGGCCGGCGCCGGTCCGGCGGCCGTCGGCGGTGCGGCGGCACCGACCGCCAGCACCGTGGCGGCGACGGCCACGATCGAACCGCTTCGTACGGTGGAACCCCGGAACCGGTACCGCATTCCTACCTCCAGTCAACGACCGTCCGCGCAGCGTAACTTCCGCCCGCACCTCCCGTCAGGACCGCCACTCGAACAGCCGACCGGTCGCCCAGTAGCATGCGCGCCCATGAACGAAGACCTGCGCAACGTCGTCCTGGGCGTGCTCGCCACCGGGGTCAGCGGTTCCCTCGGCTGGCTGGCCCGCACCTATCTGTGGCGGCGGAGACTCCGGAAGAAGCAGGCTTTCTTCGGGCTGCCCAGCCACTCCGAGTGCCTGCTCGTGGTGCACCGGGAGGCCGGGAGCGACAGTGCGGTGCACCGCTTCGACGTGTCGGCGCTGCTCGAACTCTCCGCGCTCGTGAAGGACTGCGGGGCGCACGCGCAGATCGTCCAGCACGATCTCGCCCAGCAGGGCTTCGGCGACCGCACGGAGTTCTGCGTCGGCGGGCCGGGTTCGAATCGGCGGATGGGCGCCCACCTGGGAAGTCTGCTGCCGGGGCTGCAGATGAGCACGGCCCGGGAACCGGCCGAGGAGCGGGGCGCGATACGGATCGGCGAGGACGTGTATCGCATGGAGCCGGGCGTCGTCGAGTACGTGCTGCTCGCGCGGCTGACGGCCGGCGAGGGCGGGCGCCCGGTCTTCCTGTTCTGCGGGCAGCGGGCCATCAACAACCAGGCGGCGACCCGCTACCTGGCCCGGCATCACGCGCGCCTCGCGCGTCGCTACCGGAACGGCTCCTTTGTCCTGCTCCTGAAGGTCGTCAACTCCCAGGCGTACGGCCCCGATGTGGTCGAGCTCGTCGCCGACGTCACCCGCGAGGCGCGCACGGCTCCAGCCGCAGCGGCAGCGACTTGATCCCGTTGATGAAGTTGGAGACGAGCCGCCGGGGCGGCCCGGCGGGTGCGAGGCCCGGCAGCACCGCGCGCGCCTCCTCGTAGAGGACCTTCAGCTGGAGCCGGGCGAAGTGCGCGCCGAGGCAGACGTGCGGGCCGTCGCCGAAGGAGACGTGCGGGTTGGGGGTGCGGGCGAGGTCGAGCCGTCGGGGGTCGGCGAAGGCCCGCTCGTCGTGGTTGGCGGAGGCGTGGAAGACGACGACCTTGTCGCCGGCGGCGATCGGCACCCCGGCCAGCTCGGTGGCGCGGGTGGCGGTGCGGCGGAAGGAGAGGACGGGCGGGTGCCAGCGGAGGAGTTCGTCGACGGCGGTGTCCGTGTCGACGTCTCCGGTCCACAACCGCCGCTGCTGGTCGGGGTGTTCGGCGAGGGCGAGCAGTCCGCCGGGGGCGGCGGCGCGCACGGTGTCGTTGCCGGCGACGGTCAGCAGGAAGAAGAACATCTCCAGTTCGGCGTCCTGGAGTTCGGTCTCGGCGAGGGCGGTCATGATGTCGTCGGCGGGATGCGCCTTCTTGTGGACGGCGAGTTCCCGCGCGTAGCCGAACATCTCGGCGAGCATGGCGGGTGAGCGCGGGTTGACCGGTCGGCCGTCGGCGTCGAGGACCGGCGGTTCGTCGGGGTCCTGGTAGGCGATGACCCGCTCGGTCCAGGTGTGCAGCAGCCCGCGGTCGGCGGCCGGCACGCCGAGGATGTCGGTGAGGTTGAGCAGCGCGTAGTCGTCGGTGACGGCCTTCACGAGGTCGATCTCGTCGCCCGACTCCCTTGCCGAGGTGAGGAGTTCGCGAGCCCGGGCGCGTGCGGTGGCGGCGAACCGGTCGATCCTGCGAGGTGTGAAGGCGCGGCTGACGAGCCGGCGCAGCCGCCCGTGGTGATGGAGGTCTCCCCTGCTCGAACGAAGTCGAGAGCTTGGGGAAGGGTCCTGGTTGAGCATCATCCGCCGGATGAACGGCAGGTCGGCCGGGTCGGGATCGCGGATCTGCGTGGCCCCGAGGTACGAGGAGAACCCCTCGGCGTCCTTGAGCACCCGGACGACGTCGGCGTGCCGCGTCACGGCCCAGAACCCGGGCCCCGCGGGCCAGCCGAGGACCTCGTACTCCTCCTGGCGGGCGACCGGGTGGTGGTCGCGCAGGGCGCGGAAGCGGTCGTGCGGGATCCCGGCGGCGTAGATCCGCGGGTCGAAGACGTCGGGGACGGCCCCGGGTGCGCCGCTGTTGCCCACCGGCCCTCCCCTCGGAGTGAAGACGTCACCATCATGACAGGTCAGAGCCGTTTTTCGTAGGACGGAACGCACAGTTCGGGAGCCTTGTCCGGGCTGTCCTCCGACTCCCAGAATCTCCCCTCGTGCATCACGCGGAGAACACGGTGAACAGGGGGAACATGACGGACACGGGGAACTCCGGGAAGACCGACCAGAACGCGGTGCTGAGGGCGCGGGTGCTGCTGCTGGGGTCCGGCGAGCCGAGCCTGTGGGCACGGATCGGGGCGTACCGGGTGCTGGCACAGGTGAGTCCGAAGGCCTATCTGCCGAAGCTGGTGGACGCGCTGGTGGAGCGTGGCCACGAGCTGCGGGATCCGGAGGTGCGGGTGCGGCTCTTCGCCGAGGCGGCGGAGGCGGCGCGGCGGATCGAGGCCGGTGTGCCCGGCCGGACGGAGCGGCTCCGCCACGCCCTGAACGCCCATCAGGGGGTGCTCTTCGCGCTCGGCAGGCGGGCCGAGGGGCGCGCGGTCTGCGAGGAGCTGGCGGCGGCCGGGTGGAGCGGCCGACTGGCCCTGGTCCTGGCCGAGGAGGGGCGGTTCCGTGAGGCCGCGGAGCTCAACGAGCGGTCCGTACGGGACGGGAACGGGGAGCACACCTTCTGGAGCAGGGTCGAGTGGACGGCGAACCTGGAGGCGGCCGGGATGCGGGAGGAGGCGCTGAAGGTCTTCGGGGAGCTGGTGGACGACGGCCGGCGCAAGGCGGCGGAGCAGCGCACCGCGCTGGCCGTCCTCACGTGGGAACTGGTCCATCAGTCGCGCATGTTCGACGCGGCCGGACGACGGGCGGAAGCCGTGGCCGCGCGGCGGGAGGCGCTGGGCGTGCTGGAGGAGCTGGCGGCGACGGGCGAGCCGAGGACCTGGAGCTGCCTCCTCTCCTGGTGGGCCACGCTGTTCGTCCTGTCGGGACGGGACGCGGAGCCGGCCGCGGGGCCGGGGGCGCCGATGCCGCCGTTCGGTACGGGCGAGGGCTGGTCGGCCGACGCGAGGGCGGCGTACACCGGCGACCTGCCGCGGCTCGAGGAGGAGGCGGCGCTGCTGCGCGCGGACGGCCGGCTTGCCGAGCTGGTGGACGTCCAGCGCCGGATCACCCTGCGCGCGGTGAGCCGGGACGGGCACAGCCCGTACCGGTTCGAGGAGCGGATGCGGCCCTTCCTCGACGAGGGCGTGGCGCTCGCCCGCCGGCTGCCCGACGACCCGGGGCGCCTCGCCCGGGCGCTGACCGACCGTGCGGCGTACTTCGCCGCGGCGCGGACGTTCGGGCCCGCGCACGCGGACTTCGCCGAGGCCGTCGCCCTCCTCGACCGTCCGTGACGTCGCCCATCTCACATCCGACATCACAGGAATAGGGCACATGTACGGAACCGTCTCCGGCCGTCCGGACTCTCTCCTCCCGTAAGAGATCACCACCGGAGGTCGTTTCCGTGAGCCGTATATCCGTGCCCGCCGCCCTGTTCGTCACCACCGCACTCGCCGTCACCCTCGGCGGGTGCGGTGGCGGCAGTGGAGGCTCGGGCGGGGCCGGAGGGGCGGCGCAGGAGGCGCCGCGGACGCGGGTCTCGGTGAACCTGACCGGCGAGCGGGCGAAGGCCGGCGCGCCGGTGGTGGTGACGCTCGCCGAGGGTCCGAGGCTCCAGCAGGTGACCGTGACGGACGACAAGGGCGGGAACCTGGCCGGCGAGGTCGGCGCCGACGGGAAGACGTGGACCTCGCTGCGACCGGCCGCGCCGGGGACCTCGTACGCCGTGGAGGTGCGGGACACGGACGGCGGCGGCGCGAAGGCGTCGTTCGCCACCGCCGAGCCGGAGCGGGTGAACAAGCTGACCCTGGCGCCCGGCAGGAACGCCACGGTCGGCGTCGGCCAGCCGCTGTCGATCGTCTTCGACCACCCGGTGAAGAACAGGGCCGCCGTGGAGCGGCAGTTGAAGGTGACCACCTCGAACGGCACCGAGGGCTCCTGGGGCTGGATGCAGGACTGGTCGGGCAAGGACCGGGTGGACTGGCGGCCGAAGGAGTACTGGAAGGCGGGCACCAAGGTGACGCTGAAGGCCGAGCTCAACGGCATCGACTCCGGGGGCGCCGGCGGCTGGTTCGTGCGCGACTACACGACGGGCTTCACCGTCGGGAGGAACCAGCTCGTCACGGTCGACCTGGACACCCACCGGCTGAAGCTGCTGCGGGACGGGCAGGTCGTGCAGGACGTGCCCATGTCGGCCGGGACGCCCGGCGGCGAGAAGGCCTCGTGGCGCGGGAAGACGGTGCTGATGGCGAAGGAGGGCACGATCAACATGCGCTCCGAGACCGTCGGGCTCGGCGACGCCTACGACAAGATGGTCGACCACTCGATGCGGCTGACCTGGTCGGGCATGTACGCGCACGCGGCGCCGTGGAACGCGGCCTACTTCGGCAACGCCAACAGGAGCTCGGGCTGCATCGGGATGAGCGACGCGAACGCGAAGGCGGTGTACGACGCGGTGCAGGTGGGCGACCCGTTCGAGATCACGGGCTCCGACGCCAAGGGCACGCAGGCGCTGAACAACGGCTACGGCGAGTGGAACCTGTCCTGGGCCGACTGGCAGGCGAAGAGCGCCCTGCGCTGACGGCTCCGTTCCACCAATCGTTACCCTTGCGTAACTTACTGAGCGGTTACCCCGGGTAAGCCGTCGCGGTTACCGTCGGGTCACTTTCACTGCCCCCCATTCAGTGAACCAGTGAGGAGTGACCCGTGCGCACAGCGCTGACCTTGGCCGTCTCGGCCGCCCTCGTCGCCGGCACGACCCTCGGGCTCGCCCCCGCCGCCGGCGCGGCCACGGCCGCCGAGTCCGGCGGCACCCTGCGCTTCGTCGACATCGCGGGCGACGGCGGCACCGTCCTCAAGGCCAACGTCGCCACCCCGGCCGGCGCCGACGGCTCCACCCGCTACCCGGTCATCGTGCTCCCGACCAGCTGGGGCATGCCCCAGGTCGAGTACCTGGCCCAGGCCCAGAAGCTCGCCGACTCCGGCTACGTCGTGGTGAGTTACAACTCGCGCGGCTTCTGGCAGTCCGGCGGGGAGATCGAGACCGCCGGACCGAAGGACATCGCGGACGCGTCCCTCGTCATCGACTGGGCCCTGGCCCACACGCCCGCCGATCCCGCCAAGGTCGGCATGGCCGGCGTCTCGTACGGCGCGGGCATCAGCCTGCTCACCGCCGCCCATGACAAGCGGGTCAGGGCCGTGGCCGCGCTCAGCGGCTGGGCCGACCTCATCGACTCCATCTACAGCGGCCGCACCCAGCACCTCCAGGCCGCCGCCCTGCTCGGCGGCGCCGGGTACCTCACCGGCCGGCCCGGCCCCGAACTCCGGCAGGTCCTGGGCGACTTCCTCACGTCCGACCTGGACAAGGAGGACGAGATGATCGCCTGGGGCCGCAAGCGGTCCGCGGCCACGTACCTCGACGCGATCAACGCCAACCGGCCCGCGGTCATGCTGGGCAACGCCTGGGGCGACACGATCTTCCCGCCCAACCAGTTCGCGAGCTTCTACGAGAAGCTGAGCGGCCCCAAGCGGCTGGAGTTCCGCCCCGGCGACCACGCCACCGCGGAGGCCACCGGACTGCTCGGACTGCCCAACGACACCTGGACCAGCGCCCACCGCTGGTTCGACCACCACCTCAAGGGCGTGGACAACGGCGTCGACCGCGAGCAGCCGGTCCGGCTCAAGCCGCGCTCCGACGCCGGCTACGAGGGCTACCCGGACTGGAAGTCCGTCGACGCCGACCGGCGGAAGTTCGCGCTCACCGACTCCGAGCACGTCTGGGCGAACATCGACTCCGGCGCCAACGGCGGTGTCGTGATGCTCTCCAACCTCCTGGACCAGTTCTTCCAGGCCCCGCCGACCGCCTCGATCCCGCTGCTCCCCCGGGCCTTCGCCGCCGTGTGGCAGACCGGGCGGTACGACACCGCGCAGCGGGTGCGCGGCACCACGCGGCTGCACACCACGGTCACCCCGACCGCCGGGAGCGGCACCTTCGTCGCGTACCTGTACGACGTGGGCCCGCTCGGCATCGGCAAGCTGGTCACCCACGCCCCGTACACCTTCCACGACAAGAAGCCGGGACAGCCGTTCGCCGTCGACCTGGACCTGTTCTCCACGGCCTACGACGTGCCGGCCGGTCACCGGCTCGCGCTGGTCGTCGACACCGTCGACCCGCTGTACATCGAGCACAACCCGACCGGCGCGCAGCTGACCTTCTCCTCACCGGCGGCCGATCCGAGCTACGTGTCGGTGCCGGTGCGGGCGGAGTGATCACCGGCTGCAGCCGGGCGGGCAGGGCTCGTGCGGGGCGCCCGGAGGCTCAGAACTCGGCGGACTCCGCGTAGACCTGGAAGAGTTCGGGCGCACCGGTGGCGGCCCAGTCGAGCCCGGCCGCCACCACGTTGATCTCGCGGCCGGAGGCCAGCAGCACCACCGGCTGGCCGTCCGGCCGCAGCCGCCATCCGGCGCCCGGCACGGTCCGTACGATCACGGTGCCGAGATAGAGGCCCGCGTCGTTCCCGACCCAGGGCAGTTCCTCCGGATCTTCCCGCCAGCGTGGCGGAAGCTGGTCGAGCGCCGCGAGCGAGCGGGGCGTGTCGTCGAGCGTCACTCCCGCCTCCTGGGCACGGGCGCGCAGCAGCTCGCACTCGGCGAGCAGCTCGGCGGCGCCCTCCGGGTCCCGGTCGAAGACCGAGACCAGAGGGGACCGTTCCGCTTCATGCTTCTTGCGCCAGTTGTCCAGGAAAGGAATGTTCATCCGAACAGCGTCCCATTCCACCCCTGGAGGGCACCACCCGGCGCGCGGAGATCACCGGGCCACCACCGGACGTCCACGTCTCCGGACGTCCAGGTCTCTAGACGTCGAGGTCGACGACCACCGGGGCGTGGTCGGAGGCGCCCTTGCCCTTGCGCTCCTCGCGGTCCACGTAGCTGTCCTTGACCGCGTCCGCGAAGGGCTTGTTGCCGTAGACCAGGTCGATGCGCATGCCCTTGTTCTTCGGGAAGCAGAGCTGGCGGTAGTCCCAGTACGTGTACGGGTGGTCGTACTTCAGCGGGCGCGGCACCACGTCGACGAGGCCGGCCTCGCGCAGCCCGGCGAGCGCCGCCCGCTCCGGCTCGGTGACGTGGGTGGCGCCCTCGAACAGGGAGATGTCCCAGACGTCCTCGTCGGTGGGCGCGATGTTGAAGTCGCCGAGCACGGCGAAGGGCCGGCCGCCCGCCGCGTCCTCGGCGACGGCGGCCTTCAGGGCCTCCAGCCAGCGCAGCTTGTACGCGTAGTGGTCGTGCGCCACCTCCCGGCCGTTCGGCACGTACACCGACCAGAGACGGACGGGGCCGCAGGTCGCCGAAATGGCCCGCGGCTCCTGCACGGTCTCGTAGTCGGGGCCGCCGGGCAGCCCGGTGACGACGTCCTCCAGGCCGACCCGGGAGACCAGGGCGACCCCGTTCCACCGGCCGGTGGCGTTGACCACCGACTCGTACCCCAGCTCGCGCAGCTCGTCGGCGGGGAACTGCTCGACGGTGCACTTGGTCTCCTGGATGCACAGCACGTCGGTGCCGGTGCTCTCCAGCCAGGCCAGGAGGCGGGGCAGCCGGGCCGTGATCGAATTGACGTTCCAGGTGGCGATGCGCATGTGCGCAAGCCTAACGGCGGGGTGTGACAGTCGGCGGTCCGCGGCGCGGGACCGGTCAGAGCTCGGCCGAGTCGCCCGGGGTGAGCCTGCGGTGGTCGGTGCCGGCGAGGGCGCCGATCTGGCGGTCGTAGATCGGCCGGGCCAGGTCGGTGAGGAGCGCGTCGTGGATGTCGTACGCGCGGACCGGCCTGACCTCCCGTACGTAGTCGATCACTTCGGAGATCTTGTTCCACGGCGCCATGACCGGCAGGAACAGGGTCTCCACCGGGCGGTCGGGGACGGTGAGGGCGTCGCCCGGGTGGAACACGGCCCCGTCGATCATGAAGCCGACGTTGGTGATCCGCGGGATGTCCGGGTGGATCACCGCGTGCAGTTCGCCGTGCACCTGTACGTCGAAGCCGGCGGCGGAGAACGCGTCGCCGTCGCCGACGGTGTGGACGCGGCCGGGGAACGCCACCGTGAGCTGCTCGGCGACGCTCCGCAGCGTCCACACCTCGGCGGCCGGGTCGGCCTCGAGGGCCGCGCGCAGCCGTCCCTCGTCGAAGTGGTCCGGATGCTCGTGGGTGACGAGGAGGACGTCCGCGCCGAGCGCGGCGTCCTCCTCGGTGAACATCCCGGGGTCGATGACGAGCGTCCGGCCGTCCTTCTCCAGGCGGACGCAGGCATGGGTGTTCTTCGTCAGCTTCACGGCCGCAGCCTAGGGGCAGGCCGTGGGCTCTGCCGCTCTTGAGCGACCTAGGCCGGCGGTGTCGTGTCCTCCTCGATCACGTGGCGGACGACCCGCAGGGCGCTCTCGGCCGCGGGCAGGCCGCAGTAGACGGCGGTCTGGAGGAGGATCTCGCGCAGCTCGGCCGGGGCGAGGCCGTTGCGGAGCGCGGCCCGGGTGTGGTCGGCGAGGGCGTCGTGGTGGCCGCCGGCGACGAGTGCCGCGACGGTGACGGCGCTGCGGGTGCGGCGGTCCAGGCCCTCGCGGCTCCACACCTCGCCCCACGCGAAGCGGGTGACCAGGTGCTGGAAGTCCTCGCCGAACGGATCGGCCAGGGCCTCGTCGACGTGGGCGTCGCCGAGGATCTCCCTGCGCAGCCTGAGGCCGCTCTCGTACGGGTCGGGGCGGGGCTCCTCGTCCTCGTCCGGCGCCGCCGGGGCGGTCTCGGCCGCCGGGACGACGGGGACGGGGACCGGTGGCGTGCCGGGCGGCGCCAGGGCGACGCCGGGCGTGTCCTGGGCGAGCGGCGCGAAGTGGCCGGTGAGCAGCTCCGTGACGGCGGCGGGCTGCTCGACGGGCGCCAGGTGGGAGGCGCCGGGGACGACGGCGAGGCGGGCGTCGGGGATGCCGGCGACGAGGGTGCGGGCCTCGGCGGGCCCGGTGATCCGGTCGTCGGCGCCGACCAGGACCAGGGCGGGCACGCCGATCCGGTCCAGGGCCTCGCGGACGTCGAAGACGGCGAGCGCCTCGCAGGCGGCGATGTAGCAGCCCGGGTCGGTGGTGCGGACCATCTGCACGGCCCAGTCGACGATGGCGGGCTGGGCAGCGGCGAAGGCGGGCGTGAACCACTGCTCGGGCGCGGTACGGGCCATGGGTTCGAGGCCGTTGGTGCGGACGAGCACGCCGCGCTGCCGGAACTCGTCGGCGCTGCCGAAGCGGGGCGAGGTGGCGACGAGGGCCAGGGACGCGACCCGCTGCGGCGCGCGCAGCGCGAGGTCGAGGCCGACGGCGCCGCCGAGGGAGCAGCCGGCGTAGCAGAAGCGCTGGACGCCGAGCTCGTCGAGGGTGGCCAGCAGCCGGTCGCCGAGCTCGGCGACGGAGCCGGCCGGCTGCACGGGCGCGCCGCCGTGTCCGGGCAGGTCGAAGCGGACGACCCGCCAGGCGCGGGTGAGCTCGGGTATCTGCCGGTCCCACATGTGCCAGGTGGTGCCGAGCGAAGGTCCCAGGACCAGGACCGGGGCGTCGTCTCGACCGTCTACGCGGTATTGGAGGGTGTTCGTCGGTGTCTCACTCACCCGCCCGACCCTCTCATCTCCGGCGTTCCGTCACGTCGCCGGGTCGGACCAGGGTCCTCGCCCGCGGCCGGAGCGCCGTGGGAGAGGCGCGGTGGGAAAGGTGCGGCGGGACGAGCGCCGCGGGAAGGCGCGGATGTCGCTGGGCGGGCGCGGATCGTTGCGCGGGGCTCGACGCCCTGGCCGCGGTCGGGTCGGGCGAAGCCGGCGCATGCGCTGCCCCGTGTCCGGGCCGGCGTCGGCCGGAGGGCCCGGTCACGGCGGCGGCTCAACCAGGCGCGCTCAGCGCGGAGATGGGAGCCGTCGGCGTCGGCCGGCGTCGCGTGGTCCAGGGCTGCGCGCGGCGCGCCGCCCTATTCTTGCCCGATGCGCGCTCACCGAATCGACCGGCCCGCCGATCTCGACGTCGTACGCGAGTCCTACGACCGCGTGGCCGACAACTACGCCGACATGGTCCTGACGACGGGGATCGGCGACATCCGCCGCCACCCCTGGCTCAAAGCGTCGATCGACGCCTTCGCCGACAGCGTGGGCGGACTCGGACCCGTCCTCGACGTCGGCTGCGGACCCGGCACGGTGACCGCCTACCTCGACGAACGCGGGCTCGACGTCTCCGGGGTCGACCTCTCCCCCCGCATGATCGAGAACGCCCGCCGGCTGCATCCGCGGTGCCGCTTCTCCGTCGCCTCCGCCACCGATCTCGGGCTCGGGGAGGAGTCCCTCGGCGGCGTGCTCGGCTGGTGGTCCCTGTTCAACCTCCCCCGAGACGTCCTTCCCCAGGTACTGGCCTCGTTCGCCCGCGCGTTGAAGCCGGGCGGGCACTTCATCACCGCGACCCACGTCGGCGACGGGGACGTGCTGCGCACCGAGGCCTACGGAGGCGTACCCGTCCGCTGGACGACGCACAGATGGCAGCCGGAACGGCTCGTGGACCTGATCGAGCGGGCCGGGCTGCGCACGGTCGCCGAACTCCGGCTCCCGGCGGACGAGCACACCGGGCCGGGCGTGGTGGTGACGGCCCGGAAGGCGGGCTGACCGTCCTGCCGTCGGCAGGTGTCCGCGGCCTCGCGGAGCGGTCGTCCTGAGGTCCGGAAAAAAATCTTCGCCCGGGGCGAATCCTTTCCGGACCTCCCCTCCTCCTATGTGTGTACCGGCCGAACGGGCCGGCCGAACCGGGAGGAAACACCAATGATCACTGCGCTCATCGTCGTCGGAGTCCTGGCTGTGGGCGCTTGCAGCTGGCACCTGCTGCGCCGCTTCAAGAAGAGCCGCGTCTGACCCGCGCCCTGCGCGCGGGGCGCCTTCCGGGTATGAGTTAGCACATGAATCCACGCTTCCGATGGCCGGACGATCGCTTGATCAAGGCCGCGCAGGACGGTGACGTCTCGTCGCTCACCACCGTCGTCATGGAGTCGCAGCCTCATGTGCGCAAGTTCGCCATCTCGCTGTGCGCCTCGCCGCAGGACGCGGAGGACGCGGCACAGGAGGCGTTGATCATCCTCTACAGGAAGATCGGCACCTTGCGGGCCACCGGCGCGCTTGCCTCATGGATGTTCCGGATCGTGCGCAACGAATGCCTCCGGCAGGTACGGCTGCTCGTCTCGCGGAGCGACGAGACGTCGGCCGAGCCGGAGGTCTGCGCGGAACCGTCGGCCGAGGACGCGGTGCTGCACCGGCTGGAGGTGGAGCGGATCGCCGCCGCGGTCAGCGCCCTTCCGCGTGACCAGCGGCAGGTCCTGATCATGCGTGACATCCAGGGCCTGCCCGGCAGGACCGTCGCGGACGCGCTCGGTCTGAGCACCGCCGCGATGAAGTCGCGGCTGCACCGGGCCCGCGCGACCCTGCGCCAGTCACTCACCGCGACCGAACCACCACTCGACCAAGCCGCCGGTCAGGCGTCGGACGACGCCGTCGGCCCACACGTCGGAGGAGATCCACGACCGTGAACACCGTGAAGACCGCTCCCACACAGCTCCAGGTCCCCGCGACCGCGAAGCCCGCGGCGCCGAACTTCGCCAGCAAGTCCGTCCCGCGCCACCTGGCGCGCGGCGTCATCGGCTTCGGGCTGATCATCGGCTCGATCGCCATGGTGCCGGTCGCCGGCCCGGCCGTCCTGCTGGCGGCCCCGCTGTCCCTGATCGCCTTCAAGGGCTGCCCCACCTGCTGGATGGTCGGCCTCGCGCAGACCATCTCCCGCGGCCGCCTCGAGCGCCAGTGCGTCGACGGCGTCTGCACCATCACCAAGGCGCACCCGGCGGCGAAGGCCGCCGAGGGCCACTCCGCCGACACCAAGGTGCCGGCCGCCTCCCGGTGACCGGTCCACGGCCCGTGCCGTGGACCTCCGCCGGATAACACCCGTCCCGTCGGCATCCGTCCGGCGTGGGGACGCGCCGTTTACGCGTCGTTGACGGGATGGTTACGGGATACGCCGACACTCCCCCCGGCTGTCCGGAATGCCTATTTCCGCATGCCGACTGCATGCAGTGGCCATTGGTTTACGGAGCGCCGACTCGGTGCTAGGGTCCGAATTGAATCTGGCTGGACCGCCGAGTCGGCCGCGCCGTTCAACGTGCTTCACGGGGGGAGCAAGAACACCATGATCCGCCATGCCCGAATACCGGCGGCAGCACCAACACCCGAAGGTATCGACGACCGGACCGTTGCCGTCGTCGGACTCTCCTGTCGCTTTCCCGGCGGGGCGAACCCCGCCGAATTCTGGGATCTCCTCAAGAACGGCCGCGATGCCATAGCGGAAGCTCCCGCGGATCGCGCGCATCTCGCCACGTTACCCGACGGCTCGCCGCGCCCCGGCGGCTTTCTCCCGCGTGTCGACACCTTCGACGCCGAGTTCTTCGGCATTTCGCCGCGGGAGGCCGCCGCGACGGACCCGCAGCAGCGGCTCGTCCTCGAACTCGCCTGGGAGGCGCTGGAGGACGCCCGCATCGTGCCGGCCACGCTCGCCGGCACGAGCACCGGCGTCTTCGTCGGCGCGATCGCCGACGACTACGCGGCCCTGACCCACGCGGCCGGCCCCGGCGCCACCTCCGCGCACACCGTGACCGGCCTGCACCGCGGCATCATCGCCAACCGGGTCTCCTACGCGCTCAACCTCCAGGGTCCCAGCATGGTGGTGGACACCGCGCAGTCATCGGCCCTGGTCGCGGTGCATCTGGCCTGCGAGAGCCTGCGCCGCGGCGAGTCCGTCGTGGCACTGGCCGGCGGCGTCAACCTGAACCTCGCGCCGGAGAGCACCCACGCCCTGGAGGCCTTCGGCAGCCTCTCGCCCGACGGCCGATGTCACGCTCTCGACGCCCGTGCCAACGGGTACGTACGAGGCGAGGGCGGCGCCGTGGTGGCGCTGAAGCTCCTGCGTCAGGCCGTCGCCGACGGGGACCGGGTCCTCTGCCTCCTGCACGGCGGCGCCGTCGGCAGCGACGGCGCGAGCGACACCCTTCCCACGCCCAACGGAAAGGCGCAGGAACGCGTCATCCGCGAGGCCTGGGAAGACGCGCGAATTCCGCTGGAACAAGCCCAGTACGTCGAAATCCACGGATCGGGCACCCGCGTCGGCGATCCCATCGAAGCCTCTGCTCTGGGCGCCGTTTTCGCCTCGTCCCGCACTCCCGGCAATCCCCTCCGCCTCGGTTCCGTCAAGACGAACATCGGTCACCTCGAAGGCGCCTCCGGTATCGCGGGACTCGTCAAGACCATTCTCTGCCTCAAAGAGCGGGAACTCGTCCCGACCCTGAATTTCCGCACTCCCAATCCGCAGATTCCCTTTGACGATCTCCGGATCACCGCCCTCACCGAGAACAAGCCATGGCGGGATTCCGATGGGCCACTCGTCGCGGGAGTGACATCGGTCGGAATGGGCGGCACCAACTGCCATCTGGTACTCGGCGAGTGGAACGGAACCGCTGTTACCGCCGGGAACGATCAGGAATCCCCCGAGGAATCCGCCACCGGCGAATCCCTCGCCTGGGTGCTGTCCGGACGCGGCGAGAAGGCACTGCGCGCCCAGGCGGAGCGGCTGCGCGAGCACCTCGCCGCCCATGAGGACCTCGGCGCAGCCGAGGTCGCCCGCGCCCTCGCCCACGACCGCACCGCCTTCGCCCACCGGGCCGTTCTGGTCGGCTCCGACCGGAGCGAGCTGCTGACCGCCCTCGACGCGGTCGCCGACGGCAAGGTCACCCAGACCGCGGTCCAGGGCAGCAGCCACCGGACCACCCGTGAAGCGGTGTTCGTCTTCCCCGGCCAGGGCTCGCAGTGGGCCGGCATGGCCGCCGAACTCCTCGACACCGCCCCCGTCTTCACGAAGGTGATCGAGGACTGCGAGCGCGCGCTCCGCCCGTACCGGGACTGGTCGCTGACCGACGTGCTGCGCGGCCGGCCGGGCGCGCCCGCCCTCGACCGCGACGACGTCGTGCAGCCCGCGCTGTGGGCCGTCATGGTCGGTCTCGCCGCACTGTGGCGGGCGGCGGGTGTCGAACCCGCCGCGGTCGTCGGCCACTCGCAGGGCGAGATCGCCGCCGCCACCGTCAGCGGCGCGCTCACCCTGGACGACGCGGCCCGGCTCGTCGCCGTGCGGAGCGCCGCCCTCGGCGAACTGGCCGGACGCGGCGGCGGCATGCTCACCGTGTCGCTGCCCGCCGACCGGGTGCGCGCCGACCTCGCCGCGTACCCGCGGCTGAGCGTCGCCGCCGTCAACTCCCCCGGCATGACCGTGGTCGCCGGCGACGGAGACGCCCTGGACGCGTTCGCCGCGCAGTACGGCGAGGACGTCCGCACCCGGCGCGTCCCGGTCGCCTACGCCTCGCACAGCCCGCACGTCGACGCCGTACGCGACACGCTGCCGGCCGAGCTCGCCGGGATCGCGCCGCGCGCCGGAAGCGTGCCCCTGCACTCCACCGTGACCGGCACGGCACTGGACGGCTCCGAGCTCGACGTCGACTACTGGTTCCGCAACCTGCGGGAACCCGTGGGATTCGAACCCGCCGTACGGGCCCTGCTCGAAGCGGGGCACGAGCTGTTCATCGAGATGAGCCCGCACCCGGTGCTCGCGCTCGCCGTCCAGCAGACCGCCGAGGCCGCGGACCTGCCGGTGACCGCGCTCGGCACCCTGCGCCGCGAGGAGGGCGGCCCGCAGCGGCTGCTGCTCGCGTTCGGCGAGGCGTTCTGCCACGGCGCGGAGGTGGACTGGTCCGCCGTCCTGCCCGCCGGCACCGCGCGCGCCGAGCTCCCGACGTACGCCTTCCAGCGCCGCCGCCACTGGATCACCGGACAGCCCGGCGGCTCGCCGGCCCCGACCGCACCGGCCGCCGCTGCCCCGGCCCGCACCGTGGACGCCCCGGACGCGGCGGACGACGCGTACGGCGAGGAGGCCGAGGAGCACGGCTCGCTGACCGGACCGGCCGCCCTGGAACTCGTACGGGCGCACACCGCCGCCGTCCTCGGCTACGAATCCGCCGCCGAGATCGAACCGCGGCGGACGTTCAAGGAGCTGGGCATCGACTCGGCGACGGTCGTCGAGCTGCGCAACCGGCTCGTCGCCGCCACCGGGCGCAAGCTGCCCACCACGGTCGTATACGACCACCCCAGCCCCGCGCAGCTGGCCTCGCTGCTCGCCGACGCACGCGGCGACGAGGCCGCGCCCGAAGCCGGTCCCGATCAGGACGACCCGATCGTGATCGTCGGCATCGGCTGCCGCTTCCCGGGCGGGGTGGACTCGCCCGAGGCGCTGTGGCGGGTCGTCGCCGAACAGCGGGACATGATCTCCGGCTTCCCGACGGACCGCGGCTGGGACCTCGACGGCCTCTACCACCCGGATCCCGCCCACGTGGGCACCACCTACGTGCGCAACGGCGGCTTCCTGGACGGCGCCGCCGAGTTCGACGCCGAGCTGTTCGGGATCTCGCCGCGCGAGGCGCTGGCGATGGACCCGCAGCAGCGCGCCTTCCTCGAAGTGTCCTGGGAGGCCCTGGAGCGGGCCGGCATCGCCCCGGACTCCCTGCGTGGCACGCAGACCGGTGTGTTCGCCGGTGTCATGGCGCAGGAGTACGGTCCGCGGCTCGGCGAGGCGGGTGCCGGCGCCGCCGGTTTCGGCCTGACGGGTACGACGTCGAGCGTCGCCTCGGGCCGCGTGGCCTACACGCTGGGCCTCCAGGGCCCGGCCCTGACGGTCGACACCGCGTGCTCCTCCTCCCTGGTCGCCCTGCACCTGGCGGTCCGGGCACTGCGCTCCGGCGAGTGCTCGCTGGCCCTCGCCGGCGGTGTGACCGTCATGTCGACGCCGGGCATCTTCGTGGAGTTCTCGCGTCAGCGGGGGCTCGCCGAGGACGGCCGCTGCAAGTCGTTCTCGGCGGATGCCGACGGCACCGCCTGGGCCGAGGGTGTCGGCGTGCTCGTCGTGGAACGGCTGTCGGACGCACGCCGTCGCGGCCACCAGGTCCTCGCCATGGTCGCCGGCTCGGCCGTGAACCAGGACGGCGCCTCCAACGGCCTCACCGCCCCCAGCGGCCCCGCCCAGGAGCGCGTCATCCGCGCCGCCGTCGAAGACGCCGGCCTGACCTTCGCCGCCGTGGACGCCGTCGAGGCCCACGGCACGGGCACCGTCCTCGGCGACCCGATCGAGGCCCAGGCCCTCCTCGCCACCTACGGCAGCGACCGC